>JBBRWO010000134.1:0-5512 GCA_038249135.1 Coriobacteriia bacterium
AAGCTCAGGTTCATTAAGTGTGACGTGCTGTGATTTCCATCACACACAAGCGCTGCTTGCGTGCCGATACTGCTTCCGTGAGGACAAAGATGCGTCCTCTCAACCCGGAGGTGCACCATGTACGCGCGATTCGCACTCATCATCACGGCGGCGATGCTGGCAGCAGCCTCACTCGCTACGACCGCGTCTGCGGCATCCTCCACGCTGCCCGTCGAGCTGGCTCCTGGCGAGCATGTCGTCTCCCACACCACCACCTCCGAGAAGGACTCGCACTACATCGTCGAGCTGCTCTCGTCCATCAAGGGCGTCAAGATCGGCACCGACAAGACCACGGTGCTCATCAACGACGGCGACAAGACCCACCCCATCGAGATCGACTACAGCAGTGCACTCAGCGGCGGCTCAAAGGGCGGCGTCGCCGGCAAGCTAGGAGCCAGCGAGGCGTTCGCAGCCGGCAGTGACGGGACCGCAAGCAAGAACGGTGGGACCGAGGGCTCCTCGGCAAGCGACGCGGGAGCAGCCGGAAGCGGTGGCGGCGTGGGTCTCGGCCAGATCGCGGGATTGCTGCTGGGACTCACGGTGCTCAGCCGGGTGATCGGGATCGTCCGGCAGCTGGGCGCTGGCAAGCGATGACTGCCCCGCACCCACTCGGCACCTGAACGCGAAAACGCCCGCCTGCTGAGAACAGCAAGCGGGCGTTCATGCGCGTGGTGACTTCAGGCTGGCACGGCCAGAAGCGACCTACTTGCGGCCTGACTTCTTGCGGTCGTTGGCCGTCAGCAGACGCTTACGAAGGCGGATGCTCTTGGGCGTGATCTCGACGAGCTCGTCGTCCTCGATGTACTCGAGCGCCTCTTCCAGCGTGAACAGCAGCGGCGGGTGCAGCACGATGGCCTTGTCCGCCGAGGAGGTACGCATGTTGGTGAGCTGCTTGGCCTTGGCGACGTTGACCACCAGGTCGCCTTCCTTGGCAGCTTCGCCCACGATCATGCCTTCGTAGCACATGACGACCGGGCCGATGAACAGCTTGCCGCGCGTCTGCAGCGTGTCGAGCGCGAACGCAGCGGACTTCTCGGTGGCGTTGGCGATCATCGATCCGTTCTGACGCCCGCCGAGGTCGCCCATGTAAGGGCCGTACTCCTTGAAGTGGTGGAAGAGGATGCCCTCACCGCGGGTGGCGTTGAGGATGCGCGTGCGCAGACCCATGACGCCGCGGGTCGGGATCTTGAACTCGAGGTGCGTGCGCTCCTCGCGGATGACCATGTCGGTCATCGTGCCGCTGCGCGAACCGAAGATCTCGATGACCTTACCGGCGAACTCGCTGGGCACGTCGACGACAGCTTCCTCGATCGGCTCGAACTTCTTGCCGCCCTCGTGCTTGATGATGACCTGGGGACGGCCGACCTGGAACTCGTAGCCCTCGCGGCGCATCGTCTCCATGAGCACCGACAGGTGCAGGACGCCACGACCGGCGACTTCCATGCCACCCTTGTCCTCGGTCTCGGTGATGTTCATCGAAATGTTGGACTCGGCCTCCTTGAGGAGACGCTCCTTGATCTGGCGACCGCCGACGATCTTGCCTTCCTGGCCCACGAGCGGGCTGGTGGAGGGCGCGAACACGATCGACATCGTGGGCTCTTCGACGTGGATGGGATCGAGCACGACCGGCTCGATCTTGCACGTGAACATGTCGCCGATGTCGCAGTCCTCGATGCCGACGACCGCGCAGATGTCACCCGCGTGAACCTCCGAGGCGACCTGACGGCCCATGCCCTCAAAGGTGAACAGGTCCTTGATGGTGGCCTGATAGCGGCTGCCGTCGTTCTTGACCACGAGGATGCGCTCGCCGTTGTGAAGCGTGCCCGAGAACACACGACCGATGCCGATACGGCCGACGAAGTTGGAGTAGTCGATGGTGCAGACCTGCATCGCGACGGGACCCTGGGTATCGACGTCCGGCGCGGGGATGTGCTCGATGATGGCGTCGAGGAGCGGCGTCATGTCCATGTTGTCGCCGTCGGGCTCGTAACGAGCGTAGCCGTTGACCGCGCTGGTGTAGACGACCGGGAAGTCGAGCTGCGCGTCGTTGGCGCCGAGGTCGAGCATGAGCTCGAAGACCTCATCGATGACCTCGTGGGGACGGGCACCGGGACGGTCGATCTTGTTGACGACGACCATCGGCTTGAGGCCGTGCTCGAGCGCGTGCTTGAGCACGAAGCGGGTCTGCGGCATCGCACCTTCGAAGGCATCGACGATGAGCAGGCAGCCGTCGGCCATCTTCAGGACGCGCTCGACCTCGCCACCAAAGTCAGCGTGGCCCGGGGTGTCGATGACGTTGATCTTGGTGCCGTTGTAACGAATGGAGATATTCTTGGCGAGGATGGTGATTCCGCGCTCGCGTTCCTGGTCGTTTGAGTCCAGAACGCGCTCGGCCACCTCCTGGTTGTCTCGGAAGACGTGGGTGGTCTGCAAGAGCCGGTCGACCAGCGTGGTCTTACCGTGGTCGACGTGGGCGATGATCGCGATGTTGCGGACGTCGTTCTGACGCATCATGGGTGACTCCGATGTGCTTGGGGACTTCTTTGTATCGCGCGCGTGCACGAACTTAGAAGCATAGCACGAATGAGCGTGCCGAGGGACGGTCTCGACATAGACGGGGTCCTCCACCGGTGGTGAAGGACCCCAGATTCAGGGCGACCTCGGGACGGTCCCCGCAGAGGTGAAGCGCGCGGAGTCTAGCCGGTCGTACCGCCCGCGCTTGACTGCAGTGCAGCCGGCATCATCGCTTCGGCCACCAACTCCATGACCGGCACGATGCGCAGCCCCAGATCGTGAACCGCGTTGAGCTCGGTGATCTGCAGGCGGCAGTTCTCGCACGGGCATGCGAGGATCGTCGCACCCGTCGCGCGGATCTGCTTGACCTTCTCGGCGCCAGACTTGATGCGCATGGCGTCGAACTCCTCCATCGCCACGATGCCGCCTCCCCCGCCGCAACACCACTGCTTCTCGCGGTTGGGTGTCATGTCGGCGAAGTCGGGAGCGATTGCTTTGACGATGTCGCGCGGCTGTTCGTAGATGCCGCCGTTGCGCCCGATCTGGCAGGGGTCGTGGTAGGTGACCCGCTCCTTGATTGCGGCTGGGTCCACCGAGATTGAGCCGTCTTTGATGTACTCGTCGATGACCTCGAGGATGTGGCGGACCGTAAACGGCATCTTCTCCTTGGCCCACGCCTCGTAGAACATCTCGGCGACGCGGTATGCATGACCGCATTCGGTGATGACGACCTCTTTCACACCAAGGCGCTTGGCCTCGTTCATGTAGCGGTCGGCGATGAGCTTGGCCTTGGCGGGATCGCCGAAGAAGAAGCCATAGTTCGCCGACTCGAACATCGACAGCGTCCAGTTGGCTCCAGCGGCGTCGAAGATGAGTGCAGCCGGCTTGATCGAGTGCGAACCGGCGAGCGCCACGTAGAGGATGTCGGCGCCCTGCTTGTTCACCGGGATATCGATGTCTCGGCCGGTCTCTTCGCGCAGCTCGGCCTCGATATCCTTGAAGCCGGTCTCGATGATCTCGCCGAACATCTCCATGTTGTCGGCCTTGAAGAGCGCCGCATCCGCGAGCTGGCCGAGGATCTCGTTACCGCGACCTGCCGCGATGAGAATGCCCTTGGCGGTGGCGGTGATCCAGCCGGTGTCGATCGAGAATGGGCAGTAGTAGGTGCAGCGACGACAGCCGGTGCACGCGTACGTGGAGTCATAGAGTTCGTCGAGCAGGTTCTCGTCGGGGTCGCGCGCCTCATAGAGCGCGGGCAGGAACTCGCCGGCCTTGGTGAAGTACTTGCGGTAGATCTCGCGTATGAGCTCTGCTCGGCGGGCCGGAAGGTACTTCATGTCGCCGGTCGCGACGTACTGGTGGCAGGCGTCCTTGCAGATCGCGCAGCGCACGCAGATGTCCATGTACTGCTTGAGCTGGCGGTTCATACGCTTGTCGAGCACGCCTACGAGCGTTGCGATCTGCTGCTTCTCGTCGTCTGTCTGCTTGATGGCAGCCATCGCTATTCAGAGCTCCTCACGAGGTTGGTCGCGAAGGCCCCGACCGCATGGGTCATCTTCGAGAACGGGAAGTAGATGAGGAACGCGTCGACGAAGAGCATGTGCCAGTTCAGCGCCAGACGCGTGGTCGAGTCGGCGAGCTCTGCTGGAAACGCCGGCTTGAACGCCATGAGGCTCGCGAACCACGCCTGGTATGTCGCCGCGTGCAGATCGCCCACAAAACGTAGATGATCGCCCATCACGACGATGCCCAGCAGCAATGCGAGCAGCAGGTAGTCCTCGGGCGTGGAGAGCTTGCGGTACGGGCCGAATGTGCGCCGAGCGATCCAATAGAGAACCGCCATCAGCATGACGATGCCCGCGATGCCGCCCGACCAGCCCGCGAACGCGTTCATGCCCTCGACGCCGAGGATGGCGACCAGCGGCGTGAACTCGTGGACCAACCGCAGGTGACCGACAAAGGCCGCGAGCGCCGCGAAGTGGAACGCGAACGCCGCGATCATGACGCCGGTGGCGATGGCGAACGACTGAGGTGCGAGAAAGGTGTCGACGAGCAGCTTGCCGAAGCGGCCGAGGCCGGTCTTGGGCTTGGGGTAGAGCGCGAGGCGCACGGGCGTCTTGGGCGTGCGCGACCACTCGTAGACGCGCCACGCCATACCCAGCGTGAACACCGCGAGCGCCACATACACCCCTATCCCCGATGCGAGGTAGGAGAACCAGTCCATTATCGTCGCCGCTACTTGACGCGCTTGACGAGGAAGACGAACTCGCCGTCAACCTTCTCGGCGGAAATGACCTCGTTGCCGGTCGACTTCGCCCATGCGGGGATGTCGGCCATTGAGCCGGCGTCGGTGGCAACGGCGCGGATGACGCCGCCCACGGGGATGTTGGCGATGTTCTGCGAAACCTTGACCATGGGCATCGGGCAGAGAAGCCCCTTGAGGTCGAGTTCCAGATCAGGGGTGATGTCGCTCATGTGATGACTCCTGTTCGCTGTGGCCTGCGACCGGCATGCGCAGGACCGTTGACGACCACAACCAGGCAGTCGTGGCCTTGGTGCAGGGTGCGTGGTTCTCTGTAGAAGACCGGCGTGATCCGCCGGCCGTTTCGACGGTGCGGGCGACCTAGATGAAGAACTGGATCTTGGAGGTCTCGGCCTCGGCAATCATGAAGCCGACGCCGACTGGTTCCTTGACGCCTTCGACGAACGTGTCGGCCGGGATCTCCATCACATCCATCGACATCTGGCAGCCGTACATCCGCACGCCGAGCATCACGGCGAGGTCGCGGAGTTCCGGCAGCGTGGACACGTTGTGAGCACCCATCATCTTGCCGAACATCCAGCGGCCCATTCCGCCGAAGCTGTACTTGCTCGGGTTGGCCTTCTCGATGCCGCCGCCTTCGAACGCGCCCATGCCGAGCATCCGGCCAAAGAACGACTTACCGTGCTTGGCGTCGGC
>JBBRWO010000135.1:0-5470 GCA_038249135.1 Coriobacteriia bacterium
GAAGCGCTCGGCCTGAAGCTGTTCGCGCCGCCCGAGGGTCGCGGCAGCGCGGTCACGCCAGCGTGGGTGCCCGAGGGTATCGACGGCAAGAAGGTCGTCTCGATCCTCAAGAACAAGTACGGCGTCACCATCGCCGGTGGCCAGGACGACTACGTGGGCAAGATCATCCGCATCGGTCACCTCGGCTACTTTGGCGAGTTCGACATCATCACCACGCTCGCGGCGCTCGAGATGACGCTCGCGGAGCTGGGCTATGAGTTCACCCGCGGCGCCGGAGTCATCGCCGCCGAATCCGTGTTCATGGAAGGGTAGGGGACACCTATGAAGGTACTTGTCGCCGAGCAGATCGCCGCAAGCGGCGTCGCACTGCTCAAGGAGAAGTTCGACGTCGACGTGAAGACCGACCTCACGCCCGAGGAGCTCGTTGCCGCGATTCCCTCCTACGACGCGCTCATCGTGCGCTCGGCCACGCAGGCGTCACGCGAGGTCATCGAGGCCGGCGTGAACCTCAAGATCATCGGCCGAGCGGGCGTGGGCGTGGACAACGTCGATGTCGACGCCGCCACGGAGCGCGGAGTCATCGTGTGCAACGCGCCGACCTCCAACATCGTGTCGGCCGCCGAGCAGACCATGGCGCTCATGCTGGCCGTCGCCCGCAAGACGCCGCAGGCCAACGCCTCCATGCACGCGTGCAAGTGGGAGCGCTCGAAGTTCACCGGCTCGGAACTCTACGAGAAGACGCTCGCCGTCGTTGGTCTCGGCCGTATCGGCTCGCTCGTCGCTGAGCGCGCTCGTGGCTTTGGCATGAAGCTCATCGGCTACGATCCCTACACCTCCGAGGAGCGCGCCGCCAAGATGGGTGTAACCCTCTACGACACGGTAGCTGAGCTGCTGCCGCTCGCCGACTTCATCACCGTTCACCTTCCCAAGACCAAGGACACCATCGGGATGTTCGGGGCCGAGCAGTTCGCGCAGATGAAGGACGGCGTGCGCGTCATAAACACCGCCCGAGGCGGTATCTACCAGATTCCTGCGCTGGCTGACGCCGTGCGCAGTGGCAAGGTCGCCGGCGCCGGCATCGACGTCTTCGAGGTCGAGCCGTGCACGGACAACCCGCTCATCGAGTTCGAGAACGTCATCCTGACCCCGCACCTGGGCGCGTCGACCGCTGAGGCGCAGGACCGTGCCGGCGAGCAGATCGCCGAGTACGTGGTGCTTGGCCTCGAGGGACGCATGGTCCCCACCGCCGTCAACGTGGCCCCCGTATCCCAAGAGATCATGGAGAAGGTCGGTCCCTACATCGACCTTGCCCAGGATCTGGGCACCATGCTCGCCCAGCTCGCGCGCGGTGGCGTCGAGGAGCTCGACATCCTCACCATCGGCGCGTTGGCCGACGACGATACCCGCATCATTCGCACCGCAGCGGTCAAGGGACTACTGACCCGCGCGAGCGACGAGGGCGTCAACTTCGTCAATGCGGAGTTCCTCGCCGAGCAGCGTGGCATCAAGATATCCGAGACCAAACGTTCTGAGACCCACGACTTCGTCTCGCTGCTTGTCTTGCGCGCGGTCACACCGCACGGACCCGTGGCGATCGGCGCCACGCTTCTCGGCAAGAAGGACGAGCCTCGCATCGTGACCCTCATGGGCTACGAGCTCGACATGGCGCCGTCCAAGCGCATGGCGTTCTTCCTCTACGGTGACCGTCCGGGCGTCATCGGCCAGGTCGGAACCATCATCGGCGAAGCCGGCGTCAACATCGCGACGATGGACGTCGGGCGTCATGAGGCCGGCGGTTCGGCCCTCATGGGCATCAACGTCGATTCGCCGCTCACGCCGGAAACGCTCGAGCTCATCTCTTCGGCGCTTGAGGTACAGGACGCCTGGTACGTGGAGTTGTAGAGCGATTCGCGACTATGAGGCCCTCGGCGTAGAGACTCGCTGGGGGCCTCATGCGTCTACCTCGGTCGTTCCTCGGGCAGTTGGCGGTGGGCGTTATGGAAACTTGAGTTGCCGCCGTGGCAGGTTTACACTCCATATCATGAGACCGACACTGACAATCGCCGACATATACTCCACTCCCGCCTGTGCGCCGATGCTGCGTGTGCTTGCTTCTTCCGATCGGGCATACAGCACGCGGGCATTGGCTAGAGGCGCCCACATCAGCCATACCGCGGCGGGCGCGGTGCTTCTGGAGTTTCAGAATCTGGGGTTGGTCAGCCGATCCATTGTCGGGAGGGCGCACTGCTACTCGCTCATCCGCTCGAACATCTACGTGCGTGACATGGTGCTGCCTGCCGTGGACGCCGAGCGCACCGTGATTGCAGAGCTGTGTCGCGACCTTATCGCGGAGTTCTCCGAGGGAACCCTCTCGCTCATTCTGTTCGGAAGCTACGCATACGGCGAGCAGCATCCGCTGAGCGACATCGACGTGTTTGCACTCGTCGAGGACTCAATCAGCAAGCAACGGCTTGAAGAGCGCGAGATGGCGTGCGGGCTTGAACTCCACCGCAAGTATGGTTCCTCGGTGTCCCTCATGGTGTACACGCGGAAGCACGCGATAGAAGCACTGGCCGACGGTAAGAGTTCGTTCACGTTCGAGTTAGAGACAACCGGCATCATCCTCCATGGACTTGGGGTTGACGAGTGGGGGATCGATGGGCAACAAGCGGCGAGTAAGGACAGTGTCAACTGCTGAGGGGCATCGGCACCTGGCAAAGGCCGAGGAGTTCGCAGATGCGGCCTCCGCCAGTTTTCAGGCTGGCCGTTTCACCGCCAGCGGGCTGGAAGCCGTGCATGCGGCTATCTCGGCAGCTGATGCGGTCACGGCGCACAGGCGTCATGAGGTCAGTTCCGCACCCCGACCATCTTGAGGTTGTTCACCTACTTCGGGATTCTCTGCCCCACGGCCTTCCTGCGGCCAGCGAGCGTCAGCTCGTCGGGCTGCTCTCGATGAAGAGCGAAATCGAGTATTCCGGAGTCATGATCAGCCAGGCGAGGGCGAAGACCATGCTCGACCAGGCAACGCGCTTCGTCGGGTGGAGTCGCTCGATTGTGGATGAGAGTGCCGCTCGCCCGTGACATGAGCCCCTTGGTCGGTCTCGCGGTGGTCGCCTCGGCCACATACGGTATACTTCGCGCATGATTATTCACGCTCATATGCTCCTTCTGGGTGCGCGACTTATCCAGCCGGCTGCCGTCGCCTGACGGTTTCTGCCGGCCCCACGCCGCCCCTGTATCGCGCCGTAACCCGAGGAGCTCCTGTGAGTACTTCCGAACATCCAATTACGACAACCAGCGATCGTGTCGCCATTTTCGACACCACGCTGCGTGACGGCGAGCAGTCGCCCGGCGCATCGATGAACACCGAGGAGAAGCTGGAGATCACCCGCCAGCTCATTCGTTTGGGCGTCGACGTGATCGAGGCCGGTTTCCCGGTTTCCAGCCCCGGCGACTTCGCGAGCGTGCAGCGCATCGCCGCCGAAGTGGGCGACGCGGCGGTCGTCTGCGGCCTGACCCGCGCCGTCCCCAAGGACATCGAGGTCTGCGCCGCGGCACTCGCCGGCGCCGTTCGCCCACGCATCCACACGGGCATCGGCGTCTCCGAGTCGCATCTGCAAGACAAGCTTCGCATCAGCGGAGACGAGGCGATTGAACGCGGCGTCGCGGCCGTCAAACTCGCTCGCACCTTCGTCGAGGACGTCGAGTTCTACGCTGAGGACGCCGGCCGAGCAAACCCCGCGTTCCTCTACCGCATGATCGAGGCGGTCATCGCTGCAGGCGCCACCGTCGTCAACATCCCCGACACCACCGGCTATACCTACCCCGAGGAGTTCGGTTCGCTCATCGCCGGCCTCGCCAACAGCGTGCGCGGCATCGAGACCGTCACCATCGCCGTGCACTGCCACAACGACCTCGGCATGGCCACCGCCAACGCGCTCGCTGGCGTGAAGGCGGGCGCCCGACAGGTCGAGTGCACCATCAACGGCATCGGGGAGCGCGCGGGCAACACGAGCCTCGAGGAGGTCGTCATGGCGATTCGCCAGCGCGGCGACATCCTCGGCGTGAACACGGGCATCAACACGCGCGAGATCATGCGCTCGAGCCGTCTTGTGTCAACAATCACCGGCATCCGGGTGCAGCCCAACAAGGCGATCGTCGGCGCCAACGCGTTCGCGCACAGCTCGGGCATCCACCAGGACGGCGTGCTCAAGGAGCGCTCCACCTACGAGATCATCGACCCGGTCGACGTGGGCGCGGGGGGCTCGGCGATCGTGCTGACCGCCCGCAGCGGCCGGCACGCGCTCAAGCACCGCCTCGAGGAGCTGGGTTACGACCTGCCCGCCGAGGAGTTCGAGCGCGTCCACGTGGCGTTCCTCAATCTGGCCGACAAGAAGAAGGAGGTCTTCGACGAGGACCTCGAAGTGTTGGTGGGGGAGAGCGAGCGCACGGTCAACGAGATGTTCCACCTCGCGCAGGTGCACTTCACCAGCGGCGAGCCGGGCATCCCGACCGCCACCGTCGAGCTCATCACCAAAGACGGCGAGCACCTCATCGATTCGAGCCATGGCACGGGCCCGGTCGACGCCGTGTACAAAGCGATCAACCGCATCGTGCACGTGGAGAACGAGCTCTCGGAGTTCAGCGTCCAGGCAGTCACGCGCGGCATCGACGCCCTCGGTGAGGTCACGATTCGCGTCACGGCGCCGGACGGCCGCATCTTCACCGGCCGAGGCGCGCATTCCGATATCATCGTTGCGTCGGCGCGCGCGTACACTAATGCGCTGAACCGACTACTCGTCGCCACCGAGAAATCCGTGGAAGACCCGATCTAGCCGAATCCCATCTGGCGCACGACAATGAGGAGTCACCCGATGCCACGTCCCATGACAATCACCGAGAAGATCCTCGCAGCCCACGCCGGTCTCGAAGAGGTCACACCGGGTCAGCTCATCAACTGCCGCCTCGACATCGTGCTCGCCAACGACGTCACGGCACCGATCTCCATCAAGGAGTTCGCCAAGACGGGCGTCGATAGGGTCTGGGATCCCACCAAGATCGCGCTGGTTCCCGACCACTACACACCCAACAAGGACATCAAGTCCGCCGAGCAGGCCAAGATGGTTCGCGACTTCGCTCGGGCGCAAGGCATCACGCACTACTACGAGATCGGCTGCATGGGCGTCGAGCACGCTCTGCTGCCTGAGCAAGGCGTGGTAGGACCCGGCGACGTCATCATCGGCGCCGACTCGCACACCTGCACCTACGGCGCGCTCGGCGCGTTCGCGACCGGCGTCGGCTCCACGGACGCCGCGGCAGGCATGGCGACCGGCGAGGCGTGGTTCAAGGTGCCGTCGTCCATCAAGTTCAACATCACGGGCGAGCTGTCGCCGTGGGTCTGCGGCAAGGACATCATCCTGCACATCATCGGCATGATCGGCGTCGACGGCGCGCTGTACCAGGCGATGGA
>JBBRWO010000136.1:0-5370 GCA_038249135.1 Coriobacteriia bacterium
AGACAGTCTCCCCTTCACTCCGCTTCTGACTCCAGCCACCCACGCTGTCTCAGCACCGTGAGAACCGAATCGCGCTCCAGCATCCAGACATCCTCCGGCCGCTCCAGGAACCGCTCGACATCTCTGAGCACGCCACCCCAAGGCACCTCCGTGAGCCGTTGACAGAGCGCGCGCTTCCACGCCAACGAGTCCCCCGCCACAGACTCCATTCCTGCCTGCCTCAGTGCATTGCCGAGCAGGATTTCATTGGGCTCCGGCCAGGTGGGATCGCTGAGGTACCACACGAGGTCGTAGACGTCACGACCCTTCAGCCATTCCCGGCACAGCAACGCCGCGACCTTGCCGGCCAGAAGAGACGGCTTGTCATGGTGTGTGATCCGCAGGGTCACAAACCGCCGGATCATGGTCTCTGTGATTCCCGCTCCAGCTGGCGGTCGGGTGTCGACCTCGATCTTGATCGAGAACACCTGATCAGCGTGCGGGCTCAGCCCCATCTCGTGCTCGATGCCCGGGAAGCGGATATAGGCCTTGTTCACTGCAGTCTTAGTGGCTGCCTTGGCGGTAGCGCAGTATCCCTCTCGTTCGAACTCGGAGCGAACGCTTTCCACGAGACGCAGAAAGTCGAAATCCGAAGTCGAATCCTCGAGCGTGAAGTCGAGATCTTCCGAGAAGCGCGGCAAACGGTAGAGGAACCGCAGCGAGGTTCCGCCCATGAACGCAAGCGATGTCCACGCGCCGTTTTCCTGCAGGCTCTTCAATATCCGTGCCTGCAAATACTCGCGCATAAGGTTAACGCCGTCCTGCGGAGCGCCGCCCTTCACGATCTCGCGCAGATACTCCTTCATAGCTCCTCGTACTCCTCAGCCTCTGCTGCGGCCTGCCTCGCGACGTTGCGAGCAAACCGCTCGACCTTCCTGCTACCAAATCTACACGCCATGTTCTCGAGCAGCTCGAGGTCGATCGATCCCAGATGCTGCAACCGCAGCCCTCTTGCGAACGCGGGCTCATCAGAGTGGCTCCGGAGGTAGCTCAGGTCCAACAGCGCCTTCTCGCGCGTCGCCACAAAAACCGTTCTCCCGTCGTCGACCTCTCGCGTCTCGTAACCCCAAAACAGACTCGTCTTGATGTGGTGATACGCGAACGTCCCTAACGGAGTCTTCCGAGAACCTTGCCTGCCCGTAGTCACTGCAGTCGTGGCAAACACCGCGTCGGGGATAAGGCCTGCCTCAGCGAGAACAGTCTCCAGACTGACGTAAGAGCCGGGCACGAGCACATTGGACACCTCGTACGGGTGAGGACGAATGGACCGATACGGCCCGCCCAATGCATACAGCCCTCGCCTCAGTTGGATAACCGTGCCATCAGCAGTCCAACGCGAGAGCTGCCTCCTGACATCTCTGGGGTCGACAGCGCCCGTCAGAAGCGTGCCACTGGCAAACAGCGGCTCATTCCCAACAGCTTCGACCAAATCTGAGCGTTTCATAGCAGTAACTTACCACTTGTGGTCACTTACTGCTACGAGCGCGCCTCAGCGGCACTCGTGGTCGCGAGCGTGCCATCGCCTAGCTGGCCGTCGCCCACCTGAGATATCGTGCTCTCGAACTTGTCCCGCTCCACGCGGGTCGCCCGTTTCTGAAACTTCTCCTGGCGCACCGAGAACTCGACGTAGCAGCCTAGAACGCTGAGCAACTCGAGCACCTTATCGACTGACTTGTCATAGTTGGTCTGGTCGAGGAGCCGGTAGAGCTGTGCCGGCGAGGTGCCGAGCCGCCTGATTACCTCTCGCTTCGACAGGCCGCCGGACCTCAGGCTATCCTGCGCCGCTATCGTTAGCTGAAATAGCAGCAAGTCCCGCATGTACCCGGGCTCTAGGTTGTAGTCAAACGCCATCTCGTAATGGACAAAGCCCTCGAGCCCCGACTTGAGACGATACGTGACCGCCATGCGTGCCAACGAATCATCGATGAACCACTCGACGATCGGATCCGCCACAGTTGGAGGCGGATCAGCCTTCGCGTAAGGAAATGAATGAACCCCTCGCTCGGTCTCGATCTCAAACGCCCGCTTGCGATTGTTCAGCTTGACGCTCTCGATCTTCACAGCAACCCCTCACATCTCAACCGAAGAATGAGTCTCCGAACCTTCGCTGAGGCAATTCCAAATTCCTCAACGTCGAGTTCCAAATTCCACTTAGCAATCAGGACATCGTCTCGATACACATGGACGTGCCGAGGCGGATGGTCGCCGACCCACATCACAAACTGATATCCGCTTCTTCGTATTCTGGTCACGTAGATGTTACCTCCCCCGGTAACGCTTCGCAAGCGAGTCAAGCCGCTTGCCCAGCGTCTCAGTCGAGGCTTAACGAAATTCCATCCAGGCCCAAATCCGCCGCCGACCTCTCCCCACCCTCCCTTGCGCTATCCTGTTCCCCGAGCCTGCAACTCTGGCTCGTCGTCGTATCCAACACTGCACCGGGGGTCATTTCGTGAGCAACTTCTGGCATGGCAAGCGCGTATGCGTCACAGGTGGGGCAGGTTTTCTGGGTTCCTTCGTCACCGAGGAGCTCGCCGCGCGTGGCGCCGACCACGTCTTTGTCCCGCGCCATGCGGACTACGACCTTCGTAAGCTCGAAGACATCCGGCGCTGCTATGCCGATTCGACCCCTGACGTGGTGATCCACCTCGCGGCCGTGGTAGGGGGCATCGGCGCCAACATGAAGAACCCCGGCTCCTACTTCTACGACAACGCCATCATGGGCATCCAGCTCATCGAGGAAGCACGCCTGGCCGGCATCCCGAAGTTTGTCGCACTGGGCACCATCTGCGCTTACCCCAAGTTCACTCCGCTTCCCTTTGCAGAGGAGAACCTCTGGAACGGCTACCCCGAGGAGACCAACGCGCCCTACGGCCTCGCTAAGAAGATGATGCTGGTCCAGCTGCAGGCATACCGCCAGCAGTACGGCTACGACGGCATCTACCTGCTCCCCGTCAACCTCTACGGCCCGCGCGACAACTTCGACCTCGAGTCGAGTCATGTCATCCCTGCGATGATCCGCAAGATGATGACCGCACGCGATCTGGGCGCCGCCACCGTGACACTGTGGGGCGACGGCTCCCCCACCCGTGAGTTCCTTTACGTCGCAGACTGTGCCAAGGGCATCCTCGACGCGGCCGAGAAGTATGACGGCGCCGAGCCGGTCAATCTGGGTTCCGGCAACGAGATCGCCATGCGTGACCTGGCCGCGCTCATAGCACGCCACGTCGGTTTCGGGGGAGAGGTCATCTGGGACTCCTCCAAGCCAAACGGACAGCCACGCCGCCAACTCGACGTCTCCAGGTCGAGCGAATTCTTCGGGTGGCAGGCCGGCACCGACTTCGACGAGGGCGTGCAGCGTACGGTCGAATGGTGGGACGCGCACAGGGACTCTCGGGCGTGACGACCCCCTTGCGCTCGTTGCATCTTGCCGGACTCAAGATCACACCGTTGTCTCTCGACGATGCGGTCGCGAGCTTTCTAGCCGATGCACGGGCCCGCCGGCCGCGTGTATACATCTTCGTAAACGGCTATTCAGCGGAGTTGCGACGCAAGAACCCCGCATATGCCTCTGCACTTGAGGACGAACTGTCGATTGGCGTCATCGATGGTGCAGCCTTAGAACTTGCCGGGCGCCTCCGCGGTGAGCGAGGTCTCCACCGGTGTCCTGGTCCGGACTTCTTCACCGCCGTTGCAGAGGCATCCATCGACGGCGGCGATGTGCCCTTCTTCCTCCTTGGGGGTAACGAGGGCGTGGCACAGCAGGCGGCAGATGCACTCAGCGCGCAGTCTCCCGGGCTGGCAGTCGCGGGTACGCTCTGCCCACAATTCGGGTTCTGGGACGATCAGCTTTCGTCACGTCTGGTGGCCGCGGTCCACGACTCCCACGCAAGAGCCCTCTGGCTCGGAATCTCTGCGCCCAAGCAGGAGATATGGGCGGTTGCCCATGCCGAGGAGCTGGGCATGCCGATCGCGTGCGTCGGCGCTGCGTTCGACTTCATCGCAGGCAACAAGCCTCGCGCACCCAAGGTTGTTCGCATGATTCGCCTCGAGTGGCTCTTCAGACTTGTTACCGAACCTCAGAGGTTGTGGCGTCGCTATCTCGTGGGGAACGCCATCTTCATCTTCGACGCAATCCGATTTGGAGACAGGCCGGCTACCTGAGCGGAATGATCCCCCTGCGCAGCGCGCGCATGACCCGGTCCGACACGGCTTTGTCCCAGCGGGCGGGCTGAGCCCACTGACGCCGGCTGGCGATTGCCGCCGTCACCGTGGTCTCGATCGCCGCGGCGTCGGGCTCCACGAGGACGTTGGCCCCGCTGCCGAGTGTGGCGACGTGCTCAGTGCATCCACGTACCGTGACGCACGGCGTGCACAGAACGCACGCTTCCTCCTGAACGCCACCAGCATCGGTGAGCACCGCAGCCGCGCCTCGAATCAGCCTCAACATGTCAAGATGCGGGACGGCGCCCGACGTTATCGCCCGTCCCGGGATGGTCATTCGCGCACGCGCGGCAGCTGCCACGAATCGGTCCGAGTCAGGCATCACAACCGGCAGCCGCGACCGTGCCAGCCCTCCCAAAACGCCTGCGAGCCACGTGTCGTTGTCCAGATGATCCGGCCTGTGGAACGCGGCGAGGACGTACTCACGATCAGCGAACCGTGGCGGGTCGTCCGGCGGCAGGGCCTCGTCGAGTTCGCGAAGCGCCTGCTCAGCGACGGTATTGCCGACAAAGTGGATTCTCTCTGGATCGATGCCCTCGTCCTCGAGATTCTCCATGGCGAGCTCGGTGGGCGTCAGGTGCATCGCCGCGACGCGCGAAATCAAAACGCGATTGATCTCATTAGAGGCCGAGAGGTCCCCGCAGCGAAGCCCCGCTTCGAGATGAATCACCGACAGGCCAGCCTTCGCAGCAGAGATCGCGGCTGCAAACGTCGCATTCACGTCCCCACATACCAACACGGCGTCGGGCCGCTCGATCTCGAACAGTCGCTCGAATGATTGCATCGCTACACCGGTAACGGTGGCTGACGTTCCGCTGCCACAGTCCAGATACCACGTAGGCGCCGGCATGCCGACGCCAAACACGCTCACGCATCCGGCTCCACAGTCCAAAGCGTCTTGGCGACCGCCGGCAAAAGCGATTTGGACTTCGATACCCGCCGAGGAAAGCGCTGGTAGCAGAGGTGCGACTTTGACCACGTTGGCCCGCGCTCCCACTGCCACAATCAAGCGCACAGAACCAGTCCTCTCCGCCTCGGGTTACCGCCTTGTTGGTTTCTTACCCCAAGGTGGCGCGCTAGTACGCGCCGTGCGCCATCAGAACTGCGGGG
>JBBRWO010000137.1:0-5347 GCA_038249135.1 Coriobacteriia bacterium
CCGTTGTCCGAGCAGGTATATGCACACTTCATCGGCGCAGGTGGCGCCGGTATGAGCGGAATCGCGCTGGTGCTCGCATCCCGTGGCGCTCGTGTCACCGGGAGCGACCTCAAAGAGTCGCGCTACTCCCGTGCGCTGGAGGCCGCAGGGGTCGCCGTAGCAATCGGACACGCCGCCGAGAATCTCGGTGATCCTGAGGTCGTGGTCATTTCCTCGGCGATTCCCGAGACCAATCCGGAGCTCGCCGAGGCGCGTCGCCGAGGTCTCCCAGTGTGGCCGCGTGCGAAGATGCTCGCGTATCTGGCGGGGGAGCGGACGACCGTCGCCGTGGCGGGAACGCATGGGAAGACGTCAACCAGCTCGATGATTGCGACGATGCTCAGCAAGATGGGCCTCGAGCCGAGCTTCCTCATCGGCGGCGAAGTTGATGGATTCAACACGAATGCGGTCGACGGCTCAGGTCCTCACTATATCGTGGAGGCCGACGAGTCAGACGGCTCATTCCTGCATTTGGAGCCCGCATTCGCGGTGATCACCAACGTCGAAGCCGATCATCTGGACCACTACGGCACCCTTGAGCGCGTCGAGGAGACCTTCTGCGAGTTCATGGAGCGCATCCAGCCCGAGGGCACGCTCGTCATCTGTGGTGACGACACTCGTCTGGTGGAATTGGCGGGGTCTTCCACGCGACGTGTGGTGACCTACGGTTTCAGCGCATCATGTGACGTCATCTGCCGAGTCCTCGGCACAGAAGGTATCGGAGTCCGCTTCGAGGTCGTTGTGCCCGGTGAAGGCACCGTGGAGTCTCTGACGCAGGTTCCCGGTGACCACATGGTCTCGAATGCGGCGGCCTCCCTGGCGGTCGCGTGGGTGCTCGGTCTTGACCTTGAGTCTGCAGCAGCTTCGCTCGCGCAGTTCTCGGGTGTCCGCAGGCGATTCGACCTGATCGGCGAAGTCGCGGGTGTCACCGTGGTCGATGACTACGCGCATCACCCTACCGAGGTCCGTGCGACGCTGGCAGCCGCGTCAGAACTCGGCTTCTCGCGAGTCGTCGCGCTGTTTCAGCCCCACCGCTACAGCAGAACGGCCGCGTTGTCACTGGACTTCGCCAACGCGTTCTCGGCAGCCGATGCGATCGTTTTGATGGACGTCTACAGCGCTGGCGAGGCGCCGGTGCCGGGAGTGAGCGGCAAGTCCGTTCTCGACGATCTGCTTCGGCTTCATCCCCGTTCTCACTCGGCGTATCTCCCGCATCGTGCAGACGTGGTGCCGTACCTTGCTTCGCGAGTGCGTTCGGGCGACCTTGTGATGACGATGGGCGCCGGTGACGTGACCGCTGTCGGTCCGGAACTTGTCGCGGAGATCACCCGCCGTGCTGACGCCGGGGAACCGCCGTGCCGGTAGCCGAGTCGTATGCTCGGCTGCACGGAGTTCTCGCGGGTTCTATCCGGCGCGAGGAGTCCATGGCGCGACATACCACCTACAGAATCGGTGGGCCGGCCGCGCTCTTCATAGACTGTGCCACCGTATCCGACCTTGCCACCACCACCACCGTTCTGGCCGAGGAGGAGGTGCCGTGGACGGTACTGGGAAAAGGCAGCAACGTCCTCGTGTCGGACCTAGGCTATGAGGGTGCGATCCTGAATCTCGGTCGGGACTTCAAGCGACACAGTCTCGAGGGCGAGCATCTGAAGTCCGGAGCGGCCGTTATCCTTGCCGCTGCCGTCAGGGATGCGTTCTCTGCTGGTAGGACAGGTCTGGAGTTCGCTGTTGGTATCCCCGGGACTGTCGGTGGTGCCTTGGCCATGAACGCAGGAAGCCGGGATGAGTGGATCGGTTCGGTTGTTGAATCGGTCACGCTGTTCGTTCCGGGCAATGGCCTCGTGGCTGTCAGAGGGCCGGAGATTGCGTGGGGCTATCGTCAGAGTGGCCTAGCCCAGCGCGGTATCATCGTTGAAACTGCGCTTCGGCTCGAGGAAGGCGATGAGGCGCACATCCGTCGAACCATGGAGGCGAGTCTTCGCCGGCGTAAGCGTAGCCAACCGCTTGGCGTGCCCAGCGCGGGAAGTGTGTTCGTCAACCCCCAAGGGGACTCGGCGGGGCGTCTCATCGAGGCATCCGGGCTCAAAGGTCGACAGATCGGCGGAGCTGCGGTCTCCGAGATACACGCAAACTTTATCGTCAACGCCGGAGGCGCCACCGCCGCAGACGTTGTCGAACTCATTCGCACCATCCGTGACACCGTGAAGGATTTGCATGACATCGAGCTCAGGCCGGAAATCCGGTTCCTCGGGGCGTTCGACAGGCCGTAAACGCGTCGTTATCGGCGCCGAGGAGACAACACGCGTTCGCTACTCGCAGGATCGACCTCAGGTCGAGTCCGAGCGTCGGCATGCCCAGCGTTCACCGCAGCGCGCCTCTGCTGCCGCGCGCAGCACCAAGACCGGACCCAAGCCGACGGGTGTCGGTCGTCGAATCGCCGGCGTCAAGCGTGACGAGCGCGAGAAGCGACAGACGGCAATCGCTCGCAGGCGTACGGCGTTGGGCGTAGTGGCAGCCGTGGTGGCGGTCCTCGTGGTCTGGGGCATCGTTGCGCTCTGGCGCGCACCTATACTCCAGATCAAGCAGGTTGAAGTGAGCGGAAACAAGCATCTGTCGAAGGCTGCAGTTCTCAAGCTCGCCGCGATTCCATCGGATGCGACGGTCATGCGGTTCGATGCGGGGGCCGCCGAGGACAGACTGATACGCGATCCTTGGGTTGCGTCTGCGACGGTTACCCGCCGATTGCCCGGAGTCGCGACGATTACCGTAGGCGAGCGCGCTGCTGCTGCTGTCATCGACGCAGGGGGTACCAATCTGTGGCTGATAGACGGTGACGGTGTATGGCTTGGAAAGCTGACCTCTCAGGATTCGACCGGCCTTGTGACCGTGCGCGACATCGAGGCGCTGAAGCCCAAGGCGGGTGAGCGAACCAAGTCCGCCGAGGCGCGCAACGCGCTTGCGGTGATCCGTGGCCTGAGCCCCGAGATGACGGCGCTGCTCAAGACGATTTCGGCACCCACGATCGACAAAACGGCGCTCATCACGAAGACGGACATACAGATCATGGTGGGCAGCGCCGAGGACATTGCCAAGAAGGATCGAGTCGCCCGCAAGATACTCGAGACTGAGCGGGGAGTGGTCTATGTCAATGTCCGCGTGGTTGATCGAGCCACCTGGCGAGGCCTGGACACGACCAACTAGCTGGGGAAACGTCCAATGTGAGCGCGAGTGGCTACACCCCCTTTGGGAATCTTGACAGTAACCCTTGCGGTATGGGTAACGTTTATGCGAAGATTGAGCGTTCCACCCATACTGTAACGGTCAACCTGAGGTTTAGAGTTGTAGCTCTGACCGGTTTCCTGGGGAGGGCACGAAATGCTCGAAACGGGCGCGAACTATCTGGCAGTAATCAAAGTCGTCGGCTGTGGTGGTGGCGGAACCAACGCTATCAACCGGATGGTCGAAGCCGGCGTCAAAGGCGTTGAGTTCATCGCGGTGAACACCGATGCTCAAGCGCTGCTTATGTCTGACGCGGACTACAAGGTCCACGTCGGTGTGAGCCTCACAAAGGGCCTCGGCGCTGGTGCCGATCCTGATGTGGGCTTCCAAGCCGCGGAGGAGAATCGTGGTGAGATCAAGGAGGCGCTTCAGGGTGCCGACATGGTATTCATCACAGCGGGTGAGGGTGGAGGTACCGGTACTGGTGCCGCCCCTGTGATCGCGCAGATCGCTAAAGAAGAGATCGGTGCACTCACCGTTGGTGTCGTCACCCGTCCCTTCGCATTCGAAGGACGCAAGCGCGCGATACAAGCCGATGAGGGCATCAAACGCCTCGCGGAGGTTGTCGACACCCTCATCATCATCCCGAACGACCGTCTTCTGCAGGTCGCCGAGAAGAAGACCTCCATTTTGGATGCGTTTCGGATTGCTGACGATATTCTTCGTCAGGGTACCCAGGGGATCACAGACCTGATTACGGTTCCGGGTCTCATCAACTTGGACTTCGCGGATGTCCGGACCATCATGGAGGATGCCGGCTCGGCCCTCATGGGTATCGGACTGGCGACTGGTGACAACCGAGCGCACGATGCGGCGACAGCCGCTATCTCGAGTCCGCTCCTTGAGTCCTCGATCAACGGTGCGACCGGAGTACTTCTGTCGATTACTGGCGGAAGCGACTTGGGACTGTTCGAGGTCAACGAGGCCGCCGAGGTCGTAGCCGCCGCAGCAGCGCCGGATGCGAACATCATCTTCGGAGCCGTCATCGATGATTCGATGATGGATCAGATTCGGGTCACGGTCATCGCGACCGGCTTCAACGGCCGCAAGAAGCAAGAGACCATGCAGTTTGGCGCGGCCTCGGAGGACGAGGGCACATCGTTGGGAGTCCCGACGTTTGAGCCCATCCCCGAGGAGGACCTGGATATCCCGGCGTTCCTCAAGAAGCGTACGTTTTAGCGTATTCACCCGGCCAACCCGGGTGCACGATTTGGATCCACTGGCGACGACGGCGCGACCTCGTCGCCAGTGGATCCTCCATTTCACGGGCAAAAAGCAGGCCCCGCCGAGTCGCTCGGCGGGGCCTGTGTTGCTTTGATACGGCGCGCGACTAGCCGACGGGTGGTTCAGTACCCGCGGGGGGTGCAGGGGGCGCAGCTGGGGGCGCAGGCGGCATCGGAGCCACCGGCGGCGCGGGAGGGGCCGGAGCCACGGGAGGTGCGGGAGGTGCGTACTCGGGCGCCACCGGAGGTGCGGGAGGCGCAGGTGGCGCGTACTCGGGTGCTGCCGGAGGCGCGGGGGGCGCATAGCCGACGGGCGCTGCGTATGCGGCAGCCGGTGCGCTGACGCCGTACGAACGTGCCGCCCACTGGCCGAACAGGTGCGCGGTAATCATGACCATGAGATAGCTCACGACCGGCGTAGCGATTGATCCGATTCCAGTGGAGCTCAGGACGCTGACGATGACGCCTCCACCCACCGAGACAACGATCGCCCACAGCCAAGCGTTGAAGTAGCCAGAGCCATCACGGACGTGAGCCATGATGTCGGAGAACGCGAACAGGGAGCTAAAAGTGCCTTTGAGCGCGTAGTTAACGGTGGCGCCGTAGAAGATGATCGCGATTCCTATGGTGTACACAATGGCGACAACGATGAAGAGGCACATGCCTCCGCCAAAGAGACCGGCACCCGCGTCCCCATTGCTCGTGAGCGCTGCGATAAGACCCGGCAGCGCGAGAATGAGGAACAAGATCGAAAGCGGTAGTGTATAGACGAATCCGGCTACCAGAAGCATGAATCCTTTGAC
>JBBRWO010000138.1:0-5310 GCA_038249135.1 Coriobacteriia bacterium
AGGAGCTCGGGAATGGTGACGAGTTGGCCCACGACGATGTCGGTCTCGATCTTCACACCGATGGTGGTGAGCATGTCGATCTCGGCGTTCACGATGTCTTTGGGGAGACGGAACTCGGGGATGCCGTAGGAGAGCACGCCGCCCGGCGCGTGGAGCGATTCGAGAACGGTGACGTCGTGACCGAGCTGCGCAAGTGTGCCTGCGCACGCGAGGCCTGCCGGACCGCTGCCGACGACCGCGCACCTGAAGCCGCTGGGAGCCGCAACCTCCGGCACACAGCGGTGCTCGATCTCGCACGTGAGGTCAACGTCGCCTAGGAAGCGCTCAAGCCGCCCTATGGCGACGGGCTCGCCTTTCTTGGCCAGTACGCACGATGCCTCGCACTGCTCCTCCTGAGGGCACACACGGCCGCACACTGCAGGCAGCGCGTTGCGTTCCTTGAGGATCGCAACGCCATCGCGCAGATCTCCGTCGATGATCGCGCGAATGAAGCCGCGTATGTCGATGCCGACGGGACAGCCGTCCTGGCAGGTGGGGTTCTTGCACTGCAGACAGCGGTTGGCCTCGGCGGTCGCCATCTCCGGGGTGTAGCCGAAGCCGACCTCGTCGAAGCTCATGCGGCGTTCGGCCGCAGGTCGCTCAGGCATGGGCGTGCGCGGCTCGCGCGACGGCTTGTGTCGCTCGGCGGGGAGTTCGCGATTGCCGACGCGCGCAGGGTTCACGGCGGGAGAGGTGTCGTCTACAGGTGACATTGGCACCCCTTGGAGTAGTCCGCATCCGCTTCGCGCTCGAGATCCGAATACACGCGCTGGCGGCTCATCAGCTCTTCGAAATTCACGGCGTGACCGTCGAAGTCGGGACCGTCGACGCAACCGAACTTGGTCTCGCCATCGACGCTGACTCGGCACGCGCCGCACATCCCGGTCCCGTCGACCATGATCGGATTGAGAGAAACCGTTGTCGGCACCCCGAACTCGCGCGTGGTCGCTGCCGCGAACTTCATCATGATGGCCGGTCCGACCGCAAAAGCGTGGTCGAGCTCGCCGCCCTCACACATCCGCTTGAGCGGCGCGGTCACGAGACCCTTCTCGCCGGCGGATCCGTCGTCTGTCATCACGATGAGCTCCTTGATGGGGAGCGCGCGGATCTCGTCCTCAAGCACCAGCAACTCCGCATTGCGCGAGCCGAGAATGACCGTGACCTCCGCTCCCGCCTCGGCCATGGCGCGAGCGACCGGGTACGCGACAGCCGCCCCCACGCCGCCGCCGACGACGGCGACGCGCCCCATCCCCTCGGCATGCGTCGCAACGCCGAGCGGCCCGACCACGTCGGCCAGCGAGTCGCCGACCTCGAGGTGCGAGAGCGCGTGCGTGGTCTTTCCGACGCGCATGAAGATGAACCGGATCCAGCCTTCCTCGGCGGACCAGTCACTGAAGGTGAGGGGGATACGCTCGCCACGCTCATCGGTCCGGACCATGAGGAACTGACCGGCCTTGGCCTTGGCGGCGATCCTGGGTGCTTCAACGCCCATCTCGAACACGGCGTCGGAGAGTTGCCTTTTGTGCACTATGCGAAACACGGGTACCTCCGTGGGGTGAAAACCGATCGCGTCGGCGGTGTCCGACGTTCGAGAAGTATATCAGCGCGCACTGACGACACTCCCCCGATGGCATGCCGTTCGCACCGCTCGGATTGCCGCCCACCGGAGTCGCTGCTATGATTCTTCTCGTAATGCGCCTTCCGGAGGCCATCCCAGACCTCTACGCAGCACGCCCACCGGAGGAACTGAACCCATGAATCGTAGCCGCGCATATGTCGCTTCATTCCTTGCCCTCGTGCTGGCTTTGGGCCTTACTGCGCCCGCGTTCGCCGTTACGAGCCAGGATCTCAGCGCCCACCGCGCCAAAGCCGAGGCCGCCCGAAAGCAGGCCGCCGCCGCATCGGCGCTCGCCGCCAAGCTGCTCGTTGAGACGAATCGCCTCGACGACAAGGTCGGCGAGCTCCAGACTCAGGCGGATGCGCTCGACCCCCAGATCAACAAGGCTGAGTCGCGCACCTCTCGGCTTGTGGCGGAGGTCTCTTCTCTGCGCTCGAAGATCGCCGTGAAGAAGGCGGACATCGACGAGACTCAGGCCCGCTACTCGGCGGAACAGGAGATGCTCGCCGACAAGGTCGAGTCGACCTACAAGCAGGGCAACTGGTTCTACTTCGACATCCTGTTGGGCTCGAGCGACATCGGCGACCTCATCACGCGCACGGAACTGGTACAACGCGTCATTCAGTCGAACAACGACATCGCGACGCAACTCGCTGACACTCGTGATCAACTCAAGCGGGGAAAGGTCGAACTCGATCGCTCGCTTGAGACGGTCAACGCCAAGCGCAAGGAAGCCGAAGCCGTGGAGCACGAGCTCGAACGGCTGCAGGGCGCTCGCCAGGCCAAGGTCGACCAGCAGGAAGCCGTGCTGAACCAGAAGGCCGACCTCATGGCCGACACCAAGCAGAACGCCAAGCGCCTCCGCGCGCTCGCCGAGGCCGAGGAAGCAGAGTCGGATCGCATCGCATCGGAACTCTCCGGTGGTGGGGGCTCGGGTGAGTTCAACGGCTCGATGGCGTGGCCGGTGCCCAGCTCACATCGGATCACTTCGCCGTACGGCCCTCGCATCTGCCCGTTCCACGGTCGGGAGCTGCATCCGGGTATCGACATCGGTGCGCCGTCGGGCTCGCCGATCGTCGCGGCCGGCAGCGGTACCGTCATCTACGCCGGCGGTCGCGGCAGCTACGGAAACACCGTGATGATCGACCACGGGAACGGCGTGGTGACGCTCTACGCGCACCAGCTCTCCGGCGGAATCCGCGTGAGTAACGGTCAGCGTGTGAGCAAGGGTGATCGAATCGGCACCGTGGGCAGCACCGGTAACTCGACCGGACCGCACCTGCACTTCGAGGTGCGCGTCAACGGCGTCGCCAAGAACCCCCGCAACTACACCGGCTGATTGGCTTTCGAGCTCAGCCCGCGTTGTACTCCTGCATCGCCGCATCCACTCCGCGCTCAAGCACGTCTACGACCGCCTGAGCCGCCGTAGGGATGCTGGCCTCGAAGTCCTCCCACGCGGCGCCCTTGAGCGGCTGCATCACGTAGTCGGCGGCGTCCATGCGCCCGGGAGGGCGACCCACACCCACGCGAACGCGCACGTAGGCATCTGTCTGCAGCTTGTCGTGAAGCGAGCGCAGCCCGTTGTGACCGCCGTGGCCGCCGCCGCGCTTCACGCGCACATCGCCCGCGGGCAGGTCGAGGTCGTCGTGCACGATGATGAGCCCATCGATCTCGACGCCGTGGGCCTCGGCGAGCTTCTTGACCGGACCGCCGGAGACGTTCATGAACGACTGCGGCTTGGCCAGCACCAGGTCCTCGTCACCAAACCGAACGACGGCAACCTTCGCGCCCCCCTGCTCTTTCCAGTAGGTGGCGCGAAGGTTGTCCGCCAGAAGGTCGATAGCGAGGAACCCGGCATTGTGCCGGGTTCGCTCGTACTCAGGACCCGGGTTACCGAGCCCGACAATCATGCGAGTCATGAGGTCTCGACTATTCTTCCGCATCCTTGCCGATAAGCTCCGGCTCGGTAGCGACCGTCTCGGTGACTTCCTCTTCCTCGGCGGCAGGAGGCGTGACGGACGCGAGGATGCCATCCATGTCATCGAGGAGGACGACGCCCTTGGGCGCAACCACGTCGCGGACGTGCAGCGAATCGCCGATCTCGAGCGCCGACACGTCGACGTCGATGGACTCGGGCAGATCGCCAGGCTTAGCTTCGACGTTGAGCTCGTGACGGTCGACCGTGAGGACGCCGCCCTTCTTGACGCCCTCGGGATCGTTGACCAGGTGCAGAGCGATGGCGGCGTGAACCGTCTCGTTCATGTCAACAGCCATGAAGTCGATGTGCAGGATGTTGCCCTTGACCGGGCCGACCTGCATCTCGCGGATCATTGCGTGCAGCGGCTTCTTCTCGCCCTCGAGCTTGATCTCGACGAGCAGCGAGCTCGACACGTGATGCGACATCAGAAGCTCGAAGTCGTGACGACCAATGGAGATCGGCATCGCCTCGCGTCCCAAGCCATACAGCACGGCCGCGATGCGGTCGGTACCGGCCAGCTGACGGTTCGCCTTTCCGATCTGGTCCCTCTTAATCGCTTCCAACACAGTGGTATCGCTCATGAGTCAATCCTCTCGATTTCAGTTCTCTCGCCGAGAGGTTCATACCCCTCGGCAGCATGTGGACTAAAGCGCGAAGTCAGGATCGAACAGTTCCGATACCGACTCGTCTGCGAACACGTTCTGCACGGCATGCGCGAGGAGCGGCGCAACCGACAGAACACGTATCTTACCGTGACAACGCTCTTTAGGTACCGGAACGGTGTTGGTGACGACCACCTCGAGCACGGGTGAGTTCTCGATGCGCTCGTAGGCGGGGGGCGAGAAGATGCCGTGCGTGGCGGTCACGTAGACCTCCTTGGCGCCCTTGGAGATGAGAGCCTTGGCACCTTCCGTGATGGAGCCCGCGGTATCGATCATGTCGTCGGCGATGATGCACGTCTTGCCCTCGACCTCACCGATGACGTGCGTGATCTCCGCGACGTTGTGATCCGGGCGACCCTTGTGCATGATCGCCAACGACGCACCGAGCATGTCGGCGAGCTTCTTGCACGCCTTGGCACGACCCACGTCGGGACTGACGACACACATGTTTTCGAGCTTGAGCGACTCGAAGTAGTCAGCCAGGATCGGGAGCGCGGTCAGGTGGTTCACGGGCTGGTTGAAGAAGCCCTGGATCTGGCCCTGGTGCAGGTCCATGGTGATCACACGCGACACACCTGCTGTGGTCATCAGGTCTGCGACGAGCTTCGCGGTGATCGGCTCGCGTGCCGCAGACTTCTTGTCCTGGCGTGCGTAGCCATAGTGCGCGACGACCGCGGTGATGGTGCGGGCCGACGCACGCTTGGCCGCGTCGACCATGATGAGCAGCTCCATCAGCGAGTCGTTGACCGGCGTGCACACCGACTGGACGATGAATACATCCGCACCTCGAACACTCTCGAGATAGCGAACGTAGATCTCGCCATTCGCGAACGATCGGATCTTGACGTTGCCGAGCTCGATGCCGAGATGCTTCGCGACGCCTTCTGCGAGCTCCGAGTTGCTGGTGCCCGCGAAGACCAACATGCGCTTGCCCATCGTCGATCCGCTCCGTTCCGTGCCGTGGTCGGCTAGATCTCCTTCTTGGCGCGCTGCCGAGCAGCCCAGCCTTCGAC
>JBBRWO010000139.1:0-5254 GCA_038249135.1 Coriobacteriia bacterium
AGTTGCCCGCCTTGATGTGAAGGTCGGACGCGCCCTTGTCGGTCATGAGTTTAAGCAGTCCGTCTATCTCCGCCATCGCGGCTTCCTCTTTCAGGATGCGCACACGGCGCTAGGGGCGACAGGCTCCCGCGTAATCCCCGCGACCCATGGGGGATATCTTGACGACGTCGCCGCTGTGCGGAGCGTGAATCATCATGCCGCCGCCCGCATAGATGCCAACATGATGAATCGGCGAGCCAAAGAACACGAGGTCGCCCGGCTGCAGGTCACCGCGCGATACGCGCTGACCGGAGCCGATTTGAGCGCGTGAGCTATGCGGCAGGCTGACGCCGACCTGATTGTAGACAAACATCGTGAACCCGGAGCAATCGAACGTGTTGGGACCATCGGCGCCCCAGACGTAGGGTGCACCCAGGTAGCGACGGGCGATTGACATGATCTCGCTGCGCGCTGCACGCGTGGGGGGCGGGAACTGGCGACCGCCGCCGCCTCTAGAGGCGGTGAATGTGTGAGCGCTGGCGGCCGCGCGGGCCTCTTCCTGGGCCTCAAGCACGGCGATCTCTGACTGGAGACCGGAGAGTTTGGCCTTTCGAGTCGCGAGCTGCGAGAGAATCGAGCTACGCTTGCTCTGCATGATGCCGACTTGCTTCTTGGCGGCGGTGGCCTTGGTTGTGTACTGCTTTCGTGCCGCGAGGGCCTCAACGCGAGCTTGCTTCATGTCAGCGACGGCCGCAGCATCGGACTCGTTAAGGTCCTTGAGAAGGTCCCATGTGCGGGCCATCTGGTCGAATGACTTTGCGCCGAGAAGCACATCGATGAATCCGAGTTGCCCGGTGCGGTACATACCTTTGGCGCGAGTGCCCAAATGCTTCTGGAGGGTGCCGATGCGCTTCTCGGCCTTGGCAACTCGCTTGGCGGCCTTGTCGCGCTCAGCGGCCAACGCGTTGTGCTTGCTGCGCGCCTCGTTGTACGCCTCACTCGCAACCTCGACCCGATGGTCGAGCGCTGTGATCTGCGTCCTGACGGTACGAGCCTGCGCCATCTTGTCGGCCTTTGAGGGCGCCGCGCCTGCGCTTGCCACGGGTACGATCAATGCCGCGACGAGCATCGGCACGAGGTATGTTCTGGTCGTGAACTTCAGTTTGAATCTCCCTGAATAGGGGGCAAGGCACCCGTGGAATGGTACCACGGGGGGTGAACGTCAGTCGAACGTAAGGCACACCGCATCCAGCAACAGAACCGCAGCTCGCTGGTATTCACGCTCATCATCGGTGTCCGCAAGATGAGCTTCGATCACGACCTCGTGTCGGCCGCCCGAGGTCGATTCAATGGCGGTGATCAGCCTTGCGGGAAGTGATTCCGGTTCGCCCGCGCTGACCAATGGCCTCCCTGAGGTAGCACGCCCTGTGCCACTCCCGCGGACACAGAGCACCATCTGGTCGTCAGACGCATCGGGGAATCGGTCGACCAACAGCATCTTTGCCTGCGGTGTTGTAGCGTGCGCCAGGTTGACCAGTCGCTCTGCGATGCGACGGCCGGCATCGTCTTCGCCCACCACGGTGATTGCCGTGCGCTCAAGCACTCCGGCGACACGTGCAGGCGCGATGTGAGCAGCCGTGTGTGCGCCCGCGTCCTTGCCCTCCCATACGTGTCGCAGGTTCGTGATGGTCCGAACGGTCTCGGGCCCTACGATGCCGTCTGCCGGCAGTCCGGAGTTGAGCTGGAACTCGCGCACCGCGCGCTCGGTGAAGGCACCGAATATCGCGTCTCCGACGCCGCATGCGAACCCGAGAGCGTTGAGCGCCTGCTGAAGCGACGCGACGTCGCGACCGTGAAAGTGCGGCAGCCGAAGATAGAGCATGCGATCGCCGAGAGTGAAGCTCGCATCAACAAGCGTCGACCAGGTCTCGTCGCCGACGACACCGTCTTCAACCAGCGAGCGCGCAACCTGAAATGTGCGCACGGCCTCCATTGTGGCGCCGAAAAATACGCCATCCACGCCGGTGCGACCAAGGTCGTACCCGAGTGTGAGCAACCTGCGCTGTATGTCTTCGACCGCGGGTCCTCTGTCCCCGGGCCGTACGGGTCTCATCGCTGCCGACACCCTTCGAATCGCCGAGTCCGAGATCGCAGAACGCGCTTGTGCGTGCACTGGGAAGTTTACCACGCGCGAGCGGCCCCTCAGCGGTCGCCCTGACGTTGACGTGCTGACTCTCCCTCGGCCAAATCGGTCTACGCAGACTCGACGCGGTTCTTGCCGGAACGCTTCGCGCGATACATCGCCGCGTCGGCGGACTCGAGCAGGCGGAGCGCGGAAGCTGCATGCATGGGGAACGCCGAGACCCCGACGCTCACCGTGGCCACCACCCGCTTCTCTCCCATATCAGGAACCCTGATGGCAGCGACACCCGCACGCACGCGCTCGGCGACGGCGAGGGCTCCCTCGAGATCAGTCTCGGGTAGCACGATGACGAACTCCTCGCCACCGTAGCGAGCCGCGATATCCATCTCTCGAAGTTGCTCGCGGATGACCGCGCTCACAGACCGCAAGATGGTGTCCCCTTTGGGGTGACCATGCGTGTCGTTAAACTTCTTGAAGTCGTCGATATCGAGCATGATCAGCGACAGTACATGGCCAAAGCGCTGAGAACGCTTGAACTCCTCTTCCATCCGCTGCTGGAAGTAGCCGTGGTTGTAGAGTTCCGTGAGCCGGTCGGTGACCGAGAGGCGCTCGAGTTCGCCGTGCAACAACGCGTTTTGGAGCGACAACGACGACTGGTTACCGAGAACCGCGAGACGCTCGCTCTCCGCGCCGGTCAGCTCTCGTACGCTCGCCGACGCCATCACCATCACGCCGAACACGTTCGAACCGGTGCGTAGCGGCACAGCGGCCTGGCTTCGCACGCCGCACTCCGGTGTCGCCCATGCGGTGGACGTGCCGGCCGGATCAACGTCGACTTCCTGGATCGCACCCTCTCGGAAGGCATAGCCGAGAATCGTGTCCGAGACGGGCACCACGCGACGAAATGCGTCCTCCGAGCGACCTTGCGACGCGCGCAGGTGCAGCGTCCAGTCATCGCGGTTGAAGAGATACACGCACGATATCTCCGCACCAAGAATGCCATTGCAGCCATCTACGATGAGTGAGCAGACGTCCTCAACGGAAGTGAAGCTCGTAAGCGCTTTGAAGAATTCATGGGTGAAGAAAATCTCCGCCAGCCGGCTTTCGAGCTCCTCGTTGGCGGCCTCAAGGTCTTCCTTGCTGGTCTGAAGACGGCGCTCGTGGCTACGGATCTTGTCGTAGGCGACCTGCAGCTCGACGAAGAGCTTCTCCTGCTCCTCGCCGCGCTTCTTGGCCACGAGCAGGTCCCACACGAGTTCCGAGCCGGTCATGCCGACGACTTCCACGTGGGAGGGGCGCTGGGCCTGCAGAAGCGACTGGAAGCGCGGATCCTCAGACATGTCGACGATGAGCGACAGTCCCTGGATCTGGAACACCTCGGTGTGGTCGCGAGTGGCGAACACGCCGAGCTCCTCGGCGAGCCTGAGCGCAGGCGACATCGCCTGAGGAGCACAGACCGCCGCAACGTTGATGTTGTCCACGTCGGAGAGCAGGCGCAGAAGCGAGGCGGCCCGGGGGCCACCACCCATGATTGCAACCGTGAGCCGATCCGAAGGCCGTCGTGCGTGCACCGTGTTATCGCCACCGTTCATCGTGGTCAGTCTCTCGTAGGTCGGTACATCATAGCTCGCGAGTGCCAAAGCGGTGGCTGTGAACCAGGAGTATCCCGGTATCCAACGCCAACTCGATAGTTCGCGCGTGCGCCTGGCCCGTGTCCTCCGCGACCAAGGGCACCTGAGCGTGCGCGAGCTGCCGCTTTGCCTCCTCGACGTTACGCACGCCGATACTGGCGACGAGCGACTCTCGGCTGAACATGGCGGCGCCACCGGCGATCTTTGCGACGAGCCGGTGTTTGAATGAACCCGCCTCCAGCATCAGTCGCACCATCTCGGGGACGGCGAACTCCACGTACTTCGCGCTGGTGCCCGGCGTTCCGTCGCTGGGAGCCGGCAGCATCACGTGAGCAAGCACGCCGGTGCGCATCGAGGGGTCCCACAGCGAGATGCCGAGACACGATCCCAGTGCGGGTGTCATCAGGCGTGAGGGATGACGAGCGAATACAAGTGCCGAGACCCCGACCTCGACGGCGAGGGGGTTCGGGGTGAACAGACCCTTTCGGATCACCGGATGTGACGAAGCGGTCACGCTACGCCATCCCCAGACGACCGAGAATGGTCTCGAGACTACCGGGGTCCGGGAGGAAGAAGAGTGCCGCATCGACGCTGTGGTTCTCATCCAAGAACGCGGTGCTGACGAACACAGCCTGCTCGGCGAGCATATCGACCTCAGCAGCCACAGCAGCCAGAATCGCACCCGCCATGTCGAACGCCAGCACGGGCGCGGCCGACATCACGTTGAGATCGGCCATACGTGCTATCGCAGCCAGATACGCGGAGATCAGGATGGAGGTCCCACGCAACAGCATGTCCTCCTCGTCGACGTCCAGGAGCTTGGTTGTCCCCTTCTCGTGACCACGGAGCAGGTCGACCAGCGACAGCGCGGCTTCCTCGGTTGCAAGGAAGAGAATGCCGCCGCCGATGTCGCCCATCAGCCGTGCGTAGACCGCACAGACCACCTGGGCCGGGCCGCCGAACACGTAAGGCACGGCGCTGAGGTCGATGACCTCGATCGTCGGGACCTGCAGTCCGACCGGCCGGTCGACCAGTTGCGATAGTGCCGTGGCAGCGTGGCCGGCACCGATACTGCCGACTTCGCGCAGCGCGTCGAGTTGCAGCTCCGTGAGCGCTTGGGGCCTCATCGTGTGCCTTCCGTTGCAGTGAACATCGTTCGCGGGTCGAGAATCAACATGACACGACCGTCACCCAGAATCGTTGCGCCCGAGAACCCCTGGGCGCCTCTGAGCAGCCGGGACAGCGGCTTGATGACGATTTCCTGCCGCCCGGCGAGAGTATCCACCAGCAGCGCGTGGCGCTCACCGCCCACCTCGATCAGCAAGACGTGCGTGTGCTGATCCGGTGCGGCCAGCGGGTCCTTGCCATAAAGAATCGCATCCAGCCGGTGGAACGGCACCACATCGCCATCCCGAAGCATCAGAACCGGCACTCCATCGATCGATTCGAGCGCGACTTCATGCGCCGAGAACACCTCGGTCACCGCAGCGAGCGGAATCGC
>JBBRWO010000140.1:0-5048 GCA_038249135.1 Coriobacteriia bacterium
CGAGGAGACTCGGACGCCAAGCGGGGTGGTACCGCGGGAGCACGTCTCTCGTCCCGGCACGGGGCGAAAGCGCGCGTTCTTGCGGGCCTTTCTATCTCCGGGCACCCTCGCGACTTGTGACGCACCTCTCGGCCATTTTGGCGGAGGCGTCGCTTGCGTACCGTGCGGTCAATCGGCCAGATGCCGCCTCCCGGCACAACGGGAAGGGCGCGAGCATGGCGTATACGAGCGACCGCATGAAGGCAGGGCCATCCAAGGCCCCGCATCGCAGCCTGCTCAAGGCTGACGGGCTCATCAATGAGCAGATCTCCCGGCCCCTTGTCGCCATCATCAACTCGGCGAACGAGATCATTCCCGGACACCTCATGCTCGACAAGATAGGCGAAGCGGTGAAGACCGGCGTCCTCATGGCTGGTGGTACTCCACTCGAAGTCTCGACTATCGGCGTGTGCGACGGCATCGCGATGAACCACATCGGGATGCGCTACTCGCTTGCCAGCCGAGAGACCATCGCGGACTCGGTTGAGATCGCGGTCTCGGCTCACGCGTTCGACGCGGTCGTCATGATCCCCAACTGCGACAAGGTCATCCCGGGCATGCTCATGGCAGCCGCGCGTCTCGACATTCCGACGGTCGTCATCTCGGGCGGGCCGATGCTTGCCGGACGCGGCCCCTCGGGCGAGGCGGTCGATCTCGACACCGTCTTCACCGCGGTCGGCAAGGTCAACGCCGGCGTCATGTCCGAGGAGGACCTGCTGCACCTCGAGGAGCAGGCGTGCCCCACGTGCGGCAGCTGCGCCGGCCTCTTTACCGCCAACTCCATGAACTGCCTCATCGAGGCGATCGGCATCGGGCTTCCCGGTAACGGCACGGTGCCCGCGGTCTACTCGGAGCGCATCCGCATGGCCAAGTACGCCGGCATGCACGTGATGCGGCTGCTGGAGGAGGGCGTGACGGCTCGCGACATCATCAACGCGAAGTCGATCCGCAACGCGATGACGCTCGATATGGCCTTTGGCGGCAGCTCCAACACGGTGCTGCACCTCACCGCCATCGCGCACGAGGCCCAGGCGGACATCACACTCGACGACTGGGCGGCCGTCTCGGCCAAGACGCCCAATCTGGTGCGCATCAGCCCGGCGAGCAACTTCCACATGGAGGACCTGAACGCTGTGGGCGGCATCTCGGCGATCCTGCGCGAGCTCGACACCGCGGGGCTCATCGACCGCTCGGCACCCAGCGTGACCGGCAAGACGATGGGCGACATCATCGACGCCGCGCGTCCCGCTGACGGCCGCGTGATCCACGCGATCGCGGACGCCTACTACCCCGAAGGCGGCCTGCGGGTCCTGCGCGGCAATTTGGCGCCAGATGGGGCCGTGGTCAAGCAGTCGGCGGTTCCGGCGCATATGCGGGTCCTCACGGGCCCGGCGCGCGTGTTCGAGGATGAGGAGTCGGCCGTCTCGGCGATTCTGGGCGGCGGCATTGTGGAAGGCGACATCGTCGTCATCCGCTACGAGGGTCCCAGGGGCGGTCCGGGAATGCGCGAGATGCTGACCCCGACGTCGGCGATCGCCGGCATGCCTGCACTCGCCACCAGCGTCGCGCTTATCACCGACGGCCGCTTCTCCGGCGCCACCAAGGGCCCGGCCGTGGGTCACGTCTCACCTGAGGCCGCAGCGGGCGGGCCGATCGCGCTCGTCGCCGAGGGCGACTCCATCACCGTCGACATCGACGCCGCGGTCCTCACGCTGCACGTCGCAGAAGCAGAACTCGCCGCCCGCCGAGCAGCATGGACGGCGCCGGCACCACGCGTGACCACCGGGGTTCTCGGGCGGTACGCGAAACTCGTCAGTTCGGCCGATAAGGGGGCGGTGCTCTCATGAGCGAACGCATCACCGGCGCCGAAGCATTGGTGCGCTGCCTGGAGGCCGAAGGCGTCGATACGCTCTTCGGTTACCCCGGCGGCGTGGCATTGCCGATCTTCGATGCGCTCTACGACAGCACGCAGATCAGGACGATCCTGCCGCGGCATGAGCAGGGCGCGGTCCACGCCTCGGATGGCTACGCGCGTGCCACCGGTCGCATCGCACCGGCACTCGTGACCAGCGGTCCGGGCGCCACCAACACCATCACGGGACTCGCCAACGCCTACATGGACTCGATCCCGATGGTGGTCTTCACCGCGCAGGTCGCGCAGTCGGTGCTGGGTACGGACGCGTTCCAGGAGTCCGACATCACCGGCATCACGATGCCGATCACCAAGCACAACTACCTGGTGAAGCACGTCGACGACCTGCCTGCCGTGGTCAAGGAGGCGTTCCACATCGCCTCGACCGGCAGACCCGGCCCCGTTCTCGTCGACATCCCGGTCGACGTCAGCAAGGCCGAACTCGACTTCGAGTACCCGGATACCGTCCACCTGCCCGGCTACAAGCCCACGGTCAAAGGCCACGCCAAGCAGATCAAGCAGGCCGCGACGCTCATCGCCAAGGCTCGGCGCCCGTTGCTGTACGCCGGCGGGGGCGTGCTTGCCTCGGGCGCGTCCAAGGAGCTCAAGGAACTCGCCGAGCTCATGCAGCTGCCGGTGGTCACGACGCTCATGGGTAAGGGCGCGTTTCCGGAGGATCACCACCTCTGGATCGGCATGCCCGGCATGCACGGCGCCAAGTACACCAACTACACCATCACCGAGACCGACCTGCTCATCGCGGTGGGGGTCCGGTTCGACGACCGCGTGACCGGCAAGCTCTCGGCGTTCGCGAGCAAGGCCAAGGTCATCCATATCGACGTCGACCCGGCGGAGATCGGCAAGAACAAGGCGGTCGACGTGCCCGTGGTGGGTGAGGCCAAGCCGATTCTGGCCGGCATCGTCGCGGAGCTGCGTAAGGCCGAAGCCGAGCCCAACACCGATGCGTGGATCCACGCGATCGATGACTGGCGCAAACAGTTCCCGCTGCACTACAAGACCAACGACGGCATGATCGCGCCGCAGTCGGTCGTGCAGGCGATCGACCGCCTCACCAAGGATCGCAAGCGCGTCATCTGCACCGAGGTGGGGCAGAACCAGATGTGGGCCTGCCAGTTCACGCACATCACCGAGCCGCGAACCTGGGTCTCCTCGGGAGGCCTGGGCACGATGGGCTTCGGGCTGCCGGCGGCGATGGGTGCTGCCGTCGGACTGCCGGATCACCTGGTCATCGACATCGCCGGAGACGGCTCGATCCAGATGAACAGCCAGGAGATGGCGACTTGCAAGATCAACGAAATCCCGGTCAAGGTCGTCGTGCTCAACAACGGCTACCTGGGCATGGTGCGTCAGTGGCAGGAGCTGTTCTGGGACAAGCGCTACGCCTCGTCGGTGCTCGACCGCTCGTGTCCCGACTTCGTGAAGCTCGCCGAGGCGTACGGCTGGAAGGGCATCCGCGTCACCGATCCCGACAAGCTCGAGGCGGCGCTGATCGAGGCGTTCGACTACGACGGGCCGGCATTCGTCGACGTGTGGGTCGAACAGGAGGAGTGCGTGTTTCCGATGGTCGCTCCCGGTGGTTCCATCGATGAGATGCTCGGCGGCATTCCGGGCGCTCCCGTATCCGACATGCTCGACGACGACCTGCTGACGGAGGTGTGGGAGTAACCATGAAGCACACACTCTCAGTCCTTGTCGAGAACAAGCCGGGCGTGCTCACGCGCGTCACGTCGCTGTTCGCTCGGCGTGGCTTCAACATCGACTCGCTCGCGGTCGGCCCGACCGAGGATCCGTCCCTCTCGCGCATCACCCTCGTGGTGATCGCCGAGGACACGCCCATCGAGCAGATCACCAAGCAGCTCCACAAGCTCATCAACGTGCTCAAGATCCAAGATCTCGACCCCGCCGAGTCAATCGATCGCGAACTTGTTCTGTTCAAGGTCAACGCGGCACCTGAGCGCAGGCACGAGATCATCGAGATCGCGAACGTGTTTCGCGCCAAGGTGATCGATGTGGGCAGGAACACGCTGACTATCGAGGCCACGGGCTCCTCGGACAAGATTCAGGCGATGGAGGATCTGTTCCGGGCATACGGCATCAAGGAGCTCGCGCGCACCGGCAAGATCGCGCTGGCCAGAGGTTCGCGCGACAGCTGATACGGAACCACTGCGTGGAAGCCCGCGCGCAGGGCACGCACACGAAAACTCGCAGTCTCGACTGAGGAATACCGACCCAACAGACAGCGTCACCTGACCCGAGAGGAACCACGAACATGGCAACCATCTACTACGAAGGCGATTGCGATCCGCAGATCATCAAGGCCAAGAAGGTCGCGGTCATCGGCTACGGCTCGCAGGGCCACGCCCACGCGCTGAACCTGCATGATTCAGGCGTCGACGTCCGCGTCGGCCTGCGCACCGGATCCAAGAGCTGGGACAAGGCCAAGGAAGCCGGCCTGAAGGTCGTCACCCCGCGCGAGGCTGCCGCGGAGGCCGACCTCGTCATGATCCTGACGCCGGACGAGACCCAGGCACACACGTACTACTCGGAGATCCACGAGCACATGACCGCCGGCAAGGCGCTCGCATTCGCTCACGGCTTCAACATCCGCTACGACCAGATCGTCGCCCCCGAAGATGTCGACGTCATCATGATCGCCCCCAAGGGTCCCGGCCACATGGTGCGCCGCGTCTACGTCGAGGGCTCCGGCGTGCCGAACCTCGTCGCTGTCCACCAGGACGCCACCGGCAACGCGCTGGCACTGGGCCTGTCCTACGCCTGGGGCATCGGCGGATCGCGCGCCGGCATCATCGAGACCACCTTCACCGAGGAGACCGAGACCGACCTCTTTGGCGAGCAGGTCGTCCTTTGTGGCGGTCTGACCCACCTGATCGAGGCCGGGTTCGACACGCTCGTTGAGGCCGGTTACCAGCCTGAGATCGCGTACTTCGAGTGCCTGCACGAGGTCAAGCTCATCGTCGACCTGATGTTTGAGGGCGGCATGGCCAAGATGCGCGACTCCATCTCCAACACCGCCGAGTACGGCGACTACTACACCGGCCCCAAGATCATCACCGAC
>JBBRWO010000141.1:0-4961 GCA_038249135.1 Coriobacteriia bacterium
GTCGACGATGAGCCACACATCCTGAAGCTGGTCGCGTTCTCGCTGCGCTCCGGCGGTTTCGAGGTGTTGGAGGCGTCCGACGGACTCTCGGCGATCGAAGTCGCACGTGCCGAGCAGCCCGACCTCGTGCTCATGGACGTGATGATGCCGGCGCTCGACGGCTATGAGGCCTGCCGCCGACTGAAGGCCGACGCGACAACTGCGGACATCCCGGTGGTCATGCTCACCGCCAAGACACAGCTCGCCGAGCAGAAGACCGGCCTGGACTGCGGCGCGCTCGACTACATCTGCAAGCCGTTCACGCCCAAGGAGCTGGTGGCGCAGGTTCAGGCGTTCTTCTCGGAGTAGAACAAAAGGGCGAGTCGCCGGGGAGTGACTCGCATCGTCAGACACGAAGCGACCAAGAGAGCGGGGAGCACCATGGCATCGAGGATCCTGGTAGTCGATGACGAGCCGTCCATCGTCAAGCTCGTGAAGGCCACGCTCGAATCACGCGGGTACGAAATCGCCGAGGCATTCGACGGCCAGGAGGCGCTGGTCCAGGTGAAGCTGCACAAGCCGGACCTGATCCTGCTCGACGTGATGATGCCGCGCATGGATGGCACCGAGGTCCGCAAGCGGCTGCTGGCCGACCCGGAGACCAAAGACATCCCCGTGATCCACCTCTCGGCGGTTGGGGATTTCGAGAAGCAGCGCCAGGCGATGGCCGAAGGCGTGACCGACTACATCGTGAAGCCGTTCACCCCGAGCGACCTGGCGCAGCGTGTGTCCGACATGCTCGATCCCAAAAAGCGGGCGCAGGTGAAAAAGGATCACGACCACAAAGCGGCGCAGCTCCGCACGATCACCGACATCATGGCGCGCAAGCGCGAGTCCGGGGCGTAGGCTACTGGGCGCGGGCGAACACCGCATCGAACTCATCGGCACGCTGCAAGAACACGTCGACCACACACGGGTCGAACTGGGACCCGCTCCCATCATTGATAATCCGACAGGCTTCGCCGTGGGGCATCGCCGGCTTGTACACCCGCCTGGAGCGCAGCGCGTCGTAGACATCGGCAACCGCCATGATTCGGCTTGAAAGCGGTATGCGATCGCCCGCAATGCCCTGGGGATAGCCGCCGCCGTCCCACCGCTCGTGGTGCGAGCGCGCGATCTCGATCCCCATCCCGATGAACGCGTTGGACGGATTGCCGCGCTGGACCGCCTCGAGCGTCTGAGCGCCGACGGTCGTGTGTGTCTTCATCGTCTCGAACTCGTCGGCGGTGAGCCTGCCGGGCTTAAGCAGGATCGCATCGCTGATGCCCACCTTGCCGATATCATGCAGCGGGCCCGCGTGGACCAGGTGCCTGACGAATTCGCTATCCAGCCCGTCATGTCGGCCGGCGACCCCCTCGCCGAGCAGCCCGCAGAACGACTGCACGCGCTCGAGGTGGGTGCCTGTCTCGTCATCACGAGACTCGGCGAGTCGCGCCATCGCGAAGATCGTCGCAATGTGCGAGTCCATGATCTCCTGGACCTGCTCGGCCACGAGTACCTCTAGCTGGTGGCGGTGTGCCTCGACCTCTTCCTGCAGCTGGTGGAGTCGCAGGTGCGTGTGTACTCGGGCGCACACCTCGTCAATCTGGAACGGCTTGGTGATGTAGTCCACCGCGCCGGCAGCGAACGCCTCCACCTTGTCACCGGTGTCACCGAGAGCGCTCAAGAATATGACCGGGACGTGACTGAGGGCCGGGTTCGCCTTGAGCCGACGGCAGACCTCGTAGCCATCCATCTGGGGCATCATGATGTCGAGCAAGACAAGGTCGGGAGGCTGCTCGGACGCGGCTCGCAGCGCCATTTCACCGGAGCGAGCAGAGCGCGTCCGGTATCCCGCGGCCACGAGCATATCGGAGAGCATCCGAAGGTTCACGGGCATGTCGTCGACAAGCAGGATATCGAACACCGCGCCATTTCCCTGCACGATCTCACGGCCCTCTCAAATGCGGCACAACCTGATGAGAGCATACCCCCACTGTGGGGAACTGCAATATCATTGGCGGGATGCCCGCCCGGCGAGGAGCGCACCGGCTCCTTGGCGTGCGGAATGCGACCGGATGGGGTACACGAACTAGGATGGACGTTGTGACGGAGAAGGGTTCGGCAATGCCCTCGCAGGATGAAACCCGGTTCGTGACTGTCGACGGTCAGCGGCTCGCCTATCATCGGAGCGGTGAGGGCGATTTCTTGGTGCTCGTGCACGGCATTACGACGTATTCGTTTATCTGGCAAGAGATAGTGCCTGCGCTTTCCGAGCGGTTCACCGTTATCTCCATCGACCTTCTCGGCTGCGGTGAGTCTGACAAGCCACTCGACGTCTCCTATGCCATCCAGGATCACGCGGAGCGCTTGTACGGCTTCCTGCGCGAACTGGGTATCGAAAAATGCCACCTCGTGGGGCATGACCTTGGCGGCGGCATCGTGCAGATACTCGCAGTTCGGCATCCGGAGATGCTCTTCGACCTGTCGCTGGTCAACAGCGTCGGGTATGACTTCTGGCCCGTGCAGCCCGTCACCGCCCTCAGGACCCCCATCGTGCGACAACTGCTGATGGCGTCGTTTGACCTTGGCACGTTCCGCCTCGTGATCAAACGAGGGCTCTACCACAAAGAACTGATGACCCCGGAGTTGATGGCGCAGTTCATGAAGCCGCTCAACACCAGCGAGGGCCGCAAAGCGTTCATGCATTTCGCTCGCTGCCTCGACAACCACAACCTCACGGACATCGCCGAGGAGCTCCATCAACTGTCCGTTCCGACGTTGATTGTCCGAGGAGATGCAGACCCGTACCTCAGCGCCGCCATCGCCGAGAAGCTCGCCCACGAGATCCCAGGTGCCCGTTACGAACGCACGGCGACGGCATCCCATTTCATCCAACTCGACGAACCCGCTTGGCTCTGCGACCAGATTATCGGCTTCATAGCGGACCACGATGCCTGAACCCTCAGAATTGCAGCGGCGCATCGAGGCGCTGGAGGGCGACCTGCGGATTCTGAGCCTCGAGAACCAAGAACTCACCGACCGAGCAGAAGATACGTTGCTGCTGAGCCTTCTGGCCGAGAAGATCGGCGAGGCCACGTCCGCACAGGAGATCGTGGCTCGAGGGCTCGAGCACATCTCGATGCTCAAAGACGTACCCCTATGTGCCTACTGTTTGGTCACCGATCAGGTCGTCACCATAGAGTCGGCGTTCCTGTCCAGCGGCGACTTGGATCTTTCAGGCGCAGAAGTGGCGCTTCCGGTGCAGTCGCTGAAGACCGTGCCCGCCGAGACCATCTACTTCGATGCGTCGCGCTCAGAGCCTTTAGTGCTTGCTCTGCCCGACGGATCCCTCGGCTTCCGTGTGCGAAGCGCCATGCTCATCCCACTGAATCCGCACTCCGTACCCGCAGAGATGCTGCTCTTCGCAGACGATCGACCGGAGGATCGCATCCCTTCGCTCAGCATCATGTTGCATCGCGTGACGGACATGATGGCGACCCGCATCGAGAATCTACGGTTGCTGGAGTCGACCCACGCGCTCAACGTCGAGCTGCGGGTATCCAACGAGGCTCTCGAACGAGCGACCCACGCCAAGACGGAGTTCCTCGCGCACATGAGCCACGAGATCCGGACCCCCATGAATGCGATTCTGGGCTTCACTCAGCTCCTCTCTCGCGACACGGAGCTAACGGCGGCACAACTCGAGCAGCTCGGCATCATCAACCGCAGTGGCGAGTATCTGCTTTCACTGCTCAACGACGTGCTCGAGATGTCCAAGATCGAGGCTGGGCGAAGCATCCTTAACCCCTCGGTATTCGACCTTCGCACGCTGCTCTCAGACCTACAGGCTGTCTTCGGACACCGCGCCGCCGAGAAGGAACTGCTCTTGGTGGTCGAGTGCTCGACGGAGCTTGCGAACTGCGTGGTAGCCGACAAAGGCAAGCTTCGCCAGGTGCTCGTCAACCTGCTGAGTAACGCAATCAAGTTCGCGGATCGCGGAAGTGTGATCGTTCGCGTCGAGGCAGTCGCTGATGCGGACGGCTCACCCGGGCTTTTGTTCGAGGTCGAGGACACCGGCGTGGGAATCGCACCGGAGGAAATGGACGAGCTGTTCGCGCAGTTCGAGCAGACGAGTAGTGGCAGAGCATCAGGTATCGGCACCGGCCTCGGCTTGTCGATCAGCCGTGAGTATGTGCGGCTCATGGGTGGCGAACTGCACGTTCGCAGCGAGCCCGGAGTTGGCAGCGTGTTCACCTTCGATATCGCTGTCACTCCCGCGCCGAGCGACATCACGGCCGAGGCCGCTTCAGACTGCGCTCCCCGCCATAACGGGACCGGCGACGCTCGGCACTACGAGACTGCAACCGCCACTCCGGACTTGCCGGCCCGGCACGGCACGCCGCGCGAGGCTGTCCCCGAGGAGGTACGGATGCGTCTTCAAGCAGCGGCCGTGCGTGCTGATTATGCGGCGGTTGGAGCCGCAATCGATGAACTTGCCGCATACGACGGTGCCTTCGCTGCCGAACTGAGGGCGCTGGCGGACGTCTATGACGCAGAACGGATTCTGGAGTTGCTCGGCCCGCCCACGCCCTGACGAGTGTCGGCTGACACGGGTAGACCCCGGTGACAGGACTACTTTGCGCCAGTGAGGACATCGCGTTGAGCAGCGCGGACGGAGCCCGCTCACTCGCAGAAGCCTGCGAGAGGCGATCGGCTCGGTCGACGTCACTCACGAGAACGCACTCCTGCGAACGACCGTGAGCGTGGGAGTCGCGGCCGCGAGCGACGAATCGTCCAGCCTGTCGACACTCATCGGGCACGCGGATCATGCGCTCTACGCGGCGAAAAAGGCCGGCCGGAACCGCACGATGGTTTACCACCCCTAGGGCGAGACCCTCGAAACCAGCCCGTTACCGTCAGCGACGCTCGCCGCGCACCCA
>JBBRWO010000142.1:0-4891 GCA_038249135.1 Coriobacteriia bacterium
ACGTAGGTCATCCCTGCGGGCGCATTCGCCTCGTTGAGGATGCCGTTGGCCGCCAGTTCGGCAAAGGTCACCTTGTGCCCGACGGATGCGTGACAGGTCTGGCACGCCACGCCGCGGGAACGATGCTGTTTGTGATCGAACTTACCGACCTTCTTGGTCTCGAGTCCTGCATGACACCTCAGGCACCGATTATCCGGCACCTTGGCGCTGTACTGAGGGAATGTGGGATTGGTGAAGAGCTCCGCGTACACTTCTTTGAGGGCGACGAACTTGTGGAGCATCCTGTTCGCAACGCCTTGCTCCACGTGGCACTCGACGCACGGAACCTCCGTATGAGGTCCCTGGGCCCACGCGTCGTAGAACGGCTGCATATCGTGGCACGTGATGCAGAAGCTCGAGCGATCGGTGAGAATCGCCGTTGGAATGAATACGATGACCCCCGCGAAGAACATGATCACGAGAGCCCAGACAAGCTTCTTGCCCAACGAGCTGGATGCAGCGTCCGTCATACCATCGTCCCCTCACGTACGTGACTGCGAGTCCACTCTACCGAATCCCACCTCGATGGCCTTGCTCGGGCACACGTCGACGCAGGTTTCACACATGAAGCACTCGGTCGTACGCATCGCCTCGTCGTGCACCATATCTGAGACCGGCAACTGCATCGGGCAGGAGCGACTACACGCACCACAGGAGGTGCACGCCGATGAGTCCGCCCGCAAGTGCACCCTCGGAACACGAAGAGCATGCCCCACCCTCTCGGCAACGATACCCCAGACGCCGAAGGGGCACACGTAGCGGCAGAAGCCGCGGCGGCCGAGAAGCGCTGGCAGGAGCGTGAGAAGCACCAGCATGAAGTAGGTGACGAGGTTGCCCGCTTCGCTGACCGACACACCGTTCTCGGTCATGTAGAGCAGGTCGATGCGCTCCCATCCGCCTACGGCGATCGCGATCCCGACCACCGCGGCGACCCAGGCGCCCCACAGCACGTACTTCAACGCGGGGAGAAACCGGACGCGTTTGAGCGGGCGGAAGCCGACCGATTCCCAGAGTTGCTGAAGGCCGTTGAACGGGCACGCCCACCCGCAGAACGAACGGCCCAACACCAACGCCGAGACGAAGATCGCCAGCCAGAACAGCAGGGAGAACGATGCGATTCGGGCCGCGGTGCCGGTGGTCATGAGATACGGCGAGTAGTAGTTGAGAGTGATGGGCAGTGCGAGGAAGGCCGCCGCGAGTAGAAACCGACGGAGGCGCTGACGACGCGTATTCATTGAGTCGCTCCTTGTGATTCGAGTTGGTCATCCGGCATCGTCCGGCCGATCGATCGGCCGCTCGCCAAACCTGAGAGCATCGCATCGAGACCCGCGGCGAACATGGCAGGATAGGGGCCTTCCACCGCCGCCAGGTGCTTGGCCCTCAGGTGCACGTGACCGTCCACGAGACACCACAGTCCGTACGCCATGCCCGAGGCGCCCACGTGCGCGGTGTCCGCTAGAGTGCCATCGGCCAGGCCTTGCTCGCATGCCGCGACGATCATCGCGAACGGATGGGCGACCGCGACATACTGTTCCCACCCGTGCGGTGGGTTCGAAAGGCAGTCGAAGATGACCGCGTACTCTGCGGGGTTCTCGTCTGCGAACGCCGCATACGCGAGTCCCAGCCCACGAAGCCGCTCACTCGCATCGGCAAGCGGGGGCACTTCTCCCAGGTACCGCGCGAGCGTGCCGACGCACTCCATGGCAACGGCAGCAACCAATTCGTCCTTGTCCGCAAAGTGGTTGTAGATGGCGGCGGGGGAGTAGTTGGCCCTGCGTGCCACCTCGCGCAGGCTCATGCCCTCGACGCCACGCTCGAGAAGGACCCATCTGGCGGCCGAGAGAATCTCATCGCGTGCTTTGTCCCCGCGGGCGGTCGTGGTCATCAGTGCCATCCTTTGAAATGAACGGTGTTCAGATAGTGAACGGTGTTCAGATTACGCAGGTTGGGACGGCGGCGTCAAGCCGTTTGACCTGTTTGCGGTGCCCGACCGTAGCGGATGCAGCGCGGAGACGGTACGCTCTTGTAGTCGTTTCGCCCCGCATGAGGGAGCGCCATGAAGTACATAGTAGTGATTCTCGACGGCGCGGCCGGGTGGCCGCTGAGCGAGCTGAGTGGGAGAACCACGCTTCAGACGGCGAGCACCCCACATCTCGACTCGCTTGCGCGGCAAGGTCGCGTTGGCCTGGCCAGGACTGTCCCGGAAGGCGAGGAGCCTTCCTCGGCGGCTGCCTGCACATCGATTCTCGGGTACGACCCGACGACAGACCGTGTCGGACGCGGGGCCATCGAAGCCGCGAGCATGGGGATCACCCTCGGACCGAATCAGGTCGCGTTGCGGCTCAACACGGTCACGATCACGGGCGGCGTCATGACCTCTTATGCGGCGGGACACATCTCGACGCAGGAATCCCAGGCGATCGTCACCTCGATCGCGACGTCGCTCGACGACGACACATTCACGCTCTATCCCGGAGTTGCGTACCGCCACATCCTTGTCGTCACCGGTCACCCCGAGCTTCTGGAAGCGCGGTACACGCCCCCACACGACATCTCGGATCGGGCGGTCACCCCTCACCTAATGGCCGGGCCGGGCGCATCGTTGCTGCTCGACTACGTTGACAGGGCTCGACCGCTGCTCGAGAACTCCGCCATCAACCTGTGCCGCGCGTCAGAGGGCCAGCTCCCCGTCACCGATCTGTGGCCCTTCTGGCCGGGAGCTGCGCCCAAGAGCATCGTCCCGTTCGCCGAGAAGCGTGGCGTTTCCTCGGCGATGACAAGCGGCGTCGACTTGCTCAACGGGCTGGCGGTGCTCGTCGGTATGGAACGGTTGGACATTCCGGGCGTCACCGGAGACTCAGGCAACGACTACGCCGGTCAGACTGAGGGCGCATTGGCGGCCCTCGCCGACCGCGATCTGGTGGTGATTCACGTGGAGTCGCCGGACGAGGAGGGGCACGCGGGCGACGTCGAGGCGAAGATCGCCGCAATCGAAGCCATCGATCGGGAAGTGATGTCGCGTGTGATCGCGTATGCGGCCACGCAAGACGTTCGCGTGCTGGCAATGCCGGACCATCCCACGCCGATTCCAATCAAGACGCACGTAGGCGAACCGGTGCCGTTCTTGATCTGGGGACCGGGCGTCGCGTCTAACGGTGCCGAGGCGTTCAACGAGGTGGATGCTGATGCCACCGGGCTGCTTCTTGATCCGGGGCACAGAGTGATGGACGAACTTCTCGGCTGAGGGAGTGCGCGAGGGGGCGGCGTTCGCCAGGCTCAGCCGACTCAGATCTTGCCGGCGACGATCCTTCCGAGCGACGAGGCCTTCTCCTGCTCCCACTCGTCAAACGACTGTCGGTTCCAGCCACCGGTGAGCGCGAGTGAGCCCACTGTGCGTATTCCGCCGCAGTCGAGCGCGTGGCGGAGTTCGCGAATCGGGCCAGTGGTGTAGCCGAAGAACGTCGCAAGCGGCTCAGGTGCACGACATGCCGTAATGATCACCGCGCGCTTCGCGGCGCGAACATGTGGTGCGTGAGGAACTTCTCGGCGGCTCAGACCGGGGATCGTGAGCTGACCCGAGGTGGGAAAGAAGCGTGTTATGCGGTGCATCATCGCCGCGGTAACCGCATCCGGCCTGCGAAAGTACGAAGGCATTCCAAAGATGACGCCATCGCATTCGGCGATGTGCTCGGCAAGGGCAGGGATGTCATCGGGGATCTTGCAGGCGCCGGTGTAGCGGCACATGCCGCAGCCTGTGCAGGAACGAATCTCGAGATCGGTGAGTCGGATTCTTTCGACGGTCGCTCCAGCGGCCTCCGCGGATCTGGCGGCCGCCTCAACTGAGATGCTCACGACACTACGTGCGGGACTCGCGTCAATCGCGATGATCCTCACCGATGACTCCTCTCAGTGCACACCTGAATCATACCTCAGGCGTGCGATGGACCGAACAGCGGACTCTGGACACCCGGAGCTGCGGGTAAAGCTGCGGGCAAGAGCCCGTCTGCAACCGATTCGTGAAGGTCGTCGAGCCAGTCGATCGCCGCTCTCTCGGAGGCGATGGCTCCCGCCAGCGCCGCTTGCCGGAGGGCATGCTCGCGCTCGTTCTGGGCGTGGTCGTGTGAGAGCTCGAGGCTGCGTCTGCGCAGGTCGTCCAGCCTCTCCTGATGCATACTTCTACGCTCCGCAACCATCGTTGCGATGGTCGAATCCCCCAACCTTGCCGAGAAGTACAGCTGGAGGAGGAACGTGTCGCGGACGGGGGAGAGTTGCAGCGTCGACTGCAGCTGACAGGCGAGTTGGTCAAGTCCCGCCTGGGTGATCTCGTAGACCTTGCGGTCCGGTTTGCCCGTCTGGCGTCTGCGCGAGAAGGCGACGAGCCGGCCCTCCGTCAAGCGCTCCAGAGTTCGGTAAATCTGTGCTTGGTCGGCGGTCCAGAAGGGACGTACCTGGTCGTCGAAGCACCGCGTCTTCAGGTCGTAACCTGAACGCGGGTGTTCACTCAGAAATCCGAGGATGGCGAGCTCGAGTGACACCTTGGTGCGCCTCCATCTAGATATGCGACAACACATATAATAGAGGAGTCATACATAAATGGCAAGTATCGACGTCAACCTGAGGTATGCGGACAAACAGCTGCTAAGGGGCGCGCAGCAGCACTAAGGTTGAGGTTGATAGCGGCGGTCAGCCGAGAAAAGAAGCGGCGATTGCCAGGAAAGCTCCAGTCGGGCTACTGTGCGTCGAACTGCGCACGATGCAGTTGCGCAAACCACCCGTTAGCAGCCATGAGATCGTCGTAGGAGCCCTGCTCGACGACGCGACCGGCATCGAGCACGACGATTCGGTCGGCATC
>JBBRWO010000143.1:0-4804 GCA_038249135.1 Coriobacteriia bacterium
GAACGGCGTGTCCGACGCGACTTCTCGGCAGATCATGCGCACCGGGCCTCTGGGCTCGCTCAATGCGAGTGACGGGATGCAGACGCCGCACGCACAGGCCGAGTACGAGCGGTTCTACCAGACGTTCGCCGGCAAGCCCGTTCACCAGACGCTGGCGTTTCACTGGGCGCGACTCATCGAGATGCTGCAAGCCGCCGAGCTGGTCCAGCGCCTCGCACACGACGAGCGACTCACCTCGACTGATGTGCGCACGCTGCCCAGCGGTACGCCGCGCGAGGGTGTCGGCACCGTGGAAGCGCCGCGCGGGCTGCTCACGCACCACTACATCACCGACGAGAACGGCATCGTGCAGAAGGCGAACCTCATCGTCGGCACCACGTATCAGTACCCCGCGATCCAGCTGTCGGTGGCTAAGGCCGCGCGCGAGTTGGTCCGTCCCGGTGTCGAGCTCACCGAGCCGATCATGAACTTCATCGAGATGGCGTTTCGCGCCTACGACCCGTGCTTTGGCTGCGCGACGCACGCGCTGCCCGGCTCCACCCCTCTGGAGCTGCGCATCTTCGCGGTCGACGGCGAGCCTCTCGGCGGCCTGCGTCGCAACGGCGACGGCTCGCTCGAGCGCATCGAAGGTGGTGCGCGATGAGCACCGCCGGCTCCATCGTCTTCCTGTGCGATTGCGGTCCCATCATCAGCGACCTCATCGACCTCGACACGCTCGCAACCGAGGTCGCCGCCCTCCCCGGCGTCGCCAAGATCGAGCGTCACGTCACCCTGTGCTCTGTCGAAGGCAAGGCGTTCCTCGCAGCCAAGATGGCCGAGAACCCCGACCTGCTGCCGGTCGTGGCCGCCTGCACTCCGCGCGAGCACGCGCAGGACTTCGCCGATGCGTGCAAGACCGCCGGCCGCAACCCGTTCACCATGAGCCGCGCCAACATCCGCGAGCAGGTCGCGTGGGTCACCCCCGACCGCGACGAGGCAACCGCCAAGGCGTTCGACATGATCGCATCGGCGGCGGCACGAGTGGGCGAGCAGCGCCCGCTCGAGGCCGCGGAGCTCGAAGCCGAGACCAGCGTGCTGGTGGTCGGCTCAGGCGTCGCGGGCATGACGGCCGCGCTGCTCATCGCCGAGTCAGGTCGCGCCGTCACACTGGTGGAGCGCGAGGCCGCAGTCGGCGGCAAGGTCGTGCTTCTCTCGGAGGTCTATCCGGACATGGAGTGCGCTCCGTGTCTGCTCGAGCCGCTGATGGACGAGGTGCTGCACCACCCGGACATCGAGGTCCTCGCCTACTCGGAAGTCGACGAGCTGCTCGGCTACCTGGGCAACTTCACCGCGGTCATCCGCACGAAGTCACGCCACGTGGACGCCGACGGCTGCTACGGCTGCATCGACACCTGCTCCGGCGTGTGCCCGGTGGGCGTGTCCGATGCGTTCAACGTGGGGATGACGCAGCGCCACGCGGTGCACATCCCGTTCATCGGCGCGCTGCCCAATGCGGCCGTGGTCGATGAAACGTCGTGCCTGCACTTCAACGGCGGTTCGTGTGACGCGTGCGTCGGCGCCTGCCCGTTTGGCGTTATCGACCTGGGCGGCGGCGATGAGACCGTCGAGCGCCGCGTGGGCGCGGTCATTCTCGCGACCGGCTCGCAGCTCCAGCTCGCTCCGGGCAGCGTCTACGACCATCCGCGTGTGATGACCACCTGGGAGTTCGAGCGCGTGCTCAACCCCGACGGTCCCACCGGTGGCGAGATCCGTCTGGCCGACGGCTCCACGCCCAAGCGCATCGCATTCCTCCACTGCGCCGACGAGGCCGGCTGCGCACCTGCCGCGGCGTGCTCTCAGACGTGCTGTCTGGCGCTCGCCAAGCAGATTATCGAGACCGCGCACAAGCTTCCCGATGCGCAGCTCGCGGAGCTCGCCTTCGATCGCCAGCTGGGCGGCCCGCACTACAACCGCCTCGCCTCCGCCGAGAACGCGCCGGCCAACCTGCGCACCGTGCGCATGGCGATCGGCGACAGCCTCGCGGTCACCGCTGGCGCGAACGGCCGCGTGGTCGTGGGCGTGAACCTCAAGGGCGGCCAGCGGGCCGGCGACTTCGACCTCGTTGTGATGGCGGCCCCGCACGTGGGAGACGCGAACGGTGTCGCACTCGCGGGTCGTATCGGCGTCGACGTGGACGCGGCCGGATACGTGCTCGCCTCAAGCAAGGTGCTCCGTCCATTCGCCAGTCGCACCGATGGCATCTTCGTTGCTGGCTCGGCGCAAGGCGAGAAGAACATTCCCGCCGCCGCATCCTCGGCAGCTGCCACCGCCGGCGCGGTTCTCTCGGCGCTAGTCCCCGGTAAGAAGATCGTTCGCGAGGCCACCACGGCGGTCGTCAACGACGCCGTATGCGGCGGATGCCAGGTGTGTATACTCGCGTGTCCCTACAAAGCGATTTCGTTCGACGCCGACCAGAAGCACGCGGTCGTCAACGAACTCCTGTGTCACGGCTGCGGCACCTGTGCCTCGGCCTGCCCGTCCTCGGCGATCACGGCCAAGCACTTCACTGATGGCCAGCTGCTTGCTGAGATACACTCGCTCGTCGGAAGCGAGCAACTAGAACCAGTCGCTGCCAATCTGTAAGCACCGCGAAGGGAACGAAATTGACCAAGCACAAAATCGACGCCGTGGGGCTTCGCTGCCCGCAACCGATTCTGAAGATCATGCTCGCCTTGCCGCAGATCCACCCCGGCGACCTGCTCGAAGCCACTGCTGACTGCGAGACGTTTGAAGCCGACGTCCGTCGGTGGTGCGAGCGCATGGAAAAGCCGCTCCTGGCCGTTACAAAGGTCGGCGCTCTTACGACAGTCCAGATCCAGTTCTGATTCCGTGACACCCACCTTGATTCTCGGCCTGGGCAACGCGATTCTGTGCGACGACGGTGTCGGCATCAAAGTCGCGCGTCGCATCGCCAAGACCGGCCCGCATCCCGGAGTAGTCGTCAAGGAGGCGGAGCTCGCCGGCTTCGCGCTCATCGACCTGCTCGAGGGTTTTGAGCGCGCCGTCGTGATCGACGCGGTCAGGCTGCGCGATGCCGAGCCCGGCGAGATCGTCGTGTTCGAGAGCGAGCTGCTTGAGCCGTCGCTCCACCTTGTCGCCGGTCACCAGATCGACCTGCCGACCGCACTCGAGATGGGGCGCCAGCTTGGGCGAGCAGTACCGAGCATCGTCTCGATAGTGGGCATACAGGTACAAGACGACCGCACCTTCTCGGAAGACTGCACGCCCGAGGTCGAAGCGGCCATCGAGCGAGCAGCCGAGGTCGCGCTCAGCATAGCCACTTCAGCCCCCGAGAGGTGACCGTTCACATGACCCAGCCCACACATCTGCCCGCGGGAGCGGTCCACATCGCCGGCGACACCTATTACATGCCGGACCTCACCAACTCCGGCTTCATCGAGGGGCTCGTCATCGATACCGGCCCCGAGTCGAGTGTCTACGACGGCTGCGTCATCGACCGCCTCGCCATCACTCACGGACACGCCGATCACTTCTCGGCGGCGTCCGTGTTGCGTGAGAACGGTGCGACGGTGGTTGCCGCGCGTGACGACGCGATGATGGTCGAGAATCCGGACATCAACATCCGCGGCATGTTCTCGTGGGCACGGCCGGGCGACATCCTGGTGGGCAAGCTGTTCAAGGGCACGCCCTGCAAGGTCGACGCGCTGGTCGAGGATTGGCGTGACCGCCGAGCGACCCCCGTGCCGCTGCCCGGCCACACGATGGGCCACACCGGCTTCCTGACCCGCGACGGCGTGCTGTTCACCGGCGATGCGCTCTACCTCGAGTCACTGTGGGCGCGCCACCCGCTCCCCTATGCGATCGATCCCGACATGGTCGCCGAGTCACTGCGCTCGATCCGCGAGGTCGAGTTCGACTGGCTGGTGCCGGCGCACGGTGAGCTGGTCGATCGCGCCACCGCGCTCGCCAACATCGACTTCCACCTCGAGCAGATCGAGGAGCTCGAGGCACACCTGCTCGAGGTCCTCGAAACGCCGCACACCACCGAGGAGATCATCGCGATCGTCATGGCCGAGCGGGGCCTCTCGGACAACCCGGCGCAATACTGGCTGGCGGTCACGACGGTGAAGGGCTACCTCGGCGACTTGCTGAGCCGGCGGCTGCTGGAGTTCTCCGTGCGCGATCATTGTGGCGTCTGGCACACAGCCGAGTAGCCCCGCCGCGCCAACGGTCGCGCGCAACCGCTCTCCCCGCTACACTTCGTGATGGTTCGCGCCCGCTTCCTCAGATTGAGCGGCGCACTGGCACCGGGAGGCGCCATGTTCAAAACGATCATCGAACCGTTCCGCATCAAGTCCGTCGAGCAGATCAAGATGACCACACCCGAGCAACGCCGCCAGATGATCGCGGACGCGGGCTACAACATCTTCGCCCTGCGCTCTGAAGACGTGATCATCGACCTGCTGACCGACTCCGGCACAGGTGCGATGAGCTCCAACCAGTGGGCCGGCATCATGCGCGGCGACGAGTCCTACGCCGGAAGCCCCAGCTACTTCCGCTTCCGCGACGCCGTGCACGACGTGATGGGCTTCGAGTTCATCATCCCCACGCACCAGGGACGCGCGGCCGAGCGCATTCTCTTCTCGGTCATGTGCAAACCGGGCGACGTGGTCCCCAACAACAGCCACTTCGACACCACGCGCGCCAACTGCGAGTTCACCGGCGCGACAGCACTCGACCTGCCCTCGCCGGAACTGGCTGACATGGCGTCGGACTACCCCTTCAAGGGCGACATGGACATCGA
>JBBRWO010000144.1:0-4784 GCA_038249135.1 Coriobacteriia bacterium
GCCGCTGCATACGCTGATCGCGTCCATGGCGTTTCGCGACGACAAACTATGGGCCGTGGTCGGTTGCAGGGGGGCCGACGGCCAACCGCAGATCCTTCAAGCGAGTGTTTCGCTGTCGAATGCCGAGACCCGCGAACGCGAGGTGCGTGGCGCGATGGCGGCCATGGCCGAGGTGGGCACCCGGGCCGCAACGATCGTGACCCTCTATGAGCGCGACACGATTGAGACCGACGTCGGCGCAATCACAGTCGAGCCCGCATGGCGCTGGATGCTTGGTGCCGATTGGGCGGGGACGTGATGCGCCCCGGAGACGGGACCCTCTCTTCTTGGGCGTTTCTACCGCGCCTCCACTGGCGCGAGCTGGACAGTTGCTTATGGAAATGACGCATGCTAGTCTCATAAGACGCATAAGATACGTAGGATGCCCCACCCTTCGATCTCACAGCGCACTCCCAAGGAGCAATCAGCATGGGCACTGTCAAAGCGGCCGAGAAGAATCCCAAGACCAATTCAGCCCAGAAACCCAAGAAGAGGGCGGAAGGCTCCTCCCAGGCCAGGTTCGGCGACGCGACACGCGGCCTGCTGGCCTCGCCCGACGCCCACGGGGCTGCATCGAAAGCCGTCGAAGAGCTGCCCAGACTCCTGGAAACCATACCGGCGTTCACAGGCCGCTCGTGGGCGGTTGCGACCGTGATGCGCGCCATACTGGATTCCGAGCGGGAGGTCGACGAGTTCGCCGGAGCGGCCGCATCTGTAGTGGCGGAACTCGCTCGCGATAATGTGATCCGCGCCGGAGCGCGCCGCGCGGTCCTCGACGTCGAGATGCTTGAGGCTGCGGCGGTCGCGCAGGCGCTCGGGTCGCGCGCGAAGAACGCGGGCGAGATCGCGAGTAGGCGGCGTCGGAAGGGCGATCTTCTCGGCGTACCCGTCAATAACCGCTATCTGTATCCCGCCTTCCAGTTCGACCTTGCCCGCCAGCACGTCGTCGTGGCCGTACAACAGGTCAACCACCTGCTAGGAGCCGCCGAGGATCCGTGGGGCGTGGCGTCTTGGTGGGTTGGTGCGAACGGGCGGCTGCGCGGTGCTCGACCGATGGACATTGCCAGCACCGACCCGGATACGGTCATGGCCGCCGCTCAGTCTATCGTCGCTCCCATCGGCTGATGCCCGACTACCCGCCTCCCAAAAGGTGCCCCGGGAAGCCGGTCAACGCGCGCATCGTCAGTGGCACACACCTGTGGCGGATCCATTCCGAGGAGTTCGCGCCCACGGGGTTCAACACGACCGACCCGGACTCAGTGTCGGCGGGCGGCGGCGGCCGCTTCGACAGTCCGGGCGGGCTCCCCCCGTATTTGTATGCTGCGTCGTCAATCCAAGCGGCGCTCTCGGAGACAATCCTTAGAGATATACCGTTCCCAGCACACGGAGTGCGCGAGCTCTTGCGACGTGCGATTGTCGGAAGGCGCATCTCGGAGATCGTCGTGATGCGCGATATCGACGTGCTCGTTCTCCATGGCTCCGGGCTTCCACAAGTGGGGCAGGACCTCTGGCTCGCACACAGCGACAGCGCAGACTACTCGGGAACCCGAGCTTGGGGCGCTCAGATGAGATCGTGGGCCCCGAAGTGCGCAGGATTCGAATGGCACCCTCGTCACTTTGACGCCTTTTCGGCCTACGTCTTCTACGAGAATCCCGCTGCGGTCGCGCTGGGCGAGGTCCGTAGCCACGCACTCCACAGTCCAGAGGGTGCCGCCCTGATCGTGCCGGCCCTCCACGCACTCAACGTGGCGTATCCTGTCGCGTGAATCCCGCTGCGAAGGTGCAGCGCCTGAGTGCGTGAGCGCTAGGATCCGTGGCCGGTGGCGTCACTGCTCCACAAGGCCTTCTCGGGCAACCTCTAGCCCAGCAGGCCAATCGCCGGACCTATACTTGACTCTCTCGACTCCGCGTCGATGACGTTCTCACAGGAATGGCCTCCGGCAGGGGTAGTCCGAGCGGCATGATCGTAGTTGGACGCACCGATGTCAGCCCCTCGTGCTAGATTGGCCTCATGAGTGATCGAGCGACATCCCTTACACCACAGCTGCTGGTTTGGGCCCGCGAGCGTGCCGGCCTGACCGTGCCTGAGGTCGCCATGTACATGCACAAGGATCCGGACGAAGTGACAGCATGGGAGGCTGGAACAGCTTGGCCTACCTATCGGCAGCTTGAGAAGCTTGCGCAGGGCCTATTCCATCGGCCGGTGGCCCTGTTCTTCTTGCCGGAACCGCCTGATGAGGCTACGGCCCAGCATGAGTTTCGAACCCTCCCCGATTTCGACGTCAGCAGCCTAAAGGCGGACACAAGGTACGGGCTCCGCGTGGCGCGCGCTTATCAGCAATCTCTCCGCGACCTCACAAGTGGAAGGAACCCGTCTGCACGAAGGATTTGGCAGGATATCCACTTTGCGGCGGGAGACGACGTTGTGGCATGTGCGCGCAAGCTGCGCGAGTACCTCGGAGTGGATCTCGATCGGCAGGCCAGCTGGAGCTCGACTGAACAGGCGATTACGGAGTGGCGCGCCGCCGTTGAAGCGGTAGGGGTCTTTGTCTTCAAGCGGTCGTTCAAACAGCGGGAGGTATCTGGTTTCTGCCTGACGGACAACGAGTTCCCGATTGTGATGATCAACAACAGTACGCCATTCTCCCGGCAGGTGTTCACCCTCTTCCACGAGGTTGCCCATATCCTCGCGGGAATGAGCAGTATCACGACCAAGGATGGTCGTTTCGTTGACCGGATGCAGGGCCTTGATCAGTCCGTGGAGGTGGCGTGCAACAGGCTCGCGGCGGAAGTGCTCGTTCCTGCCTCAAGCTTCCCGTGGGACGATATCGACGCTGTCAATCTGGAGGCCTCGGTCGCCAGGGTTGCCAAGCGCTTCAACGTGAGCCGGGAAGTCATTCTGCGCCGGGTTCGTGACCAGGGGTTGGTTGACTCCCCAACGTACGAGAGGTTCGCGTCCTCATGGGGGGAGCAGGCGGAACGCGCTCGAGGCGGCGGCGAGGATAGCGGAGGCAACTACTACAACACCCAGGGCGCCTACCTAGGTGACGCGTACCTGAGGTTGGCGTTCTCGCGATACCGCGCGGGCCTCATCGATGTGGTGGATCTCTCCCAGCACATTGGGGTCAAGGCGCGATACGTCTCTGAGTTCGAAGAGCGACTGGCGGGTCGAGTCTGATGTCGACCATCTATGTGATTGACACCAATTCGTGGAGGGTCTTCGGCAACTACTATCCTGAGGCGTTCCCTTCATTCTGGGATGAAATCGGGATCTTGTGACACATGTGTGGGTCAAGCCCGACCTCTTCCGGGCAGTGGGGGGCAGAGTCCGGAGAGCGTGAGTTGGGCGAGTGCTATCAGTGCAAAAGGGTCGTGGAAGCCGTAGGCGCGTTGCTGTATGAGCCGGATCTTGGCGTTGACGGATTCGACGCGTCCGTTCGTCAGGCCGTAGCGGAGCATGGCTTCGATGGCCGTTCGCTGGCGGACTATCGTCCGAGCGACCTTCTCGAACGCCGTGAGGCCGCTCGTCGTCGCCCACCCTATCCAGCCGTCCAGTAGCCCGATGGCCTGCTCGACCGGCTGCCTCAGCAACAGGCGCAGTTGTTCTTTGAGGAGGTAGGCGCGGTACAGGTCCGAGTTGTCGGCCTCCAGCTGGGCGAGCATGTCGGTCTGGCGACCGGTCAGGTTCTCGGGGTTCTTCAGGAGCGCCCAGCGAGTCCCCTTGACCTCGCCCGCGAGTTGCTTGTCGCCGCTCTTGCGCTGCTCGTTCCACAGTTCCCTGCGGACGCTGTCAACCGCGTCGTTGACCCAGGACACGATGTGGAACGCGTCAAGGCAGACCTCAGCCCCTTCGCAGTGCGAACGAACGGTGTCGTGGATCCACTCGGCTCCGTCGCAGGTCACATGCGTGATCCTGCCTCGCCGCTCCTCTCCCAGCTCGGCGAAGAACATCTCAAGCGTCGCCTTCGAGTTGCCCGGATGCGCCCACACGAGGCGTCCGGTGTCGTGGCACACCACCACGGTCAGATAGCGATGACCCCGCCTGTAGCTGGTCTCGTCGATGCCTATCCGCGTCAGGCCGTCGAGCAGGTCGACGCCGGCCCTGCGTTCCTCCACGACTCGCCTCAGCACTCGCCCGACGGTCCGCCAGGTGATCCGCATCAGCTGCCCGACCGTGCTCTGACTCGTCTTCGTCGCAAGCCAGGCGACCTGGTCCTCGAAGTCATGCGTGAATCCCGCGCCGGCCCGCGCCCAGGTCACTCGCGAGACGACCACTCCGTGCCCGGGGCACCGCACTCGCGAGGTCTCGGCTTCGAGCCAGACCCTGACCGTGCCGAAGTCCATGGCACGCCAGCGTCGGCGCCCCCGTCCGTTGTCGTGCACGCCGCACTGCCTTCCGCATCGGCTGCAACGCCGTTGCTGGCGCTTGTGAAGCCGAACCTTCACCACCAGATCATCACCCTCGAAGCCCACGTCCTCGACCGTGGCCTTCTCGACACCCAGCAACCGCTTGAATACACTGCTTGCGCGCACGTCGTCCTCCGTAGCTCGGTTTCCTGACTTTCACGAACGCCAGTATCCCAAGCTCAGGGGCGACGTGCGTACCTCATTCAAGGCGCGTTTTCACCCACACATGTGTCACAAGATCCGAAGAACTCACTTCCCAGAAGGGATTCGAGGGAGTCGAGGGCCTCCTCCACGCACGCCTGGGTGTGTTCGTCGAGTACGAAGACGAGCAGGAACGA
>JBBRWO010000145.1:0-4752 GCA_038249135.1 Coriobacteriia bacterium
CCAGGCGGTGCCGGATCGTCTGGCTGCTCAAGGTTCGGCTGGCTAGGTCGTCGCGCCAGGCAATCACATGCGATCGAGTCACCTCCCGGAACTCGCCCGGCTGGCGGATGCCGATGAACCCCATGAAGTCCTGCAGGGCGTTCTCGTACGCCCGCCGGGTGCTCTTGTTGTCGATGTTTGCGAACCACTCGAGTTCGGGCGGCACGTCAGCTAGGCCTTGGAACCGGGCGGCCGTCAGAAGTCGACGGCCATCGGCTGTGGCCAACTCTTGCCCCGGCGAAGTAACGAGTTCAGCCACGGGCGATAACTCGGCGAACCGCCGCTGCCATCGATTTGGCGCGTGCCCGGGCCTCGGCAAAGGTGCTGACCATGCCGCCAGTCGCCACGAAGAGCTCCAGAGTGGCCGCAGCGTCACGCAATGCCGGCTCGCAGCGGTCTTGAAGGGGCAGGGTGTGCAATGCCGCCAGGCCGCGCATCGCGCGGGTCTGATCGGACACTCGGCCGCCGGCGAGTTCGTCAAGTGCGTAGGCGGCGTCGGCAAGGGACATCCCGCCATCCTACTATCGATAAAATATGTTATCAATAGCACTCTTGCAATGCTGCGCCTTAGCGGATAAGCTGATAGACATCTATCTCCTGATCCTCTGAAAATGGCCGACGAAGCAACTACCCGCCTGACCGTGACGGTCTCGCGTGAGACCGATCTGGCTTTGCGCGCCTATTTGGGCGCCCAGGGAATGCGCAAAGGCGACCTGTCGAAGTTCATCGAGGATGCCGTGCGCTGGCGGATGTTCGACCAGGCGGTGCAGGGCGTCAAAGCACGCAACGCCGATGTGAGCTCAGAAGAGCTTCAAGCGGCAATCGACGAGGCCTGTTCGGCAGTGCGTGGCCAGATGTGGCCAGCCGTGGCAAAGGCGACATAGACCAGGTAGTCGCTACGACGCGCAGCCGACAATGCGGCTCATCCTTGATACCAACGTTCTGATCGCCGCACTGATCACGCGAGGAACGCCGCCGGACGAGCTGTATGAGGCGTGGCGTGATGGGCGCTTCACGTTGATCACGTCTGAGCCGCAAATCGAGGAAATTCGCCGGGTGACGCGTCGGGACGGCGTGAGCTTCAGGATTCATGCGGCTGAAGCTGGACGAATGGTCAACGACTTGCGGCGGCTGGCCACGATGGCGGCCAACCTGCCGGTGCTCGACGTGTCGCCTGACCCCTACGACAACTTCCTGCTGGCGATGGCGCAGATGGCAAAGGCGGACCTTCTCGTCACCGGCGACAAGCATGGGCTGCTGGCGCTGTCTTCGCATCAAGCCACCCGCATCGTGACGGCTCGCGTCGCCGTGGAAATGCTGCGGTGAGACCGGCTCGCTACTGATCCGCGCCCGCGCCACTTGGGCCACGGTCTTCGACTCGCCCGTTACGTCTGTGATGACGATTCCCTCGCTCGCGGCAGGCGAATTGTGAAAGCCGTGCCCGCATCCGCCGACGATTGCACGGTGACTGTGCCGCCATGGCCGACCACGATTTCGCGAACGATGAAGAGGCCAAGGCCCAGGCTGGTCTTCGACTGCTCATGAACGTCTGCGCCCGCATTTGGCGCGCGAACCAGGGGCTCGAAGATCGTCTGCAAGGCAGAAGCCTGGATGGGACGGCCAAAGTTCGTCACGAGCACTTCGACCCCATCGTCTACAGCCTGTGCAGTCAGGGAGATCGGGCGGCCTCGATCGCCGTGCTGCACGGCGTTGCTGAGCAAGTTCGCCAGCGCTTGCTGCAGCCGCGGCGCATCTCCGGAGAGAATTAAATCGCCGGAGAGATGTTCTTCGAAACTTTGCTGAGGGTTGCCTGTACGGATCGTTTCGACGGCCGCTGCGCAAACCGAACCGAGGTCGCAAGCCGTTCGCTCGAGCGGAATGCCAGAGCCCAGCCGGGTGCGTGTGAACTCAAGCAGATCGCTGATCAGAAAATCCATCGCCGTCGAACAACGCTGGATCCGCATTGCCGCTTCGTGGCGTGCTTTGTCCGAGAGCTCTGGCTTGAGGAGGAGCCGACCGGTCATGCTGATGGCTTGCAGCGGGCTACGCAGGTCATGTCCCAACACGGCGAGGAACATATCGCGCGACGTCCTCACAGCTGAGGAGTAGCTGTCAACCGACTCCGCAAGGGCTTGATCGATCGCCTCGTTGAACCGCGTGATCTCTTCGACCTCTGACGCTCCGGCGGCGCCATCGGCTGGAGCGCCGGCGGCCTTCCGGCGCTTCCACAGCGCCAAGACGCTCGCTCGCAGAGCCCGAAACTCGGCGACCAACTGCACGAGGTCGAAGCCTGAGAGATGCCGTAGGGCGCCGTGCTCGGTAGCGGCCGTGTGCGCCCCTTTGCCTGCGGGTGCATTGCCCTTCGACTTGGTGTCTCGCTCGCTCTCTGACTCGCGCGTTTGCATGTCGATGACCGCAGCCAGGAGAATGTCCCGGCAGTGGTCACGCAATTCCAGGCTGGACATGGTTCCGGCCATCGGCAACAGCGTCTTGGCGAACGCCTCCCACTCTTCGACGATCGCGTCGAGGTTTTTGCTGATGAATACGCTGAGGCTCATGGTCGGCAGTAAAAACACCGATTGAAGCACGTGCAATGGATCCGGCGAGCTGACGCGAAATGAGGCCCGAGGCGGCCCTTCCTACGGACCGCGCCGATTTTCTCCGACACGGCGTTTCCTGAGCAGGGATATCTTCTTGACTCACACAGGAGCCTCCCATGGCAGACATACGGGCGACCAACCAACGGAGGGCCAGCTGTCGGTGGGCGGACCGCGAAGCGTTCGGTGAAAAGCTGTGAAGCCTCCGTTCGTTCCCGAGGATCTACGTGTGCGAACGAAGTAGGGCGAGCCCTGACCGCATTCAGCCATCCTCCTCAGAGAACGCCGAGCGGCACTGTCGTCGGGAGGTGATACTGTTATGCAAAGCGGACCGCTTTCGGTGGTCCCGCGTGTCCCGCCCGGACAGCTCCAGGTGACGGGCTGCCGTTCAAGCCATTGCCCGTACGAAGGCAGGTTGAAGGGTTCGGAGTCGACTTCTCGTCACCACGTTTCGACTGTCGTCATGACGTTCCGCTTGAAGCGGCGCGGAGGATGTCAACAAGGGAATCGAATGCGCCGCCGGCCTGACATGACCGTACGATCCAGACCATGAAACTCAGCACCTTCATCGCCGACAACGTCGAATCGATCGTCGACGAGTGGGAGAGGTTCGCGCGCACGCTGCTCCCGGTGGGCAAGACGATGACGACGCTTGCCCTGCGCGACCACTGCCGCGACATGTTGCTGGCCATCGCCAACGACATGCAGACCCCGGAGGCCTCGGTCGAGCGATCGGCGCGGTCCAAGGGCGGCGGCCGGCCCTCCGCGCCGCTCGAGCGGGCGGCCGAGGAGCACGGCGCGTTGCGCCAGATGGCGGGCTTCGACCTGATTCAGCTGGTCGCCGAGTTCAGGGCCCTGCGCGCGAGCGTTTTGTCGCGCTGGCACCAGTCTCAGGGGGCGGGCGCCGTGACGCCGGCGATCGAGGAAATCATGCGCTTCAACGAGGGCATCGACGATGCGCTTGCCGAGTCGGTCGAACGCTACTCGCGCGAGCTGTCCGCATCCCGTGACATGTTCCTGGCCATGCTCGGCCACGATCTTCGCGGCCCCCTTTCGGGGATCGACATGTCGACCTTGGTGCTCGGCAAGCCCGATCTCGCCGAAGCAGCCCGGCAGAAGTCGCTGACTCGAATCAAACGGGCTTCGAGCGAAATGAACCGCCTCGTCACCGACCTGCTCGAATACACGCGGACCCGGCTCGGCCGCGGCATTCCGATCGAGCGCAACGCCTGCGACCTCGGCTCCTTGTGCGAGGAGGCTGTCGAGGCGATTCGGGCCGGCCACCCGGAGCAGCACTTCCTCGCCGAACTGTCGGGCGACCTGAGCATCGAGGCCGATGCGCCGCGCATGCAACAGGTCCTGTCCAATCTGCTGAACAACGCCGTCCAGCACGGGGATCGAAGCGTGCCTGTCCTGCTGAGTGCCGACGGCGAAGAAGAGGCGATCGTGCTGAAGATCGCCAACGCCGGCCATCCGATCCCGGCCGACGCCTTGTCAGCGATCTTCGAGCCCTTGGTGCAGGCTCCGAGCGTAGGGGCAGATCCGCATCAGCGCTCGAAGACCAGCCTCGGGCTGGGCCTTTTCATCGCTCGCGAGATCGTGCTCGGCCACGAGGGAACGATCGCCGTGGAATCTTCGGCCGAGAGCGGCACGGTGTTCACGATCCGGCTGCCGCGCCGCCGACCTTCCCGACGGCTGTTCCGGTGAGTGCCTATTAGGACATCACACCTAGTCCGCCGAACCAGATGAATTGCACCGGATGTGGCGACGCGGATTGTCGTACTTCCATTTCAGCGGTTTTGGGTCTTTGTTGTACTGACGGATGTAGCGCATGAGCTTTTTGTCCAGGTCTTTGATGCTGGTGAAGATGCCGCGAGCAATGATGTCGCGCTGGATGCGGGCGAACCAGTTCTCGACCTGGTTCAACCAAGACGAGTACGTCGGCGTGTAGTGGATATGGACTCGAGGATGCCTGGCCAAGAGCGCTTGCACGAGAGGAGTCTTGTGACTGCTGACGTTGTCGCAGATGACGTGGACTTCGCGCCGGGGCGACTGGCCGGCGACGATGTCTTCGAGGAATGCGACGAACTGCTCGCTGGTGTGACGCGCGGCGGTC
>JBBRWO010000146.1:0-4737 GCA_038249135.1 Coriobacteriia bacterium
CTACTGCGACCGAACCACTTCGCACTTCACGCTGCCGACTCCTGCGCTCTTGAGGCCGATGATATCCGCGGCACGCTTGCTCAGGTCGATGACGCGGCCTTTTCCGTACGGACCGCGATCCGTGACCGTGACGATCACCGATTTGCCCCGGAACGTGACGGCGACGCGTGTCCCAAACGGCAGTGTCTTGTGCGCGCAGGTCAGCTCGTTCTCGTTGAACGGCCTTCCGGAGGCGGTCCCCATGTTGGGGCGCACATTGCCGTACCACGTGGCGATTCCGGTGAAGTTCACGCCCGTCGGCTCGTAGCGAAGCGGCTGTCCCGAAAGCACGGCGTAGCTCCCACTGCGGCCCTCAACTTTCGCCGAGACGACACTGCCGGCCCTCGCCTTCGGTTTCCCGGCGACCGGCGTCGGCCCCGAGTTACGCGCTGCGCGCTGCGCGTCGAGCTTTGCGGCGACATCGGCCGAGAGCGAGTCGACGTAGCGCTGTTGCGCGTCCAAGGCTCGCTGGGCAGCCGCTCGATCCTTGCCGAGTCGTGCAACCAATGCGGCCAGCGTGCGCTCGCGCCGCGCGAGCTCGGTCCGCAATGCAGTTCGCTGAGCCTGCTCGGCCGAGAGGCGCTTGACCAACGTAGTGTCGCGAGCCGTCACGCGTCTGAGTGCCAACGAACGGTTGACGAAGTCCTCGAGTGTGGTCGAACCAAAGAGTATTTCGGCAAAGCCGATGCCGCCGGTGAGGTACAGGAACCGAGCCTGTGATGCGAGCCGAGTGCGCCCGGATTTGATGGACGCATCCAGCTTCTGTGTCTTCTTGGAGTTCGCGGCGATCGCGGTACGGGTACGTGCCAGGTCGTCGGAGGCGACCGCGTACGACTTCATCGTCGTCGACAGAGAGCCGCTCATCGCCTCGATCTTCGCCTCGGCCGTCGCTGCATCCGTCTGCACAGGAGCCGCAAACGCGCTGGGACCGAACGGCGCGACGATGATAAGCATAATCGCCAGCACGATTGCCGATGCAATCGTGCTTTGCCGTGCGTTACGGGTGTGAAATGGGCGCACAGAACCTCCGGTGCGTGCCTTCCGAGCGGTGCAAATCACCGCGCTGCGTCGGTCGGCAGCAAGCTACAGGATATCATCGCGTCTGACAGCGGCCCCATCGGGACGGGTATGAGGGAAGTATGAGAGCACGTCGCAACGTCGACCACACACACGAGGAGAGCTCAATGAACGACCTCGATTCGTCCGCAACAGCGCCTTCCGGAGACGACCCCGTACTCGTCATCTACTGCCGTTCATGGTGCGGTGACTGCATGCGTGCCAAGCGCTGGCTGGACTCCGAGAACGTTCCCTACATCGAGATCGATGTCGACGAGGATTCCGACGGTCGGGCGCGCGCAGAGGCCCACAACTTCGGTCGGCTCCACACCCCTACCTTCGAGTTGGGCGACGAGGTCTGCGTCGACTTCCGGCCCGAGGTCGTCAAGCAGATGGTCGGCCGGCCGTAGAGGTCCCGCCTCAGCCAATCCCCGGCAGCGCGGCAGCCTCAGTCTCGCGGCTTCGGGTCGTCGTCCTCGTCATCGGCGGACCGTCGCATATTCGCGTCGGCGCCGGTCCACGAGTCAACGGTACGCCAGATGCCGATGCTCTCGTTGTAGCCGTACTTCAGGCCCGTGATCGTGCCGCCCATCAGCCCAACCGCACCCAACGCCAACCACAACTGACCGGTCGCCAAACCGATGAAGTCCAGCACCATGAACGCCAGCACCGCTGCGCCGTTGAGCAGCCAGTAGGTCCGGGGACGACCGCGAACCATCTCCCCGAACTTCAGCCCCCCGAAGATGCCGCCGAGCAACCCGACCATGACGGCGGCGATGACCGCGACCAGCTGCATGGTCTAGGCCCCCGCAGCATCTGAAGCGGCAGTGGCTGCACGCGTGGTCGCGCTCGGCGACACGCCGGCGGCAGCGCGCGCGGCGTCGTCGGCATACAGCAGCCACAGCGCCTGCGTGCCGAGGTTCTCGCCGCCCGATGACTCAAGCAGTTCGTAGAGCCGCTTCGCGCACGCGAGCCCGGGCAGATCAAGCTTCATTTCATTGGCGGAGTCCATCGCGATGCGCATGTCCTTCACGAAGTGCTTCACGAAGAATCCCGGCGCGAAGTTGCCATCCAGAATGCGCGGTGCAAGGTTCGCCAGCGACCAGGATGCCGCCGAACCTGCGCCGATCGACTCGAGCACGGTGCGCGGGTCAAGCCCGGCTGCCTCCGCGTACGCGAGTGACTCGACCGTCGCCAGCATGCAGCCGGCGATCGCGACCTGGTTCGCCATCTTGGTGTGCTGACCGGCACCCGGACCGCCTTGGAGCACGACGTTGGCTCCCATCACCCACAAAATCGCCTCCGCAGCCGAGAAGTCCGCCTGCTCACCGCCCACCATGATGGTGAGCGCGGCGTTCCTGGCGCCGACATCGCCTCCCGAGACCGGCGCGTCGAGCGCACGCAGCCCGCGAGCGGCCGCGGCGGCGGCGATCTTCTCGGCGAGAAGCGGTGATGAGGTAGTCATGTCGATGAGAAGTGCGCCGGGCTTGGCGTTGGCGATGATGCCGTCGTCGCCGAGATACACGGCCTCGACGTCAGCGGGGTAGCCGACGATGGTGATGATGACGTCGGCGAGTGCTGCCGCGGCGCCAGGGGACACGGCCCAGGTCGCGCCCCGCTCGATAAGCACATCGGCCCGGGCGGGAGTGCGGTTGAAAACGACGACCGGGTAACCGGCGTCCATGAGATGACCGGCCATCGGTGCACCCATGACACCCGTGCCGATGAACGCGATCGTGGTGGATTCAGGTGAAGACATGGTGGCGATTCCTTTCTAGAGCTTGGCCGACGGCGCGGCCGCATCGATACGAGTGTAGACGACACGGAAGCCGATTCGCTCCATGTTGCGCTGACTGCCGCTGCCCGGTGCTGCTTCGGTAACCGCCAGATCGCACCCGGCATCACGCGCCATCATCAGCCGAGCGCGCTGGAGCGACTGCTGGACTCCCCTGCCACGAAAGCGCGGCAGCGTGGTGTCGGCCGAGAGCCACCCCACGCCGTCGTCGATGCGCATCTCGCCGGTTCCTGCGGGTCTGCCGTCGACGTACGCCGTCAGGAAGCTGCGTCCCGGAATGCCCACTGCCGCCCTGCCCAGCCGATACTCCGCAGCCGTCGGCAGTTCCGGCGCCGAGAACCCCACGGCGACCAGCTCCGCCCACGCTTCGAGCTCCTCGGGCGTCTCGGCGATGCGGATCTCGATGCCCGGATGCGCGGTCGCGATGTCATCGTCGCCGCTCAGCGCGCGAGCAAGCACGTTCTCGAAGCTTGCCATCACCCAGCCGCGTGCAGACAGCCAGTGCGCGACCGAAATGTCAGCGAGTGGGCAGACACTCAGCACCGGACGAACACCGCGGTCGAGGAAGAATCGCTCGACGGCGACGACGTCGGCCTCCGTGACGGCCGTCGTCATGCCCAGCCCGACGGTCCCGTTGACCGCCGAATCCTGGCCGCAGAACCCGGCGACGCCATCGCCGACGGCGAGACACTCCGCACCCAGCTCCGGGTACAGCACCGCGGTCGACTCGACGAACCCGCGCGTCTCGCTGATGACGATCGCCTCGATACGAGCCGCGAGTTCTCGGCTGGCGTACAGGGTCACGGTCGGTCTCCTCGGCATCGGCGTGTTGGCAGTGGGTGAATCGCGATGGATGGATTAGCGGCGAGTGAAACGCGTTCGTCCAGCATGACGGGCGTTCGGGTACGCTTCAAGATGGAGAGCCCGCGCTACTCCGCCCGCCGCCAGAACCGCCGAGGAGTCACCGTGACCGACAACCCCGTGAGCACCGCGAGCCCCCAGCACCCCGAGAGCCCCGAGAGCTCCAATACATCCCGGCGCGCCATCATCATCGGCGTCTCGGTGGTGGTCGTGTTCGTTGCGATCATCGTGGGCACGGTCGTCTGGGCACTCGGACGCCCATCGGCTGCGCAACAGGATCCGGCCGCTACCCGCGCCGCTTTCGCCTCCGCGATGAAGAAGGCCGGCGTCGACGCGTCGTACCCAACCAGCGCACCCGTCGAGCTCACCGGCGTTGAGGCCAGCGGCAGCCATCCGTTCTCGGCGACATTCACGGCTGAGGAACTGAGCGCGCTGCTCACGACGTTTCCCTATGCCTATACAGCAAACGGTACCTCCGTGGCGCTTGAGCGCGCGGTCATCTCGGTGATCGAGACGGGAACCATGGGGCTGAACACCGGCGTCACAGTGGATGGCAAGGGCTACTCAGCGGCAGTCGAGGCGCCGGTCGAACTGCGTCTCGGCTCCGTCACCAGTCCTGGCGCGACGTCGGCGACGGTCGAGGGCTTCTCGCTCAGCAGCGGCCAGCTCGCCCAGGTGACGACGGCCGTGATCGACTACGTGAACGCGTACCTCTCGGCCGCACCGGGACTGCGTGTGGGTTCGGCGCGCGTGACCGGTGACGCGGTCGTGGTCACGGGTGTCGCTCCCGACACCCTCACGTACCCGTAGGCGCGCCCTACGCCGCGAGGACACCCTGCCGCGATCCTGACTCGGCCCCGCCCTGCCGCTAACTCAGCTTGCCGAGAAGCCACGCCATGTTCTCGCCAAGGCGCTCCATCGTACGCATGCCCTCGGCGTCGCCTTCGACGTCGCCCCTGCCGCCCCCGATACCGATGTTCCAGTAG
>JBBRWO010000147.1:0-4737 GCA_038249135.1 Coriobacteriia bacterium
ATGGCGAGCTCGGGGCTGCTTGTGCCGAATGCCACGACGGTCAGACCTATCGCCAAGGCCGTGACACCCAAGCGGAGTGCGAGACCCGTTGCACCGCGAACCAGACTCTCGGCCCCGATGGTCAGAAATACAAGTCCGCTGGCGATGTAGACGAGATTCAGTAGCATTGGTCCAGTGTCGCACAGGATTCAAGGGCCACGTCTGACGTGCTGGAGATGAGCCGCGGTCAATCGCTCTCATCCGGCAGAAGTTCACGCCGTCGGCTCGATCTCTTTGTTAGGCATGACCAGCTCGTCGTCTGCATCTGGTTCCACGTCGCGCACCTTCGCCAGAACCGCTTCGTACGCTTCGCGACTGCCGAGAGCGCCACGCTCACGCAGGAAGTCGACGGTCATGAGCGCAGACATCTTCTCAGCCAGCGCGGTGGTGATGAGCTGGTTGATTGACACGTCTTCAGACTTGGCAAGTTCGCGCACCTTCTTGTGAAGTGATTCCGGGAGACGCAGACTGATGGTACTCATGACGTGGCTCCTATCCTTCTGAGAAACTCCCCGGGCCTAATCGCGGTGACGCCGAAGGTACCCGCCTGCACGAAGTCCCGCATATTGTGCGTGACGATGATCCTACTACCTGACCCGACAGCGAGCTCAAGAACGTGGTCGTCCTTCGGGTCGCGCAGCGCCGGCCTCCACAGGAAGTGGATCTCTTGGAGGTGGGCGACGCCGCACAGATACTCCACGAACCGATTCACATCATCGTCTGTGAGTCCGAGTGCGGGGCTCTCGCGCTTGAGGACATCCTCATACTCGAGCGCAAGCGGGACGGAAAGGGCGATCGTGAAGTCCCCCGATCCGATCAACCGCAAAACCCGATACGACGCGCCGCGAGAGCTGCGAAGGCCGGAGACGATGACGTTGGTGTCGATGACGATGCGTTCTGACATGGTGGTATCGTATACGATACTATCCGAATCCGTCAACGACACACTCGCATGTCCATGCCTAACGTGTTGCGCATAACCCGCAAAGCGGCCCGCGCGGTTCCAACCTCAGAATACCTTGCACGCCGGTTTGTCGGGTTGATGCGCTTGTTCGATTCCACGCGACCGGCTAGGAGCGATTCTGCCAATACCCAGGCCGCCGACTATGATGTGCGATCGCGGAGACGGCGATGACCTTGCCGTCGGTCCAATACATCACGGAGTAGGGGAAGCGATCGAGTACAAGCTTGCGCGTCTCGCCGAGAAGAACCGGAAACGACTCGGGGTATTCAAGCAGCCCCTCAAGCTCACCGTAAACGGCATCGATGAACCTCTCTCCGAGACCGGGAGATTCTAGGTCGTAGAAATCAGCGGCCTCATCGAACTCACGCTGAGCAGCGGGATCGAAGAAGATGCGATCAGTCACGATGCGCGACGGGCGCGCGCCTGCGCAAACACTTCGTCCATCGGGACAAGGCGAGTCTCGCCCGCTTCAACGAGAAGCCGACGACGCTCAGCCTCCTCGAGCCAGAGCCGCTCAACCTCTGGCTCCGACAGAGCGTCAAGGCTCACCAAGAGTTCACGCGCAAGGCTTGCGCGCTCGGTAGGGTCGAGGTGCATCGCCGCTCGCTTCAGTTCATCGACGGTCATAAGCGCCTCACCTCTCTGCTCAACTTCGTCACAAGTAATCATACCGCGGATAAGCCACTTTGACTCTGGTGTGAATCGAACGTGTTAGGGATCAGCTGCAATACGCCGCCTCTCCCGCTTCAACCCGAGACTACCTCGCTTGCGGCGTATTGTCTGCTGGATCCCTTTGTTCGACGCCCGACATCACCGGTGCAGCGCCCAGATCGTCGACGTAGGTGACCCCGTGCTCGTCGAGCCAATCAGCGGCGATCCGGCCGAGCGTCACCGTCTTGTGACGATACCAGTCCTCGTGAATCCCCCGCCGGTGAACGGCGTCTTTGAAGGAACGGAACGCCCCCCTGCCCCGAATGGCGGTAAGCAGTTCGTCGCGCGCATCCGCGTCTTCGATCGAGTGGGCGAAACCGTCCATGATGGCCCACTCGTGGATGTCGAACCGCGTGGGGAGCGGGAGCCAGTCCTCCGATTCGAGAACCTCGCGGATCCTGGGCATTTCGTCACTGAGCCATTCGGGTACGTCGCCAGTGTCGACGCCGTCATCGATCATGCCCGCTTCCTCGTCGCGGACCGAGTAGACCTCGCCCGTGTTGCGGTTGACGAAGGCTGCGCTTTCGTCGCCGAGAGCCTCGAGCTCATCGACTACTTCATGAAGCGAGACCATCGCAGCCATGCGGCCCCCTCAGATGGCGTAACAGGTGCGTCTAACATGTTTCGGCTTGAGCAGTGGCCAAGCCCTTGCATCATTCTAGCGCTCGCCCCATCTGCTCGAAGCCGGGGTTAGGCGACGCTCAGTGGTTTGATGCGTGCGACATCCTTCATGATGGACTGCGCGGCGTCCCACAAGTCGACGGCTCGTTGGGCGTTGAGCCAGAACTCCGGGGAGTTGCCGAAGAGACGACCCAGCCGCAGTGCCATTTCAGGTGTCACAGAGCGACGCTCCCGAAGCAACTCGTTGATCGACTGGCGCGACACTCCGACATCCGTGGCGAGTTCGGCTACGCTGAGCCCGTAGTCGGGCATGAAGTCTTCGCGAAGCATCTCACCGGGGTGGGTCGGCCGGCGCTTCATCTGTCCTGTGTTGGCGATACTCATCTCACACCTCGTCTCAGTGGTAGTCACAGACCTCGACGTCGTAGGCGTCCCCGTCTTCGAAACGAAAGCAGATGCGCCACTGATCATTGATCGAGATCGAGTGCTGACCCTTCCGATCGCCTTCAAGCGAATGCAGCCGGTTGCCCGGAGGGACCCGCAGGTCCTCGAGTCTTGTGGCGAGATCCACATACTCAAGTTTCCTCGCGGCACGACCTGATACATCGGGCGGGAAGCGCTTCGCGCGTCCGGTGACGTAGAGGTCCTGACTCCGCTTGTCTGCGAACGTCTTGATCATGCACTGAGAGTAACGCGTCACGTGACACGCGTCAATAGCGTGAGGGATGGCGAGTGTTCGCCTAACCTCGATCTTTCACGAACCATCTGAGATTCACGCCTGAAATAGGCGACGGTGACCCTTTGAGCTGGGATAATGGGAGTTACAACACACCCTGAACCCCAACAAGAAAGGACCACCGTACAGGTGAACGCTACCACGACGCTTCCCCGGATTGAAGTCACGTGCGAAATGTCGGGTCTGACCTCTCGCGCCGGCACCGCGCTGCTCACCGGTCTGGCGGATCGTCTCGGGCTGACGGGCGGACTGATCCAGGGACTCCGCGTCCACTCCCGCCGTGTGCTCCACGAGCCCGGACGCATCGTGCGCGACATCGCCGTCATGCTCGCCGACGGCGGGGATGCTCTCACCGATCTCGGTGCCCTGCGTGACCAGCCGGTCCTGTTCGGCGAGGTGGCGAGCGACCCCACGGCGTACCGAGCCGTCGAGCGTCTCGACGCCGGGATGCTCGCAGCCATCCGGGAAGCGCGTGCCGCCGCCCGTTGCCGCGCGTGGGCTCTCGCCGGCGCGCCGGAGCGCATCGTCCTTGACATCGACGCCACACTTGTCACCGCCCACTCTGAGAAGGAGGGTGCGGCAGGTACCTACAAGAGAGGCTTCGGCTTCCACCCGCTTCTGTGTTTCGAGGCGGCCACTGGCGGGGCGCTCTCCGGCATCCTGCGCCCGGGCAACGCGGGCTCCAACACCGCGACCGACCACGTCAAGGTGCTCGATCGCGCACTGGCCCAGCTCCCCTGTGGAGCAGTCGGCCCGGGCACACTCGTGAGATGTGACTCGGGAGGCGCCACCCGCACCTTCCTTGCCGCGGTGGTGGCGCGCGGGCTGTTCTTCTCGGTCGGGTTCGACCTCACACAGCACGTGCGTGAGGCATGCCTGGCCGTGCCCGAGGACTCGTGGGTGCCGGCACTGGACGCGGAGGGCGCAGACCGTGACGGCGCATGGGTGGCTGAACTGTCTCTGGACCTGTCCGCGTGGCCGGAAGGATCCCGCGCGATCTGCCGGCGCGAGCGTCCACACCCCGGAGCGCAACTCACCTTCTCAGACATCGACGGTCACCGCTTCCAAGTCACGCTCACCAACCAGAAGGGGCAGCGCATCGCGCGCCTCGAGCAACTTCACCGCAGGCGTGCGAGCATCGAGGACTCGATCCGACACGCCAAGGCCTCGGGCCTTCGCAACTGTCCGTTTCGCGCGTACGCGATGAACGAGGCGTGGCTGGAGCTCGTTCTTCTCGGCTGCGACCTGATTGCTTGGAGCAGGATGCTGCTGCTTGCCGGAACAGACCTCGCGCACTGCGAACCCAAGCGCCTGAGATACCGGCTGTTGCACGTCGCGGGCAGGATCGCGCTGCACGCGAGGGGTGTCAGGCTGCGCCTGCCCCGCTCATGGCCATGGGCAGGGGCGCTGGTCACCGCGTTCGCGCGCTTGCAGGCACTTCCCGCTGGCTGAGAGCCCAATCGATTCTCAGCCAGTCGCACCGGATTTCTGAGGACCCGCTTCATCGCGCCCGCAAATCGCCCGGATCGACTCGATCCGCCCTCCCGGACCCCCGAAAGCCGTCAGCGCCGCAGGAGCGGCGCTGACGTGGACGCGATATGGCGGGACCAGCCCGATTCTCGGGTCCGGCGGAAGGCTTTCACGCCTTCGTGAAAGATCGAGGCTA
>JBBRWO010000148.1:0-4724 GCA_038249135.1 Coriobacteriia bacterium
CAGAATGCTAGGCATTCCGACCGGCTCACTCGCGGTCGTGCTCGGGATTGCGTGGGGGATGGCAGTTATCCTCGGTGCTGCGGGAGGGTTTGCCCATCTAGCAGTTACGGCTACTCCCACCATCAGGTACGCGGCCGTGCTTGCGCCGTTAACCTACGTGGTCTATCTCGCGCATCCAGCGGTGCTGGTCTTCTACTTCGGTTTGACCCGGGTTACTCATATGCTGTTCCTCTGGTCGGATCCTCGCTTCTTGGTCTTCAAGTGGGGATTTGCTCTTGTGGCGGCGTTCATTCTCGCTTGGACTGTGAAGTTTCTCGGGGAGAGGCTCAGCCGCCGGAACCGCCTGGGTTCGCTCAAGCGTGACTCGGGGCGTCTCGTTACATCCCGACGGGAGCGAGAATCAGTTGACGCCGCGAGGGCGATTGACGAACTTGAGCACCCAGGAGCAGCAGGCTAGCTGACGAGCCGAAGGTTGCGGTGCGCCGTTTCTTGCCCACTGCCCACCGCTCGTTGGAGCGGATGTGTTGCCGCGCGTCCATAAGCGACACAGCACGAAACCTTAACGACGCTCCGATATGCATTCAGCTGTCTTGAGAAGCCTGAGGAAAGGCTCTGTTCAGCAGCTCTGACGCTTGCCCGATGTTTTGTGTAGAGGCGCATGGGCGCCTCGGAGTGGCTCCACAGGGAGCTACCGAGGGAGTGCAGAACAGGACCGCACAAACGCTGAACCGTTTGGCGGAACACGATCAGCAGGGGAGCTGATGATCTAATGAAGACTCACACCACATCCCGACTCGCGGCACTATTCGCGACGCTCGTTCTCGTGTTCGCTGTGGCGACTCCGGCTTATGCGAACGTCGCAGGCAGCCAAGTCAACGCCTCAGTCGAACTCGCGGAGTACTGTGTGAATCTTGATCTCGGCGACGAACTCACATTCGGTTCTGCGGGGCTCAGCGAGGCGGTTCCTGAGCTGAACGACAGCTCAATCCTCATTCGCAACTCGGGTGCTGGCGCCGCACGAGTCATGATTCAGGGTACTGACGCCACGGGCCCGAGCGCAACGTGGAGGCTCGCCGACGAAGTGGGTCGCGGTGTGTTCTCGTGGTACCTGACGGAGATGGGCGATGGCGCGACCGGAAACCCCATCTACGTGTCCACCAGTCCACGGGTGCTCAAGGAGAACCTTGGCTACCTGCAGTCGGTCGCCTTCTCTCCGACCCTGCTGACCCCGAACTGCACACCTGCCGGCGGAGTCTACACGTGGAGCGCCACGATCTACGCTGTCCCGCTGGCTGACTAGGAACGCAGTAGCAAAGTCGGTCGTACTCTGTGGGGGCCTGGCAGATGCCGGGCCCCCACTGTGTGGAATGAAGCATCAAGCGCAACAATATTCATGCTCTAGAGTAGAACTGGCAGGAGGGGAGGGGTCGTGACTGACGAGGAATCTCGTCGCGCCATCCGTGCTACCGCCGTACGCATAGCGCAGTTCATTCTGACCGCTGCAGTTGTGGCGCTAGCGGCGTACTCGGTGTACGGCTTCTCCGCCCTCAGGGCGCACGACGCTCGACTCGGAGAGCTCGAGCAGCGGTTGACCGACGTCTCGACGGACCAACGACTTCTGGCGGCGGTGGTGGCCGCGCAGGAATCCACGCGGGTCACCGAGGCCGCACCTTCGGAATCGACCGGTTCCGTCATCGCCACACCGAACGCCCCCGGCACCACTCGGATCTTCGCGAAGGTGCGCTCGGTCTCCAAGCAGCCCTATGGGTGGGCACTCGTTGTCGACCCTTCCGAGTATGTGACCGGCACGATCGCGTTTTCAATGGCCAGCTCGCTGGGCAAGCTCACCAACGCAGATGGATCCTTCATCCTGGACAGCTCGAAACGTACGACGAAGTTGAGACTCCTGACGGACGCTCCGGTGACAGTCGTAACTTGGCGTGGACTCGCCAAGGGTTCTGCCAGGACAATCTCGGCGAGCGAACTGGCGGCGGTGTTGCCGGGCGGTAAGTCCGCTCGCAAGGCATGGGCGGAATCGTGGTTCTGGCTTGATGTCCGACAGGGGTATGTCCTGCGCGTGACGCAACAACAGGTCAAGTAAGTCGCCAACCGAGAAAGGCCGAGCATCATGCGCCGATTCGCTTTCGTCATAACGGCAGCCACGCTGGTCCTCTGCGTGGGGGCGGCGACCGCGACCGCCCAGAGTATCGGAGTCGGGACCGATACGGGGCGAATCAAAGTCAGTGACAGGCTCGCCGCCGGCGGTACCTATCCGCTTCCCATGTTTCGCATCGGGAACACGGGAACCGACGGCATGGGCTACGTGTTGAAGGTGGCACCCTACCAAGGTCAGGTCGTGCCGAGTGCCTGGGTGAAGTTCACCCCCGACGTCTTGTACCTCAAGCCAGATCAATGGGCCGATGTGCAAGCGACTCTCGAGATTCCCGGCGATGCTCAACCCGGCCACTACGTCGCGCTCCTCGCAGCGTCACCCAAGATGCCCGACGGGGGAGCGCCCACGAAAGTGAATATCGGCGCCGGGCCTCGACTCGAGATCGATGTGATCGCGGGGAGTCCGTTGAAGGCGGCGCTGTGGGAGGTACGCCGATGGTTTGCCGAGCACAGGTGGCCGGCTGTTCTCGCAGGCGGAGTGCTCGTCGTGCTCATCGTCTTCATCGGTCTGGTGGTTCGCGTGAGATTGCGCAGGCGCAGGCGGCTCGCGGCGCGGCTCGCTCAGTAGCTGTTGTTGGCGCATGACTGGCACTCGTCACAGAACCTGAGACGCGCAACCTGCTATCCTTTCTGCGCCCCCATCGTCTAGTGGCCAAGGATGCCAGCCTCTCAGGTTGGAGACGGAGATTCGAATTCTCCTGGGGGCACCATCGCGCCGCTCGTGCGGCCGCGCGGTCTGCGCAGCGGTCGCCGCATCATCGAGCGCCCCAACGCCGAGGAGACCTCGTGCGAGCCACACACGCCTGCGCCGCCCACCACACTCCAGCCCCCGCGCCCCGCGTCGTCCGAATGCTCGCCTGTGTCGTGATCTGCGTTGCAGCCCTCGCGCTCGCTGCTCCCGGCGTGGCCCATGCGGTGCCTGTTGCCGTCATCGCGGGCGCCGACCGCTACCAGACTGCGGCTGCAGTCGCGCGTGCTTCGTATCCCGCCACTGCCCCGGTGGTCATCGTCGCCAGCGGGGCAGCATGGCCCGACGCCCTCGGTGGCTCCGCGCTCTCCGGGGCCGCGGGCGGGCCGTTGCTGCTCTCGTCTCCGACTTCGCTGTCCTCGGCTGCCGCAGACGAGCTGACTCGGCTGAATCCTGCACGCGTTTACCTGCTGGGTGGCGAACGCGCGTTATCTGCCGGGGTCGGGCGTGGCATTACGGCCCTGCTGCCGAACGCCAGCGTCGTGCGCCTCGGCGGTGCCGATCGTTATGCCGTAGCAACGCGCATCGCCGAGGAGGTCGAACTACTCAGCGGCCACGCGCCCGAGCGAGTCTTTGTTGTCACGGGAGCCGGGTTTGCAGACGCGCTGTCGTGCGCATCGCCCGCCGCCGCACGATCCTGGCCGATTCTGCTGGCTGACCCGCGGCGCCCTGCCGCGACCGCCGCTGCGGTGCGCGGGACCGGCACCACCGGCACGGTGATCGTGGGCGGTTTGGCCGTGGTCTCCTCGGCGACGGAGCGGGCGATCGCCTCGGCGCTGGGTGGGACGAGCCACGTGCGGCGCATCGGCGGGCCCGATCGCTACGCGGTCTCCTCCGCAGTAGCCTCCTTCGCTGAGAGCGAACTGGGGCTCACATTCGCCCGTCCGGTGTTCGCCTCCGGGACCGGTTTTGCCGATGCGCTGGCGGGCGGTTCGCTTGCCGCGAAACGAGGTGCGCCGCTGCTGCTGCTTGATCGGGCTGGCGTGCCGGATCCGATCGCGGGGTCGCTCTTCGCACGTCGCGCACGCGTCGAGTCGCTGTCGTTCCTCGGCGGCTCAGTGAGCGCGCCGCCGCACGTGCGCACCGACGCGCTGCATGCGCTGCGGGCGCGGAGCTTCTCGGCGGGTAACGCGATGGGCCACGTGCGTTCGATTGCGGGAATGGGGCCGCGCGGGGCCGGCGGAAGCGCTGAGCGTCGGGCGGCCGACTATCTCGCGAGCGAGCTTCGGGCCAGCGGCTACACGGTGAGTTTCCAGACGGTCACACTGCCAGGCGGTCGTACCAGTCGCAACGTCATCGCCGAACGCCCCGGCACTATGCCCGGCGTGATCGTCATAGGCGGGCATCTCGACTCCAAGCCGCCGTCGCCCGGTGCGAACGACAATGCCTCCGGAGTCGCGGTGACGCTCGAACTCGCTCGCTGCCTAGCCGATGCCGACGGCCTCGTCCCCACCATCCGCTTCATCGGTTTCGCCGCCGAGGAGATTTCCGGCTCGGGCGCCGACGACCATCATTTTGGCTCGCGGCAGTACGTCGGGTCGCTGTCTTGGGCCGAGCGCGCGAAGATCAAGACGATGATCGCGATCGACATGGTGGGGTATGGGAGCACCTTCAACGTGCGCACCATGCAGCTCGCGCCGATGACGACGGTCCGGTCGATCCAGTCGTGGGGCCGCTACACCGGGCAGTCCGTTCCGTTCCTCAAGGACTTCGGGCGCAACGGCTGGAGCGACCACGAGGCGTTCGAGCACGTGGGGATACCGGTCGCGTGGCTTGAGTGGCGCGAGGACCCGGTCTACCACAC
>JBBRWO010000149.1:0-4667 GCA_038249135.1 Coriobacteriia bacterium
ACGATGGCCACGATCGACATCTGCGCCACTCCGATGATCATGTACGGCGTCAGCTTGCCGATGAGGTAGTCGCCTCGGCTGATAGGAGTCACGAACATCTGCTCGAGGGTCCCGCGCTCGCGCTCGCGCACCACTGCCTGCGACATGATCGTCGCCATCGAGAGGATGAGAATCGTCGCGATCAGCCCCGGGATCATCGAGTTGACCGCACGCAGGCTGGGGTTGTACTCGACGCGGACCCGCGCGTCGATGCCGGGACCGGCGATGACCAGCCCCTGCTCGGCGAGTCGCTTGGCGTTGAAGGCTGAGATGAGCTGGGACGCGTAGCCGCTGCCCACGCTTGCGGTTCTGCTGTCGGAACCGTCAACGATGATGCCGACCGGTGCCGCGCCTCCGGCCGCGACACGCGCCTCGGTGCCCTCGGGGATCACGATGGCGACCTTCGCATCGCCGCGGTCGAGGAGAGGTCGCAGGTCGGCCTCTTGGTCTGGACGCCGCACAATGTTGAAGTAGCCGGAGATCGCGAAACTGTCGGCCAGCCGCCGAGAGGTCACGCTCCTGTCGAGGTCGACCACCGCCGTGGAGAGATTCTTCACGTCGGCGCCCACCACATAGCCCATCAACACCAGCTGGATCACCGGCAGCAGGAACAGCAGCCTGAGCAGAAGCGGGTCTCGGCGAAGCTGCAGGAATTCTTTCCACATGAGCAGCCGGATTCGCTTTGCGTTCATCGGGCGGCCCTCCTGCCGTAGAGCACCGATGCGATGATGATTACGAGGATCGAGTACCCCGCGAGCAGAGCCAGCTGTGGCCAGAGCTCGGCGAATCCGGCGCCCTTGAGGAACACCCCTCGCGAGATGATGATCATGTAGCGCGCCGGGAAGATGTAGCTCACGCCTTGCAGAAAGCGCGGAATCGACTCGAGCGGAAACGCGAAGCCCGAAAGGATGAACGCGGGCAGGAACGCGACCATGAGCGCGATGATGTTCGCCGATTCCATGCTGGGCGCCAGAGCCGAGATGATGAGTCCCAGACCCAGCGACGCGAACACGAAGAACGCCGCAGCGATTGCGAGGAATCCGACGCTACCGCGCAGCGGTATCTGGAAGAGGCCGAGACCCACCAGCGCGATCACCATCATGTCGACAAACGCCAGCAGCGTCCACGGCAGCAACTTGGCGAGCATGAGCTCGGGGAGTCTGAGCGGGCTCACCATCATCTGCTCCTGCGTGCCCAGATCGCGCTCGCGCACCAGCGTCACAGCAGTCTGCTGAACCGTCACGATCATGATGATGACCACCATGAGCCCCGGAATCAGGAAGTCGGCCGACTTTCGCTCGGGGTTGTACCAGGTGCGGATGCGCGGTTCGAGCCGTCCCAGCTGCGTGGTATCCAGACCCTGCCGGTCGGCCCACTCCACCAGAATCCTGTTGCTGTAGAGCTGGTTGAGCGCGATCGCGTACGCCTGGCCCAGTTGCGCCGAGTTGGGCTCGGTGCCGTCCACCAGCACCGCCACCTGCGGCTTCTCTCCACGGGCGAGCGATCGCCCAAAGCCCGGAGGTACCACCACGGCCACCTCGGCCAGATTGCGCTGGAACGCGTCGTCCACACCCGCCAGGTCGTTGATCGAGCCCTTGACCTTGAAAAAGTCCGAGGAGCGATACGTCTGCAGATACGCGCGACTCGCCGAGGTCATGTCTTGGTCGAGCACCACAGTGGGCACGTTCTTCACGTCGAAGCTGATGGCGTAGGAGAACAGCAGCAGCTGCACGATCGGCACGATCAACACCGCGATCAGCATGCGCGGGTCGCGCCGGATGTGGATGAACTCCTTGCGCGAGATGGCGCCGATGCGTGAGAGCGCGGCTGCGATCACAGCGCATCACCGCCCTGCTCGGCGAGGTAGGCGAACGCGGCTTCCATATCGACGTCGGCGGTATGCGCGGTCGCCGACGCCATCCCCGCGTCCCGAAGCCTGCCGAGAAGCCCGTCGGCGGCGGGGCCGTCGGGCGCCGAGAGCACGCGCACCACGTCGCCGTACAGATGCGCCGATGTCACACCGGCCAACCCGTCGAGCATGGCGAGTGCGGCGCGCGGGTCGGGAGCGGCGACCTCGAAGAGCGTGCCGGGTACCAGCGACTTCACCTGCGCGGGCGTGCCGGTGTGCAGCAGGCGGCCGTCGTCCATGAACGCGATGTGGGTGCAGCGCTCGGCCTCGTCCATGTAGGGCGTGGCGACCAGCACGGTCTTCTCGGCGGCCTGGAGCTCGGCGATGATGCGCCAGAACTCGCGACGCGAGAGCGGGTCGACGCCGGTGGTGGGCTCGTCGAGCAGCAGCAGGTCGGGCTCGTGCATGAGGGTGGAGGCGAGCATCAGCTTTTGCTTCATGCCGCCCGAGAGGTGCTGCGCTTGGCGCCCGGCGAATTCCGAGAGCCCCATCGACTCCAACAGCGAGGCAGCTCGGGAGCGACGCAGAGCGGCCGGCACGCCTCGGATGCGGGCGAAGAACTCGAGGTTCTCGGCGACGGTGAGGTCGGGGTACATCGAGAAGCGCTGCGACATGTAGCCGATGTGCGGCGTCACGAGTCGGTGCGCGCTGACGACCGACTCGCCAAAGACGGTCGCGTCGCCGGAGCCGGGCGAGAGCACCGTCGCGAGCATGCGGATCAGCGTCGACTTGCCGGCACCGTCCGGGCCCAGCAGGCCGAACACCGCGCCGCGCGTCACCGACAGCGAGACGTCGTCGACCGCGCGGACGTCGCCAAAGTCGCGGCAGAGGCCGCGGGCATCGAGGGCGAGTGTGTCGGGGGAGAGGCTCACGCTAGAAGGCCACATCCACCGGCATGCCGGCCTTGAGGGTGCCGCTGGTATCCGAGAGGCGTACGCGCACCTCATAGACCAGCTTGACGCGCTGCTCCTTGGTCTCGACGTTGTTGGGCGTGAACTCGGACTGTGACGCGATGAACTCCACGACACCGGGATAGGTGGCGGTGCTCGAATCGGTCGTCACGTTCGCCTTGGCGCCCAGCTTCACCTCGCCGATACGGGTCTCGGGCACGAACACGCGCACGAAGAGGTCACTCGTGTCAGAGATGGTTGCTATCGTCTTGCCAGGGCTCGCGTTCTGCCCCGCGTTGGCCGCAACCGCCGAGACAACACCCGCCTTTGGCGTCGTGACGGCGGCGTAGCTGAGCTGCACCTTGGCGAGCGCCACGCCGGCCTTCGCCTGGGCGAGTCGCGCCTTGGCCGCCGTGACCTCGGCCGTAGTGCCATCGCTCTTGGCCTGCGTCACGCCCGCCTCGGCAGCGGTGACTCCGGCGACGGCCTGCGCCAGTTGCAGCTCCAGCGCGCGCTTGTCGAGCGTCGCGATCACGGCACCCGCGTCGACCTTGTCGCCTTCTCCCACGGTGATGGTCTCGATGCGACCCGCCATTGCCGGCGCGATCTGGTACTCGGTGAGCTCCACGGCACCGCTCGCCGAGAGGGCCGCGTTCGCCGTCGTCTGCTGCGAGCTCCACCACCAATAGCCCAGCGCTCCCGCCACCAGCAGGACCACGATCACCACCACCGCTATCGGCGGTCGCTTGCGCGTCTCAGTTGCCATATCGCCTCACCTGATCCGTTCCTTCGTCGCTCGCTGCCATCGATGTCGTACTGGGTCGCTACTTGCCGAGAAACCGCACATCGACCGGCGTGCCCGGAGGCAGCGCGGGTTGCTCGGCGGTGGGAGAAGTCGTTATCTCGACGCGAATCGCTCGCGTGAGGTGGATCTCGCTGGTCGCGAAGGAGGTAGGCGGGTACTCCGCGCGCGTGCTGATGCTGGTCACGCGGCCGGGGATGGCGCTGCTGCCGCTCGCACCGGCACCGCTGCTGGCACCGCTGCGGCCAATCCCGCCGGTACGGGCCGGGAACCAGTCGGCGCTGACCTCGACTTTGGTGCCGAAACGCACGTCGCGCAGCCGATCAGGCGCGAGCCAGGTGGTGACGCGCGCGGGGCCGCTGCGGCGTATGTCGGCGATTGTTGCACCGGGTGCGAGCACATCGCCGACGGTCACGACGCTCACCACGTAGCCGTCGGAAGGGGAGCGCAGTATCGCGAGTGAGCGCTGGTATTCGGCGGCATTCACGCCGACCGCGGCACCGTCGACTCCGGCGAGCGCAAGCCCGCGCAGGTCCCTGAGCTGGACGCGCGCGTCGCTCAGCTTCGCAGTCGCCGAGGAGAGCTTCGCGCGCCCGCTCGCGACCTTCGCGAGACCGGCGTCGATCTTGGCGAGCGCGGCCGTGAGTTTCACGATGCCGGCGCGGACCTGTGCGGGATCGGGGAGCGCGCCCGGGGGAGCCACCGGAGGAGCCGTGCCGGTCGGGACGCCGCCCGGCGGTATCGGGGGTCGCCCGCCGGCGCCCATCGCCTCGATCTTCGCGAGCAGCGCCTTGAGGTCGGCGAGTTGCGCCGCCAGCTGCTTGCGGGTGGTTGCGAGCTGCGCCGCAGCGTCGTTGACCTTCTTGCGCTCCGAGGCGATTGTCGCGCGGTTGGACCCTACCGTGTCGATTGCGTCATCGAGCACACCGACCTGTGCTTTCGCCCCGGCGAGGGAGGCCTTCGCGACTGCGGCGTTCGCATCAAGTGCCGCCGAGTCGAGCCGGGCGATCTCCTGACCCGCCGAGAC
>JBBRWO010000150.1:0-4658 GCA_038249135.1 Coriobacteriia bacterium
ATCGCCATCGCCATGCGCCCGCCGCTGACCGCGCTCGAGGCGGAGTCGGAGGAGGTGATCCCCGCGCTCATGGCCGGCTGAGTGCTAAGCTCGGAAGGACGGGGCAGGGAGCTTCATACACCACGCCCCGGCGCGCGGCCGGCGATATCGGTCTACAATGCATGCACCGCGAATCCGCTACTCATGCGGATGTGTACTCGAGGAGCGAGAACATGACTGAACACAACCCCGAAGCGACTGCGCGCATCGGCGAAGTGCGCGAGCGCATCGACGCCATCGACTGCCAGCTGGTCAAACTGCTCAACGAGCGCGCTGCGTGCTCGCTCGAGATCAGGGCGCTCAAGCCCGAGGCGAACTGGGGTCTCTACGATCCCAAGCGCGAGGAGGAGATCTTCGCCAACGTGGCCACCTGCAATGAGGGACCGATGTACGCCGACAACCTACGCGAGATATACGAGGCCATCCTGCACGTCGCCAAGGAGATGAGGAGCTGATGGCCGAGCAGGACGCGCGCGCCATCGGTGCGGTGAAGCGTGATGGCGATGTCACCATCATCGCCGGACCGTGCTCGGTCGAGAGTCTCGACCAGATGAGAGAGGTGGCCGCCTGCCTCAAGGAGTTGGGCGTCTCTGTCATGCGGGGCGGCGCGTACAAGCCGCGCAGCTCACCCTTCTCGTTCCAGGGACTCGAGGAGGAGGGCCTGAAGATCATGCGTCAGGCCGCCGATGAACACGGTCTGCTCGTGGTCACCGAGGTCACCGATTCGGCGCATGCACAGATTATCGACGAGTACGCCGACATCATCCAGATCGGTACGCGCAATATGGCGAACTTCAGCCTCTTGAAGAAGATCGGGCAGGTGACTGCCGAGAGTGGCAAGCCGATCGTGTTCAAGCGGGGCATGGCCGCCACCATCGAAGAGTGGCTGCAGGCCAGCAACTACTTGACGATGTTCGGCAACGAGAACGTCATCTTGTGCGAGCGTGGTATCCGCACCTTCGAGACCGCATATCGGTTCACCCTCGATATCACCGCAGTTCCGGTGGTCAAGAGTCTGTCTCTGCTCCCGATTATCGTCGATGTCTCTCACCCCGCCGGCCGAGCAGACCTCGTACCTGCTATTTCGCGTGCATCGGTTGCGGTGGGCGCAGACGGCATCATGGTCGAAGTACACCCGAACCCTCGTGAGGCGCTCTGTGACGGTCCTCAGTCGTTAGACCTTGCAGGAATCCGTAGCCTGGTCACCGAACTCAAGACAGTAGCCAGGGCCGTCGACAAGGAACTCGTCTAGCAACGCTCTCGGCCATAGTGTCCGGGCCCGGCAACCGGGATGCTCCGATTTCGCCCGCACTGCGGAAGAGCTGGGACGGACGAGTGGACGAGCACGGCGCGCTCAAGAGATCATGTCCGTACTGCGCGGCGGCTGACGCACGTCGGCTTGGCGACTGCTCCGTGTGTGGTCGAGTCGTGTGCGAATACTGCGGCAACGTGCAGATCGCGATGGGGACGCGAACCGTCACTCACCGCGAGTGTCTCAAGAAGTCGAGCGGCGGATTCAAGATGATTCGTTTCGTCGACTAAGTCCCGCCAAGTATCGCTGCACCGGGCCAGTCGTGTCGCCACCGCGAGCCGTCGGTCGAAATGCAGGCCCAAGCACTCCCCGCAGGGGGTCAAGTCGCGCTACAGTGCAACCGATGAACAAACATGAAGGGTGGTCTGTGTGTCAGGCCGTCCTTTATGGATGTGCGTTGCAGAAATGCGACAGCGCCGCATGCTCTATCGAGGGGGATGTATGAAGCGGTCCTATCTGATTCTGACGGTGTCGGTCGCGCTGGCTGCGACACTTTGCGCGCCACTCTCGGCGTCTGCATTCCAGATCACCGGCGGCGGTGGCACGCAGACACAGAACCCGTACGGACTGTGGTACGCAGGACAAGAAGCGTGTGCACAAGAGGGGTGCCACTCGGTTATCTCGGCCAAGCAGACCCCTCATTCCACTATGGTCACTGACGTGAAGATGTTTCCTTCCAAGTTGATTCCTGCGGCGGAGGACACATCGTTCTGGCCGTACTCGAGCCCTGCCGGTGGCCTGGTTCTCAAGCCGCGCGATATGTACCTCCAGGTCGGGGATTCGCAGTTCGGCTTCCTCGAGTACATCGGAGCCAACCCCAGCTCACTCGCGACCAATGTGGTGCCGTCCGACGATATCTATGTGTGGAGCCCGATGGAGTACCTCATCGAGGAGGGCGTGTGGGTCGATCCCGCGACGCCCATCTCGTACAGCTCGTATTCGCAGAGCTGCTCCGGTTGTCACAACCTGGGCGTGACCCGACCGTCCAACGCGATGTACACGCTTCCCAATGGTGGCACCCAGACAACTACGACGCCATCGAGCGTCAGCGGATTCAGCATCCAGTGTGAGGTGTGCCACGGCTCGGGTAAAACGCCGGACGGTCACAAGAAGGGCGTACCGACGGTCGTAGGCGGAAAGCAGATTCTGAAGGCTCAGGTATGTGGTCAGTGTCACGTGAACGGCACAGCACCGCAGAAGAACGTCAAGAACGCATCCTTCGGAAACCCCAACGGTTACACCACGGACGCGACCCTGTCGGCGTATCTGACGCCATTCACTACGGTCGAATCCGAGACGACGTTCATGAACTACATCAACAACGGAGGCACCAAGCCCAAGTTCCTGCCCAACGGGGCCAACTACTCGATGCGCCACTCGTACTACAACGAGTGGCTGATCAACAAAGTGCCGACGTCGTCCGGCGTGAGCATGGGGCATGCGGATCCGTTCAACAGATCGGTGCAGACCCGAGGCGACTCCAAATGCCTCAAGTGCCACTCCGGCCTTGGATTCCTGAACCGTATTGGTGCCGTCGGACCCTCGGGCAAGAGAATCGTCGGTACCTTCCCGACCACCAGCGAGGTCGCGACCAGCGACCCCGGAATCTCCTGCCAGGTGTGCCACACCGGCCACGTCGGCTACAAGGAACAGGGATACGACTCGCTTCGCCGCTGGGCCAACGGCCGTGCAGTGAGTTGCGGCGACTGCCACAACTGGCAGTTCGAGATGCTTGACCAGCCGATCCAGTACGAGATCATCGCGGGTGTGGAATACGCTCGTCCGGCGGCTAATGCACGCACCCGTCACCCGCAACGGGAGATGTACACCGGCGGCAGGGGTGGCGAGTACGGTATCGGTGGCATGTGGGGCATCGAGCCGGTTGGGGAGTTCATGCCCGGCGTCGAGTGCGCCGACTGCCATATGCCGCGCACGCATCGTGAGGGCATGCCTGCTGACGACGACGGCAACACAGAGGCCACGCGTATGTCGCACCGCTTCCACATCGTCGAGCCGGGAGACGCGGAGCGATGGAAGCTTCGCGCTAACGGTGACTCCTGCGTCGCATCGTGCCATAAGCTGGACTCGGCGGACTTCACCCGTGCCGAGATGCAGACGTGGATCGACCAACAGCGTTCGACCGTTCAGACAGCCGCAGATGAGACAACCTCCGCATTGCAGGCCGTCGCAGTTGACCTAGGGCTTTCGGCGTGGACGGGCTTCATCGCGTCGCAGCCGACTACCGGTTCAGCCTCTGCACTCTCGGCTAGCACGTGGAAGATGCTGCAGCGAGCCGCTCAGAACGCGGATTTCGTGATTTTGGACGCATCTGGCGGTATTCATAACCCCAGGTATGCCCTTGCAGGTCTTGCCAAGGCGCAGACATGGGCGAACTCGGCCGATGCAGCGCTCAGTGCCAAGATGGCCGCAGGTCCCGTGCAAGGGGCAGGCACCACAGTTGCAGGATCGCTGCTCAGCGGGTCTGGAGAAGTCATCCCCGGTGCGCAGGTCGTGCTCGAGAAGAGTTCCGACAGCGGTGCGACGTGGAGCACAGTAGCGACCGTCACCCCGAATGCCACAACCGGTGCCTTCTCGGCGAATACCGGACGTATCGTGGGGAGCGGCCTGTATCGCTGCTCGTTCACGCCGAGTGAGGGCGTCGTCTTCCTGAGCGCCGTGCTTCCGGTGAATGTTCCGGTCACCACGGCCGCGTTCCTGCCACTCACGGCGCCCGACGGCTGGCTGAACGCATCGCTCGTCACCGTCACGCTGAACGCTACGCCCGGAACTCTGACGTTCTACACACTCTCCGGGGCAAAGACAGCTCCGCAGAGCGTCTATACCGGCCCGATCTCAATCACCGCAGAGGGTGCGACCACGCTCACCTACTGGTCGACAGATGCCGACGGCATCGAGTCGGCCAACACGGCGCTCATCCGGTTGGATCGTGCGGCTCCCATAGTGTCCTCGGACGTGGTCGCAGAGTACCTGAATACTTCCATGGTTCGAGTGTGGGGTACCGACACGGGTGCCGGAGTCACCAAGCTCGAGTACGCGCTCGACGGAGCAGCGATGACCACCGCCGGTAGCACGTGGGCCAACGTATCGACCTCCAAGCTGGGCAAGCACTCGCTGGTCGCTCGGGTCACGGACGGTACCGGAAAGATAACGTCGCGCACCCTGAGCTATCGCGTTCGCACTCAGCCGTCTCTGGTTCGCTCGCCGTCCGGCAGTAGCTACACCGTCAGCCGGGGCAAGACGATCACGCTGAAGGGCACGCTCAACACCAAGTCCGGTGCCCACATCG
>JBBRWO010000151.1:0-4619 GCA_038249135.1 Coriobacteriia bacterium
ACCGATGAGCTACTCAGGGACTCCGTTGAGTACCGGGGGCGCATCACACCCGTCTTGCAGGCTCTCCTCTAACCGAGGAGCCGGATTGGGGTTGAGCTACGTCGTAGGTATCGAGCTGCCGTTGCCCAGCCACTAGCAACGCCCGCTCATCGCCAGATGTGCAAGTTCCCTATCAGCGCCAATAGCGGACGTTTCTTCTACGACTGCGTCAGTGCCCGCGATCGCGCATACCTCGCCAAGAGCAGGCTCGCGACGACAACCGCGAGGACCAGCACTGTGCGGTCGGCCCACATGCCCACCTCGGCCGGTCTCGCTGGACCCTCCACCACGACATAGATCATCACCACTGGGGCGACCAGTCCCGCGACCAGGCTTACCAGGCTGCGCCCGCGCGCGAGCGACCCGAGCAGAGCCATGACAGGCGCACCGACGACCGCGATCAGCGCCCAAGAGCGGAGGGCGTTGACTTCGAGGCCGCTGGTCATGCCCAGAGCCGTGTCACTGACGTAGTACCCCGCCACCGCTGCCACCATAGCGCTGACGCCGGCGAGGACAGCCGCCACGGGCCGTCGCACGAACCAGCCGACGGCGAAGGGGAACAGCGCCCACGCCCACAGCGCGTCGAGCAGCTTGCTGACGAACTGCAACCAAGCGACCCCTTGCCCCAGAACCGCTGTGAACGGGCCGTAGGCAGAGCCGAACACGTTGGCCATCGAGGTCACCGTCCCAAAAGCCCCGCCCGCCAGGAGACCGGCCATCACGGCGACCGCACCCTGACGAACGGCGTGGGCGCCGGGCCTGCCCTGAGGCCCGCGATCCGCTACTGCCGAGACACTGCGGAGCGGTTCGTCGTTCATGGTCTCCATCCTGCTGCATCTTCGCACCCAAAGCTGGTATGCGGTGTGTTCCGCCTTCCGTGCGACGGGCGGCCATTCAGGATGTTGCCATGCACCGCCACGCGGCGACACCGGTGGCAGACTCGGCTCCATGACCGAGTGCTCACCGTCCGTCCACCAGCCTGAAGACCATCCGGCGGACTGCCTCTTCTCGTCCCTGACCGAGTTGGCAGGTGCGAGGCTCACCAGCGGGGAGCGTTCCGACGCGCTCGCCCATGGGATGCGGGCGCTGGCCGCGCTCGTGAAGGAGCGCGATGATGCCCGCCGCCTGGGCGTTACATCTGGCGTGATTTGAACCGTGCGGCTACGACCGAGCGCACCACATGCGCCAGAACCGGACGTTGCGAGGTCGTCATGGCGGCATACTGATGACCATGCCATGCGACGCATCGGACAGGAGCGAGGACGTGAGAAGACTGCCCTCAGTCGTGGGCGTTGTCAGCGTGCTCGCTGGGGTCGCGGGTGTCGCGACCTTGATCTACCTCTGGCTTGAGCTTGGTCACCGTGGCGAGATTGCGGACGCGACACAATCGGCCGGCTACACCACCACCGGTGAGATTGTGGCGGGCGTACTCGGCCTAGGGCTTACCTGGGTCGGCGTGTTTGGCATCTTCGTGACCGTATTCCTATGGTTACGCAGCTCCGATCGCCGCCTTGGGTAAGCCCCAACAGCGCCATGAGCGTGAAAGGCATGCATTGCTTGAACCTAGGCTCGAGAATGGATCACCCCGGTCCGGACCGTGGCGCAGACGGCGGCGTGACGCTTCCGTCCAGCACCTTTCGGTTCCCAACGGGCTGGTCAAGGTGAAGCTCATAGGGAGTGGGCGCAATCCCCGGACAGGTCTGAGCGCCGACGCGCTTCTTCACGCGGATAGTCACGATGATGGTGTCGGCGTTGTAGTTGACCTCAGGTTGAATGCGCCCTTTCGGTGAGACACCGGAAGCACACGCGGTCTCTGAGACCATCAGCGCTAGCGACCGCTGGTCCGGTGTAGGAGTTCGCGCGAGCCACCAGCTGGCGTCTTGCGCGTCGTCACCGCCGCAGGCAGAGATGGACAGCAGTAGTCCGAGTCCAAGTCCCACGGCTACGTGCCTCATCCTCATGAGACGCAGCATGACGCAATTCGGTTCCTGATGAGCGCCCGTAAACACGAGGACGTCCCCATCTCGCCAGTTTTGCGATTTACCTATCCGCGCCATGAGCGGTAAATGCGGATTGGGTGGACCCTATGGACTAACTCATCATCGGCCCGGCTCTCGACATCGGGTGCGTGTTTGCCATCGTTGAGGTGGTGATGCTTGCCAGAGGGCGTCCCGTCGGGAACTGTGAGGGTGTGAGCCGCGTCTCACAGATGTCAGGACGCGACGCGTCCGACCCCGACCGAGGAGGCTGTCGCCGTGGGTACCGAGATCGAGGCCCTGGCCCCGGACGCAGATGACCGGTTCCGCTCGGCGTTGCTGCTGTGGGGTGGGGTCGTGCTGCTGCTCGGGGCCGTTCTTCTGGCGGTGTCGTACGCGGGCCGTGCGATAGCCGTCTGGGTGACCCCGCTGGGACTTGGCCTCGTCGCGGCCGGGGGCTGGGGTTGGGTCACCCGCCGCGCGGTCAGTCGTTGGGTCCTTGTCATGCTCGCCGTCGTTACAGTGGCGCTCATCGCACTCGGGCTATGGACGCTGATCTACTCGCTGAACCATCAGCCTCAGGCCGTATAAGACCGCCTGGGGGGAACTGCCACTAGGCCGACCAATGTCGCGACAGCGAACGAGCGACACGGGCCAAGTCCGTGAAAGCGCGACTCGCGCCAGATCCGGTCGGTTGCGACGGCTTCGCGCAGAACACTATGAGGCGCTTCGGTGATGCTACTGACGACTTCTCGAGCTGATTCAGGGCTCGTGCGGGCCGCGCAGTGAAGCAGACCGGAATTGTTCAACACGAGTCTTAGCTTCGTCGAAGGCATCGCCAAGGAGAATTCTGCCGTCGTCGTTGCACAGGTACAACTCGATATCCCTAGAAAGATCAGTGCCGGCGGGGTCGACGTTGAGCGAGAGGAAACGAGTTCCCGCTTTTTCCTGGCCTGGCTTCACCGGGACAGCGTTGAGTGACCTTACTGAACTCCATGGAAGTTCCCCCGCCAAGACTGGCACGCGTCGATACCGATAGCTGTAGAGCGCCAGAGACTCAGTGCTGGCAACAACGACGTACAAGCGGTCCCCCTTCGTGGTGAAGGCGGGCATCGCACCAGGCTGCAGTGGTGGTGACATGAACGATCCGGCCCACGCCGCAGCAATCACCGTCGCGCCGGGATGTGAAGCCCGTGTCTTTGCCATGCGCGATGCCGTGCCTCTGCGGCTGAGTTTTAGACTCATCCATATCACTACCGGGAATAACAGTAAGGAGGCGATAGTTGCGATCTCGGCGGCATTCCAGCCATACACGGCAACGTCGTGAACGAACCTAAAGCCTCTCAGGGCGAAGACTAGAAGCACCACAACGCCAAATAACCCAATACGCCAAGCTTTACTCATGCGCCCCCCATTGCTCCGATAGCAAGGACAGGCCGCAGCCTATGCCTTTCGCCGTCGCGACGCTGAGGAACCTTGGTCGCTGTGTAAGGCACCACTCGCCGTAGGCCAGTGCACCGCGATCGAGTTGGCTCCGCCCACAGTCTGCAGCGAGTTCGAAGTGGTCTCGCTAGGCGCCCTGGAAGGCAACGCACTCAATTCGCCACGAGCGCTGAGCCAGTCGTTGTTTAGTGTCGCGCTCAGGTTCCCGAGGCCATGTAAGCCGCGAGGATGTAGTTGGGGTGTCGGTCGAGGTTCTTGCGGGCCCGGTCGTAGCGCATCGTGGTTCTCGGGTCGACGTGCCGCGCGGCGATCTGGACGTCGCGCAGATCGACGCCGGCATCAAGCATGGTTGTCACGAACGTGTGGCGCAGCATGTGGGGATGCATCCGGGCAATCCGCACCCCGGCGGTCTCGGCGAGGCGGTGCAGTCGCCGGGTGGCGCAGTGTCGATCGATCCGAGTGCCTCGACGTGTGAGCAGGATCGGCCCCTGGGCGCGGTCGCCGATGGCCCGGTCTATGGCACGGCCGACTGCCGGTGGCAGAGGCACAAGGACGACCTTGCCGCCTTTGCCGATGACTCGTAGGACCCGGTGGCCGTGTTCCTCTCCGACGTCGCCGATGTTGGAACTGCAGGCCTCGAAGATCCGCAGTCCAAGAAGGCCAAGCATGGCCACGAGCGCGAAATCGTTGCTGTTCGGCGAGAGCCTGGCCTGGGTGAGCATCGCTTCAAACTGCAGATGGGTCAGCCCCAGCGTCGGGGACTCGTCCGGGACGTTCGGCCTGCGGACATATTCGGCTGGTGAGTGCTCGAACATGCCGTCGATGACACAGGTGCGGTAGAAGCCCGCGACGATGGCCATCCGCCGGCTGACCGTGGACGGCTGAAACGTGCGGACTTCCTGCATCCACCGGACGTAGAGCTCGATGTGAGGCCGCTTCGCCGCAAGGGGATCGAGGTCACGTTCTTGGCACCAGCTGATGAATGCTCGTAGGTCTGACTCGGTGTGAATCCGGGACTGTCCCTTGAACCGGGCCAGGTAGGCGGCCACGGCCAGGCGAAGGGGATCCACGTTCGGTGGTGGCAAGATCGGGACTGGGTTTCTCTCAGAAGAAGTATCCATTCACGAGGATCTAGCCAATTCAGGCGACGGGGCAACCACT
>JBBRWO010000152.1:0-4615 GCA_038249135.1 Coriobacteriia bacterium
CATGACCACGAACACGGACACGAAGCCCTCGTCGGCCAGAATGCGACGGTCCTTGAGCTCGGCCTCGGTGACCTCGCCCACGGATGACCCGTCCACATACATATTGTGGAACTCAACGGCGCCCACAATCTGAGCCTTGCCGTCCACCATGTCGATGACCACGCCGTTCTCGGCGAACATCACGCGCTCGGCGGGAACGCCCGTCTTGACTGAATGCCGCGCCACTACTTAAGAAGTCACGAGCAACCCCTTGACATCGCTCGACCGCGCCCCTAGTTTTTGTTCTCAAGTCGTCAAAGAACATGCTGAGCGTTAGCTCGCAAAACGGGGGTAAAAATGACCTATTCGCGTCGCGTCCGCGCCGTACTCATGCCGCTTGTCGCCGCAGTCCTGTTCTTCTCAATGGGGGCGACCGCTTCTGCGGTGTCGAAGTCGTTTGGAACGACCTCGACTCCCCTGTCAGTGAGCGCTTATGGGAGTGTGGCGAAGTCATACGGATCATGGTCGATTTACGATCAGTCGTTCGAGACCACATTCACCCAGCTTGTGGCGAGTTACAAGTACACCGATGCGGACAATCACAAGGTCTTTACCGCTGTCTCGGTGTCAGGCACTCAGAGGCAAGGCGGCGCCAAGTTTTCTGCCTACCTTGAGACAACCCACGAGAACAAAGTCAGTTCGAGTTGGACCGCCTACCCCACCTCGCCGTGGACCAACATCAGCACACCTTCCGCCGGGACGGCCGACGCAACTGGAACGGCAAAGGTCTGCCTCGACGTGCCCTGGCGCACCGACCCATGCACGTCCAAGCAGTTGACAACTTCCTTCTAAGAGACCGGAAACGACTATGCCGTCGAATGAAGCGCCCGCTGGGTGGGGGCGAAAGAGCCTTGCCGCTCTTGCCATCACAGTACTCACGATCGTTGGCGGCGCGAGCGCATCCAACGCCTACAACACGCCGGGATCATGGAACACAAGTGCCTCCCCCCTCACCTTGACCAGCTATGGCTCAACCGCCAAGGCATATGGCTCTGCTTACATTCTCAACGGGGGCAATGGCACTCGGATCTATACGACTGCGAAGCACTCCTTCATTGACGGCGACAACCACCAGCCGTACCTCGGTGGCACGTCGGAGTGGAACGCGGGCACGTGTGGGCTCGAGTCGGTAACTATTCAGTTGAAGGGTGTTGCCGTCGGTGCTTCGGCCGCTTGTGCCGCGGTGTTCTACGACGGCGCGAATTTCAACCGCTCCAACGGGGCGACGTCGAACACTACCGGATGGGTCGCGATGCCAGCCATGTCTGCCGCGCCGAACAGTGGTTCGGATAGGGGTAGGGCGGTAGTGAAACTATGCCTGGACATTCCTTGGCGCACGGACCCCTGCACCGGCAGTTCCTACAGCCCCGCTGATACCTTCTAGATGGCACCAGTACTTCCCGAGGGGCACCTGCACCTAAGTTCACTGGTGAAGCGTTTTTCCGCCTTCACCCTTGGGCCCATCGACTCCGCACTGCCGCGCGGAGTCACCGGGCTTCTGGGCGAGAACGGTGCGGGCAAGACGACTCTCCTTCGGCTCATTGTTGGTACAAGTGCCCCTACCTCGGGGCACATAAGCCTCCCCGTGGACAAGCAAGGAACACGGCTGGGATTCCTCCCGCAAGACTTTGCCGCTCCCGCTCGGGTCTCCGTCCAGGACTATCTCGCATACGTAGCGTGGTGCCGCTCGACCCGGCGAGACAAGATCACGCACGCACACATCGCAGACGCTTTGGACGCGGTCGCTCTATCGTCCGTGGCTCGTTCGCGGATCGGCACCCTGTCAGGAGGCATGCTGCGAAGACTTGGCCTTGCGCAGGCACTTCTTGGCGGCGCCAACATTCTGATTCTTGATGAGCCAACTGTCGGCCTCGACCCCGTCCAGCGACAGGAGATCAGAGCACTGTTAAGAGATCTCGGCGAGAGGGCCGTGGTGTTGATGTCTACGCACCTGGCTGAGGACATCGTTTCGATTGCAGGCCGGGTCATGGTGTTGAGCAACGGCGCCCTTCTCTACGACGGGAGCGTTGGCGAGCTATGCGGTGATCGGAAAGTCTCTTCAGAGGCGCTCGAAGCAGGCTTTCTGCGAGTTGTGGGTCACGGCGGTGCTCATGCGGCTTAACACGGGGCTGCTATCGATGTTGAGACATGTGGCTCGCCACAGTTGGTTGGTGCTCTGCGTGGTCGGGATGCTTGGCACGAACATCGCGGTCATGCTTGACCGTGGTACGCCTTGGCGCGGCGATCTCGTCTGGACGATCGACTGGCTCACGATCGGGCACGTGCTTGTGGGCCCCCTCGTCGCCGGGTTCGCAGCGGTGGACACGGTGCGCCTGTCGATCGGCGTACGCGACTTGCCCCTGCGCGGATGGCGGAACGCAGACTCCGCGGTTGGCTTGACGTACGGAATGGCACTTGCGGCGGTGCACCTCGTCTTTGTAAGCGTCATCATCGCCGTTTCCGCGCCGCCTCGGTTTGATGCGGCCGCGGCGCTTGCAGTCCTCACGCAGATCGCTATCCTGTGGTTCTTTGTCGGGCTAGGCGTTCTGATTGGGCGATTCGCCCCACCAATACTTGGGGGCATTGCGGCGGCCATACTCGGGCTGGTATGCGTCTACATGTTCACCGACCCTCGCTCGCCTACAGGCCTGCTGTATGGAGGGGCCGCCACCGTTCCGCGCATGGGCTACTCGTACAGCGCAGCCTGGCTCGGAATTCAACTGGCCGCGATTCTGACGATGCTCGCGGCAATGTGGCTCGTCCGACCAGCTTGGGGTCGATCGCGGTTGCGGCTGGCTGCGCTATCGGCGCTGGGACTGCTGTTGGCAGCGGGTGCCAGTCAAGTGTTCGCCGCTGCGCCTGGCGAGAGACTGAGCGCCTCCGTTCGAGGACCCGAGTCCTGCGGCTCACTCGCTGGGGTTCCGTGGTGCTACTTCCCCGAGCACGAGAGGGTGATCGGCGGCTACGCCAACCACCTCCTTGCGCTCTTCGACGCTGCGCAGGTCAACGGTTACGAGGGCTTTGTGCCCGATGCGGTCGAAGAAGCGAGCCAAACCACCTGGCCGGGCGACGCGAACACCGGTCCGTTCTACGTCACGAGCGACGCACTTGCGGGCACGCCGCCCACATTGTGGGAGGTCACCATCAACCTTGTTCAACCTTTGCACTGCAAGCAGCTCCAAGCCGAGCAGGCTCCCGCCGATCAGTACTGGGAAGACCTCTATGCCGTCACCGCGACGTGGACAAACATGGTCGACCCTAGTGCCGCGGAGCAGGCCGGATACTTCGGAGAGTCCCTGGATCCAAGCGACGCAGAGCGCATCATGGAGAAGTTCCGCACCTGCACCTACGCGTTCGAGTAGCCGCAAGTGCGACGACTCGCGGTGTTCGGCACATGTCGAATGATCCTGGCCGCCACGGGGGTTCACGGATCACTATCCCTCCTCGCCGTGGCGCTCACAGTCACCTTGATCTGGCACAACGGCGTGATAGCGAGCATCGGTCCCATTCACCTACAACCGCAACTCCCGGTCATGGCCGCCGTTCCTCTGCTGCTTGCCGTGGCGATCGCTGTGTCTCACGTGGGCGCCCGCACACCGGTGATCTTTCGCAATTCGCGCACGCTCGCCGCGCGCGGCTTCTCACACGCGATGATCATGGCCGCCGCGGCGATCGTGCTCTTCGTGGGCGACGCCCTTGCGGTTGACCCCGTCCTTGCGGCGTCGATGCGCAATGCCCTGTTCCTGTCGAGCCTCGCTTTGCTCGGCGCGAGCTTTGCCGGAGTCGAGTACGCGTGGCTCCCCGTCTTGGTAGCATTCGGAAGCGCGATTCTGAGCCCCGCCGATGGGGGTCCGTGGAGCCCCTATGGGCTCCTCATGTCTCCGTCCGTACTCCCGGCGCAGATCGCTGTTGGCGCCGCCCTTTGCGCTTCAAGTCTGTTGATCGCCGCGTGGAATCCCGTGCGACCTGCCTACCTCGTCCGCAGGAGTGCGGAACGGAAACCGCCGAAGGTTCTGAAGCAGGTCTCAATGACCGCGTAGTGCTCAGCGCACACGGGTTTGGAGGTCACCCAAGCCACACGCGGCTCGACGTCGCTCCCGAGGGGATCAAGCCTGACCGCCGTGAGGGGGCGACGTCGGGCCGCGCACCAGGGCGACCCGACCACGCGACCCGACCACGTCGCGGTACCAACCCCAGCATCGGCCGGGCTAAAACGAACAAGCCCTACGCGTCGATCACGATCGGAATGATCATCGGCCGACGGCGCAGCTTGGTTCCCACGAAGCGTCCCACCACGCGGCGCATGACCTGCTGAAGTTGGTGGTTGTCCGTGGACCCCGACTTCGCTGCGGCCTCTTCGAGGGCCTTCTTGAGCTCGGGCATGATCGCGTCAAACACCGAGTCGTCCTCGGCGATGCCCTTGGCGTGGATCTCGGGCCCCGACAGCACGCGGCCGTTCGAGGAATCCATGACCACGAACACGGACACGAAGCCCTCGTCGGCCAGAATGCGACGGTCCTTGAGCTCGGCCTCGGTGACCTCGCCCACGGATGACCCGTCCACATACATATTGTGG
>JBBRWO010000153.1:0-4552 GCA_038249135.1 Coriobacteriia bacterium
GCTGCCTTGATGCAGTCGCTCCAGAGCTCGCCGTCCTCGAGCAGGTGGTCGCTGGGGAGCACGACCATGATCGCGTCGGGGTCCTCGGCGACGAAGGTCGCGGCGGCAAGCGCGATGGCGGGCGCGGTGTTGCGCGGGACCGGCTCCTGGATGTAGCGCACGGCGTGCAGCTCGGGATCGGGCTGCGCCATGAGGTGGTTGCGAAGCTCGTCGAAGAGGCGCTCGTTGGTGGCGACGACCACGCTCGAGCCGCCCTCGGCGAACGGCAGGATGCGGTGCACGGCGGCCGCGATGAGCGACTCGGTGCCGAACATCGATAGCAGCTGCTTGGGGTTGAGCTCACGCGACAGTGGCCAGAAGCGCTGACCGCTGCCCCCGGCGAGGATCGTCGCGTACAGGTGACTCTGCGTCATGAGGAGGCACCGTCATCGGCGAGCATGCGGGCGAGCGACTCGCGCAGCGCGGGGCCGTACTCGTCGCGACGCAGCCCGAGAGCGATATTGGCCTCGAGCCACGCGAGCACGTTGCCGGTGTCGAAGCCTTCCTCGGGATCGATGACCACGGCGTAGAGCTCCTCGGTCTCGAGCAGCTTGACGAGCGCATCGGTCAGCTGGATCTCGCCGCCCTTGCCCGGGGGCGTCTCAGCGAGGATGCGCATGACCGCGGGAGTGAGCAGGTAGCGGCCAAAGATGCGCAGGTTGCTGGGCGCATCCTCGAGTGCCGGCTTCTCGACGAGGCCGGTGACGCGCCACACGCCGTCGCCCTGGTCCTCGCCGCCGATGACACCGTACCGACTGACATGCTCGTCGGGCGCAGGCACGACCGCGATGACGCTCGCACCGGTGCGCTCGTAGACCTCACGCATGCGCGGCAGAATGCGACCCTCCGGCACCAGCTCATCGCCGAGGAGCACAAAGAACGGCTCGTCGTCGGTGAGCGGGGCTCCGCAGCGGACTGCGTGTCCCAGGCCCAACGGCTGCTTCTGTCGCACGTAGAAGACCTCGGCGAGCTCTGAGATCGCGCGCACAGTGGCGAGCTCCTTGGTCTTGCCGGACTCCTCCAGCAGCGCCTCGAGCTCGACTGAGCGGTCGAAGTGGTCCTCGAGCGCACGCTTTCCTCGGCCGGTGACGATCAGGATATCGTTGGCGCCAGCGGCGACCGCCTCCTCGACCACGTACTGGATGACGGGCTTGTCGACGACGGGCAGCATCTCTTTAGGCTGAGACTTGGTCAGCGGGAGGAATCGAGTGCCCATACCCGCTGCGGGAATGATTGCCTTCATGCGGTGACGTCCTCCGGTTCGCCGAGAATGAGAAGGTGGTGGTGCACGAGTCCGCGCTTCTGCTACATCCCGGAAAGCACGGTACCCGCTGCCGAGACGAATGCGTCGATGTCCGCATCGGTGTGCGCGAGGGACACGAAACACGCCTCGAACTGGCTCGGCGCGATGGTGAAGCCGGCGTCGAGCATGCCACGGAAGTAGGTGGCGTACGCGGCCGTGTCCGAGGTGCCGGCGGTCGCCCAGTCGATGACCTCGGCGTCGGTGAAGAACATCGTCGACATCGATCCGACGCGATTGCAGCTCGTGGAGATGCCCGCGTTCTGCGCGGCCTTGCACAGACCACCGGCGAGGCGAGCGCCCAAACGGTCGAGTTCGGCGTAGGTGCCGGGCTTGGAGAGCTCGTGGATGAGTGCGAGACCGGCGACCATGGCGACCGGGTTACCCGACAGCGTGCCAGCCTGATAGACGGGGCCGATCGGTGCGAGCGACTTCATGATCTCCGCACGGCCACCAAAGGCGCCGACCGGGAAGCCGCCGCCGATGATCTTGCCTAGCGTGGTGAGGTCCGGCGTGACGCCGTACAACTCCTGCGCACCGCCGAGTGCGACGCGGAAACCCGAGATGACCTCGTCGAAGATGAGGATGACGCCGTGCTCGTCGCAGAGACGGCGCAGCCCCTCGAGGAATCCGGCGGCAGGCGGAACGACCCCCATGTTGCCGGCGATCGGCTCGACGATGATGGCCGCGACCAGGTCCTTGTTGGCGGCGAGGCACTCGGCCACAGCGTCGACGTTGTTGTACGGCAGCACGATGGTGTCACCGGCCGCACCCCTGGTGACGCCGGGCGTCGACGGGATACCCAGCGTGAGCAGGCCGGATCCGGCGGCAACGAGCAGCGCGTCAGAGTGGCCGTGGTAGTTGCCATCGAACTTGATGAACTTGTCGCGCCCGGTGTAACCGCGGGCGAGACGGATTGCGCTCATGGTGGCCTCGGTGCCGCTTGAGACCATGCGGACCATCTCGATGGACGGCACGATCTCGACGAGCTTCTCGGCCATCTCGATCTCGACCATGGTCGGGGCGCCGAAGCTGGTGCCGCGCTCGAGCTGACCGCGCACCGCGTCGAGAACCGCATCGGGCGTGTGGCCCAGGATCATGGGGCCCCAGCTGCCGACGAAGTCGATGTACTCATTTCCATCGGCATCCCAGACACGGCTGCCTTTGGCTCGCTCGTAGAAGATCGGGTCAGTGCCCACGGACTTGAACGCGCGGACCGGAGAGTTCACTCCACCGGGGATGAACTGCTGGGCGGAGGCGAAGAACTCGGATGATTTGGTGTGTTGCATGTCCGAAGACCTCTTTCGACGTGTCGGGGGACTCGTGGGCCGCGCACAAGGTGGCGCGACAGCACAGACGAGTATACCAGCGACGACGCCAGCTTCAGACTCAGTACTTGGGGATGAGCCGCTTGAGTACCCACGGCAGCTCGTCGGGGCGCACGAAGATGCCATACGGCGAGATGGACCGCGCAGCGGCGATATCGCTGGCTTCCCCGCCAACGAACACCATGAGCGGTTTGTTGGTGCGGTCATCAGCCAGAGCGTGCTGCGCGAACGCGGTTACGTCAGGAGCGCAGTCACCGTCGAGACAGAAGACCGCTGCGACCGGACTCGAAACGGCCATACGGTCAAGCGCATCGGCCGCGTGCGGCCCGGCGGCGGCGATGTTCCACCCGCGCAACTGGTACGAAGCGGCGAGCTCATTAGGGTTCTGATCGCTCGTGTGAACGAAGAACAGCGTATCGACCATCGGTCCCCCAACCCAGCAGCATGCATGAACCGTGTCCCCCATCACAATCGGGGTAACGGCGCGCGCGGTCAAGTAGAGGTGTAAACCGCTGCCCCTGTGCACACGCGATCTCGCTGGTCGGTCTCGCGTCAGTCGCGTTGGTCGGTCTCGCTCGACAGCCTCGCTCAACAGCCTCGCTAGTCGGTCTCGACGCACGAAGCCTGATCGCCGGTCCACGCAGGCGGCTCATAGGCGCAGTACGGCTCGGCTTCCATGTAGTCGCCGGTGGCCGCAAGCGCACGCGCACGGCAACCGCCGCACACCGCCTTGAACTCACAGGCCCCGCACTTACCCTTGAGCAGCGAGTAGTCGCGCAGGTCGTTGAAGACCTTGGACTCGGTCCATATCTCGGAGAACGGCTTCTCCTTGACGTTGCCGAGTTGCATATCGAAGTAGCCGCACGGCTGGATGTCGCCGATGTGGCTAATGAAGCAGAAGGTGATTCCTCCGAGGCACCCGCGGGTCATCGCGTCCAGACCGTACTCTTCACGCGTGACCTTCTTGCCTTCCTTCTTGGCGAGCTGCCGAATGATGCGGTAGTAGTGCGGTGCATCGGTCGGCTTGAAGTGCAGCGGGCTGGTCTTCTGACGGTGATACGCCCACTCGAGGACCTTCTCGTACTCATCGGGCGGCAGCTCCTCGGCCAGGATCTCAGAACCGCGGCCGGTGGGAACGAGCATGAAGATGTGGAATGCGTCGACGTTCAGGCTCTCGGCGAGGTCGTGCATCTCCTCCATGAGGTGAGCGTTGCGCGTGGTGACCGTGGTGTTGATCTGGACGCCGACGCCGTGACGCTTGGCGATTCTGATGCCCTCGATCGTCTGGTCGAAGCAGCCGGGCTCGCCGCGGAACTCGTCGTGGCCTGCAGCGGTCGGGAAGTCGACCGAGACGCTGATGCGGGGGATGCCGTGATCGGCCATCTTCTGCGCGATGTCGTCGGTGATCAGGGTCGCGTTGGTGCCGATGACCGGCATCGCACCCTTCTCGTGGCAGTAGTCCACGATTTCCCAGATGTCGGGCCGCATGAGCGGCTCGCCGCCGGTGAGGATGATGATCGGGTTGGAGATCGTGACGATGTTGTCGATCGTCGCCTTGATCTCCTCAAGCTTCAACTCGCCGTGGTAGTGGCCAAACTCCGCAGCAGCGCGACAGTGCACGCACGACAGGTTGCAAGAACGAGTGATCTCCCAAGCGATGATGCGCGGAGCCTTGATGCCCGTGCGCTCCTGATACGCGATGGCCTCAGGCCCGCCCCCGGGACGGAACCCGACGCTGCGAGCCCCACCATGCCGCTGCCGATCCATCGGAACGCCCGCAGGGTGCCCGCCAGGACCGCCCGGCACGCCCGCAGGATGTCCGCCAGGATGCCCGCCGCTCATCGGGACGCCGGCTGGGTGCCCACCCGGATGCCCCGCCGGCGCC
>JBBRWO010000154.1:0-4497 GCA_038249135.1 Coriobacteriia bacterium
AGCCAGAATCATCGCCGGCGTACTGCTCCTCAAGAACCCCCGCGTCATCAAGTTCATCAACGAGCGCCTGCCCGGCCTCATGATTCCCGAGCACATCTCGGATCGCATCGCGATGGCCGCAGATCCGCTCGAGGAGTCGATCCAGGTGGCAATCGAGCAAGTGAAGGTGCTCCGAGAGATCGCCGACGGAGTCCACATCATGCCCTTGGGTGCCGACGACGCTGTGGTGCGGATACTGGCTGGCGCCGACTTGGTGTGATCTGGGATTCGCCGCCGTCGGCTGTTCGGTACAGCTTCGGCGTCTTACTCGGCGCAAAGGGCGCGCCTGCGCAGGTCGCCTGCGCTGCACTCGTCAGCTCACTCCCGCTCCGTCCGGCTCACGCGAGGTCAGCGCCAGCCAGTATGCGGACCACAGCGTCGTCCGCGCCCAGCGGCATGATGTGGACGCCGTCAGCCATCTCGCGGAGCTCCCTGACCTGCTCGATGGCGACCTTTATCGACTCTTCTAGTGGATCGGCAGCCATCGCGATGCGGTCGGAGATGTGCTCGGGAATCATGAGGCCGGGCAGGCGCTCGTTGATGAACTTGATGACGCGCGGGTTCTTGAGAAGCAGTACACCGGCGATGATCTTCGCTCCGGTGGGACGCAGGTCCTCGATGGCACGCGCGAACTTCTCGGAATCGGTCATGGCTTGGGTCTGGAAGAACGTGACACCGGCATCGATCTTCTGCAGCGCACGCTCGTGCTGGATCTCCCACGGCTCAGCCTCGGGGAAGAGCGCGCCGCCGATGAAGAAGTCGGTGCCGCCGGACAACTCGGTATCGTTCATGTCGAAGCCGGAGTTCATCTTGCGCGTGACCTCGATGAGCTGCGTGGAGTCCAGGTCGAAGACGCCCTTGGCCTTGGGATGGTCGCCACCCCGCGGGTCATCCCCGGTCACCACCAGGACGTTCTCAAGCCCCAGCGTCCAAGCCGCCAGCAGATCACTCTGCAACGCGAGCCGGTTCCTGTCTCGGCAGGTCTGCTGAAAGATCGGCTCGCACCCGTTCCCGTGGTCGAGCACCACGCGAGAGGCCGCCAGAGAACTCAGATGCAGCGTAGCCCCCTGATTGTCAGTCACATTCACCGCATGACAATACGGCGACAGCTTCTCAACACTAGCCAGCATCCCCGAGTAATCCGTCCCATGCGGAGGAGCCACCTCCCCCGTAATAACAAACTCCCCCCGCTCCAACATGTCCCGAAGCCGGCTCATGAGCCCTCCTCCTCGGTCCTCGAACTGGAGTCGGCCTCTTGAGCATGCGACGCGAGCGGAGGGGTGGAGGCCGGCCTATGCAGGCGCGGGCTTTGCGCCGAATCAGCCGCGCCGGAGCCCCTCCGCTCGCGTCGCATGTTAACGCTCCCCGGCTTCAGCTTCGCCGAGAAATCCTTGGGGGGAATCGTCTTGACGCGGCTCCGCCCTTGCTCGGCGAGTCGCTGCTTGATCTTCACGTGAACGCAATCGCGGTCGGTCAGCACCTCGCATTTGCCGTCCCACATGCCACCGCACGGACCGTTGAGCAGACCCTTGGGACAGGTCGTCACGGGGCAGATGCCGGCGGTCTTATCCAGAACGCAGTCGCCACACATCTGGCACCGCTCCTCGAAGACGCCATGCCGGACCACGTTGCCCAGAAACATGCTCTCGAGTCCTGGGTACACCGGTTTGTTGATGGCGTCGGCGGTGGTCTGAACACCTGCGCCACACGCGAGCACGATGACCGCATCGGCGGCATCAATCTCGGCTTGGTGCTTGCGGGTCTCCAGTCTGGTCCCGCCGGAGTGGCAGCCGACCGCCCCTACGACGCTTCCGCTCACCGTGTAACCCGCTGCCTCAAGCCGAGCGGTCGCCTCGGCTAGCTCCTTCTCGCCACCGGTACCCGCCACAGTCGCGCACTCTCCGCAGCCCATGAGGAACACGGTCTGTGCATCGATCTCGATCAGGTTTGCCTTGATGCGATCCCAGTCGCGCGGCTTGGTGATGATCATCGGACCTCACGCCTGCCCACGACGGCTTCGCGCACCGCGTTGACGCATCCCGGAGCATCCGCCGAGTACCCCGCGCCGATCGACTCCGCCCACTCGGCGGTCACCACCGCGCCGCCAACGAACACCGGCAGACCCGGTGAAGCTGCCTGTACCGCCGTCACTGTCGCCTGCATCGCCGGCAGCGTCGTCGTCATCAACGCCGAGAGACACACGGCATCAGCGCCCGCCGCCGCATCGAGCACAGCCTCCGCTGCAACGTCGACACCTAAGTCGGCGACCACGAAGCCCTGACTCTCCAGCAGCGAGACGCAAATGTCCTTGCCGATGGAGTGGATATCACCCTTGACCGTGCAAAACACGACGCGGCCCTCATTCTCGTCCGCCGAGCCGGCGGGCAGGTACGTCTTGACCACGGCGACCGCGGACTTCATGGCGTCGGCCGCGATCATCATCTGCGGCAGGAACACCTCGCCGCGCCCGTACGCGTCGCCCAGTCGCTGGATCGCCGGCGTCAGCACGATCCCGATGATCTCCGTCGCCGGCGTACCCGCAGCGATGACGGCCTCGACCAACACCGGCGCGGCATCGGAGTCCCCGCGGAGCACGGCGGTCTCGAGCGCAACACGCGGATCGATCTCCTCGGCGGGTCCGGCAGCTTCGCCGACGAGTGCCTCGGCGCCCGCCTCGGCCGCCTCGAGTGCACTTGCGTAGGCGGCATCCCAGGCCTTCCATGCCTCGCCGTGGGGGTCGGGCGACACCCCGGCGGCGCGAGCCTGGTTCGCGATACGCACCGCTTCCATGACCACGTGGTCGTTGGGGTTGATGATGCCGGAGTCAAGTCCGTTGGCGACTGCAGCATCGAAGAACGCCGCGTTGAGCAGTGGTCGGCGCGGAAGCCCGTGGCTCACGTTGCTCACGCCGAGAATGGTTGCGAGTCCAGCTGCGTGTGCGGCAGCGACGGCACCAGCGGTGACGCGAGGGGCGTCAGCATCGGTGGCAGCCGTCATGACCAGAGCGTCTACCACCAGATCCCTGTCGCTCAGACCGGCACGATGGGCAGCTGTCCGCACTCGGCCGACGATCGCCATGCGACCTGCGACGTCCGACGGAATGCCCGCGTCATCGAGCGCGAGCACGACGACTGCCGCACCATAACGAGCGACGAGCGGCAGCACGCTGGCCATCGACTCGGGGTCACCGTTGACGCTGTTGATGAGCGCGCGTCCGGGGTAGACCCGCAGCGCAGCCTCGAGTGCGATCGGATCGGTAGTGTCCAGCACCAGCGGCAGCTCGGTCGTGCCGACAAGCGCCAGCACCGCGGCCGGCAGTGCCACCGCGGCATCGACGCCCGCCGCACCCACGTTGACGTCGAGCAGGTCCGCTCCCGCCGCCTCTTGCTCTGCGGCGAACGCACGCACGATGCTCATCGCTCCCGAGCGCAGCTCCTCGGCGAGCGCGGGCTTGCCGGTGGGGTTGATGCGCTCTCCGATCACGCGGATGGGCGCCCCTGCACCAAGCTCGACCACGCGTCGAGGACCGGCCAGTGCCGTCGCCGAGAACCCGCGACCGGCGATCTCGACGCAGTCCTTGTCGGCGACAGCATCGACGATGGCGCCGGTGTAGGCCGGCGTCGAGCCGCAGCACGATCCCACAGCGGCCGCACCGATCGCACGAAACGCGGCGGCGGCGGCGCCCATCTCGTCGGGCGTACCGGGGAACACGGTGTTGCCGTCGCGGTCGAGCGTCGGGAGCCCGGCGTTGGGCTGCACCAGAAGCGGCAGCGTCGTCGCGCTCGCCATGCGCTCGAGCAGCGGCAGCATCTGCTCCGGTCCGAGTCCACAGTTCATGCCCACGGCTTCGGCGCCGGCGGCCTCGAGCACGACAGCCGCCGTCTCCGGATCGGTACCCGAGAGGTCCATACGGCCAGAGAGTCCAAATGTGCAGGTCACAAACACCGGCAGGTCACACACACTGCGTGCGGCGAGCACCGCACACCGCGCCTCAGCGATGTCGGTCATGGTCTCGATGAGAATGGCGTCGGGGTTCTCGGCGGCGAGCGCCGCGACCTGCTCGGCGAACGCCGAGAACACCTGGTCGAACGTCGCCGACCCCAGCGGTTCCATCACGAGCCCGGTCGGACCGACATCTGCCAGCACGTGAGCGGCGCCGTCACGCTTCGCGATGCGAACCGCCGCTCGGTTGAACTCATCGACGCGGTCGCCCATGCCGTACTCGGCGAGCTTGGGCGCAGAACCGCCGAAGGTGTTAGTGATGCTGCAGTCGGCTCCTGCGAGCGCGTAGAGCTTGTGCACCTGTCCGACCATCTCAGGGGCGGTGATGTTGAGCAGCTCCGGGCACTCACCCGCGGGGAGTCCGGCGCGCTGCAGCATGGTGCCCATGGCGCCCTCGATGACGAGTACGTCTCGGCCAAGCCGCATCCTGATGTCAGGCATGTTCCCGATCCTTTC
>JBBRWO010000155.1:0-4485 GCA_038249135.1 Coriobacteriia bacterium
CAACAGCTGGCTCTCGGCGACGAACAGCTCAATCCCGGCTGCGGCGAGCGTTTCGCGGACCGCGGCCTCCTCGGCCAGACCGGCGGGGGACCAATCGCGGGTGCAGGTCACGAGTGTTGCGCCGTGCGCCGCGGCGAAGGCGGGCAGCGCGCCGGCTGCGGGGCCGGCGAGTCGCGAGAGACCGGAACCGTGCGCGGCGAGCGAGGCGCCGAGTGCAAGGAGCGAGCGCCCGAGCCAGGCTCGCGAGGCGGCTCCCGGGGCGAACGGATCCGCCGGGTCGTCGGCCACGTACACGGGCACCACCACGTTGGCGTGCTCGACGGCGTTGGTGAGCGCGGGGTTATCGGCGAGCCTGAGGTCGCGTCGGAACCAGGCGACTGCGGTGCGTGACATGAAGGCGATAGCTCCTGACTCGGGCTCGGGTACATACTCGGTGTGCGGCGAGGATTCTGTGCCGCGAGATACCCATCATCTGCGGAGGGGCGGCGTCGTGGCTGCGATCATCACCAGTAAGGTACCCATCGGCATCAGTGCGTGCGCCTTCAACTGCCCGGTTCGTTACAACGGGCACGCGTTCGATGCTCTCGCGATCGTGGGCCGTGAGCGCTCCGACTTCGTCTTCACACCCGTCTGTCCGGAGTGCCTCGCGGGGCTCGGGGTTCCGCGCGCGCCGATCCACCTGACAGGTACGGGGGCCGAGGTGCTTGCCGGCACAGCCACCGTTCGAGACCGCCGCAACAACGACGTCACCGAGCGGGTCGTCGCCGGATCGCGGGATGCGATGGCGGCGCTTCAGCGAGCTGGCGTCGTGGCGTTCATCGCCAAGGAGGCGTCGCCCACGTGTGGTCTTGCCAAGGCACGCGTCGGCAAACGCCGCACCGAGCAGCTGGGCGCCGGCGTCTTTGGCGCGATGCTGGCCGACAGCGGCCTGTTCCTCATCTCTGACGAGGCGCTTTCGAACTCGCTCATGTGGTGGGACGCGCGCCGCCGTCTGCATGCGTGGCTATGGCTGCGCAACCGAGAGATCTCCTCGGCACGTGATCTGTATGACGCGTGGCACGTGGTGAAGTTCGTCATCCAGGAGACCGCGCGCCCCGTCGCCGACGACATCGGCCGCTCGCTGGCCGCGCTCTCCAAACGCACACCCGCCGAGGAACTCGAGGCGCTGCGCACCCGCATGCTCGACGCGCTCAGGAAACCGTCCACCAAGGCGCGAATCCGCGGCTCGATGTTCAAGACGTATGTACACGCCAAGAAGAAGGGCAAGCTCGAGGGTGTCGACCTGCACGATCTCACCATCGACTCACCCGAGGTCCGCTTGAACGTCGACCAGCTCGCCCGAGAACTCATCATCATGGAGCGCGTATCCTTCGAGAACGATCTCTTGTTCGGTACCAGTCCCGTGATTCGCCGAGATGGTCGCCGTGTTGCCGCTCGCGAGCACGATTTGTCCGCACCCGACACCGCGCCCGACACCGCGCCGTTGACCGACGCGCCCACGACAGTCTGACCGGAGGCACCGCATGGATGTCATCAACGCCATTCACACCCGTCGCAGCGTTCGCCGCTTCACCGACAACACCGTCAGCGAGGCTCAGGTCGAGCGCCTTCTGCGCGCCGCGATGGCCGCTCCCTCGGCGATGAACGAGCAGCCCTGGCGGTTCGTCGTAGTCCGCGATGCCGAGATGCGCGCGAAACTCTCTGAGATCTCGCCGTATGCCGGCCCGATTGGGCGCGCGTCGGTGGCCATCGCTGTGTTGGCGCATCCGACCTCCGCGAAAGCCCCCAACCGCTGGGCGATGGACTGCTCGGCAGCGACACAGAACATGCTGCTCGCCGCTCACGCCAGCGGACTGGGAACCTGCTGGATCGGCGTGTTTCCTGAAGTCGAGAGGGAGGCCGCGGTGGCCAAACTCCTCGGCGTGACAGACGACATGCGCGTACTCTGCCTCGTCGCCATTGGAGTGCCGGAGGGCGCGGGCGCCGATGTCGACCGCTATAACCCCGAGTTTGTGCACAAGGAGAGCTGGTCCTAGCCGACAGCTTCGCCGCAAGACGGCACGAGGGTTGCAGTCAAATCCCTACCGAGAAGGCTGTGAGCGTTTTCGGTGTTAGAATCGGTTCCCGTCGTGAGCGCCGGACAACGCCCACGATGTGGTCTTCGCGAAATGCCATGGGTAAGGCGGTTGTGATGCGATCGACTCGCAGGATTCTTCTGGCTGTAGCGGCCTTCGTGTTCGTGTTCTCGGCAGTGCCGGCATTTGGCGCGTCGTACCTCAGCACAGTTGATTTCTCCAGCACCACCCACGGGTATCTCGGCGGGTGGTATGGCACTGCTCGAAATGGCTTCATGTCGGCGACCAACGACGGCGGCGCCACGTGGCACGCGAGTTTGACCGGGCCCAGTATGCCGATGGGCATCGGGTTCAGTGGCTCCTCGAGCGCCCGGGCGGTCAGCGAGTACGACGACATGGTGATGTCCACCGAGGATGCCGGTGCAACGTGGGCTCGTAACACGCCGATCATCGGCGGAGGCGCGAGCTTCTCTGACATCGCCAAGAGCTCGATCGGCTACGTTGCGGTTGGAGCCGACCCTGCCACGACTGACGGGGGCGTCGGGGTCATCTACACCAGCGCGAACGGTGTTTCCGGCTGGACTCAACGGTTCCGAGGACCGATATATCCGGGAACCTATGCCCCCAACGGCGATTACACTCCCGGGCCGGCCACCTACGCCAAGATGGACAAGGTCGCGTTTGCGCCTGACGGGTTGACCGGCTGGGCGATAGGTACCGAGTGGACGAATGCGACCTACAGCAACGCCACGGCACTGAAGGGTCTGCTTATCTACAAGACCGTGAATGGCGGATCCACCTGGACGACGCCTGCGGCGATCCCCAACATTGCGATCGGCCCCATGAACGACCTGGTCGTGGTTGACACAACCCACGCTTACGCTGTCGGTCCCGGTCTGAATGTGGTCCAAACCGTCAACGGTACGAACTGGTCCACCAACCAGCGAGCCAAGATCGGGGTAAGTACGCTCGACGGTTTCGGAATCGACGCATCAGACGCGAATCACAAGGTCGTCGTCGGCTACACCTCCGCCAAGACCGGTGGAGTCCAGTGGACGACTGACGGTTCCACCTGGACGACGGGAACCGTCGGCGCGCCGGCGGTCAGGCTCCGGTCGGTCTCCATGATCACCGCAACCAAGTGGATCGTCGTGGGCGAAAACGAGACCATCGGGCGCACCAACAACGGCGGGGCGACTTGGACGTGGACGACGGCGACACCGCCAAAGGTGTCGTTGACCTCGCCTGTCACATACGATTCCGCCTCTTCCAGCACCCGACTCGTAGCGGGAACCTCCTCGGACGTCGGGGCAGGCGTGGCAACTGTCGAGGTCTCGGTTCTGCGCGATGATGGCAAGTACTGGAATCCGGATATCGGGTGGATCGCGACGCAGTTCTGGAACTCCGCATCCACGGTCAGCGGTTGGGACACGTGGGGCTGGAACTGGGCGCCTGACCCGACGCAGGTCGGTGCTCACTCCTACGCTGTCTTCGCACGTGCCACCGATGCCGTGGGGCAATCCACGACGAGCGTCTCGTACGCAATCACGCGCTCGGTCGGCCGCATCGCGGGCAGTGACCGCTACGCCACAGCTGCGGCGCTCGCAAGCAAGGGCTGGGATCCCGCCGGAACCAAGGCGTGGACGGGCGTCAAGCACATCATCATCGCCAACGGCGAGCCGGGCAAAGAGCCCGATCCTCTGACGGCGGCCGGACTCGCGGGCATCTACGACGCCCCCGTGCTCACCGTCCAGTACACGAGGTTACCGAGCATCACGAGAACCATCATCACCGAGATCGCAAAGAAGAACCCCGGCGTCCAGATACACATCGTGGGTGGGACCGCTGTCGTGCCCGTCGCGCGCTGGAACGACATGAAGAAGATATCGGGCGTGAGCCAGACCAAGGATCAGTTCGCAGGTCGCGACCGCTACGAGACCTCGGCGCTGATTGCAACACGCATGGTGACCGAGACCGCCAAGACCGGTGCCGCGATCAACGGCGTCATCCTGATCGCTGGCGACAGTGACAGCGCCTTCTACGACGCACTCGCAGCCTCTCCGATCGCGTATGCGCAGACCATGCCGATGCTCTCGGTCCAAAAGACCAAGATCCCCACGACGGTCAAGGACGTACTCGATTCCCCGGCTCTCAAGGACAAGCCGCGCTACGCGGCATCCTCCACCACCTACATCAGCACTCCGGCCGCCGGAGCCACACGCATGACCACGAGCTCGAACCGCTACACCGCAGCAAAAGACATCGCCAAGTTCGCCGCGATCGACCGTGCCTGGACGAGTCTGGGTGACACGGCGATAGCCTCTAAGCTTCCCGACGCGCTCACCGGTGGCGCGTTCTTGGGACGAGTGGGCGGCGTAATGCTGTTCACGGACTCGTCGAACGCCATCGA
>JBBRWO010000156.1:0-4477 GCA_038249135.1 Coriobacteriia bacterium
CCCGCCGAGAAGTACTTCACCAAGGTCGTCGAGCTGACCCAAGCGACGCAGTACGAGGCCATGAACGAGCGCCGCGAACAGGCGCTCTTCCATCTGGGCGAGATTGCGCTCGAGCAGCGTCGCTACGAAGACGCGGCGGGTTACTTCAAGGGGGCCCTGCGAATCCGCAAGGACGCATCCGACAGCTATTACTTGCTCGCACAGTCGTTTCGCGGGATGGGGGAGGACGCGGCTGCGATCAAGCAACTCAATGCCGCGCTCGCGTTCGATCCCAACTATCCCGAGGCGCACTACCTTTACGGAATGATCCTTCTGGATCAGGGCGACAAGATCAACGCGGCGATTCACCTGCGCAAGGCCGCGGATCTCGCCCCTGAGCAGGACCAGCCTGCCGCAGCACTGAAGAAGCTTGGTACTGCCAAGAGCGCGATTGCGGATGGGCGTGACCAGCTTGCGGCCGGCAAGTACCAGGCCGCGATCGATGCGGCATTGTTGGCGAGCGCGCTGGATCCTGAAAGCACCGACGCCGTGCTCTTCCACGCCGATGCGCTCAAGGCAAGCGGAGACACCGCTGCCGCCGCGAAGATAGTGAAGGCGGCGCTGGTGCTCAAGCCCGGTGACTCAGACCTCAAGAACAAGTTGGCTCAACTCGGAGCCAAGTAGTCCGCTCGAATGGCCACTGCGGCACATGCCGTGACGATCCAGGAGGAACGCAGCACATGTCCCGTAAGCGGATGCGCCAAATCATCGCGATCGTCGCGCTTGTCCTTCTCCTTGCACTGCTCGCAGCGGCGTATGTGAACTATCGCTCGACCAGGTCGCTGGGTATCGATATCAAGATCAATGAGTCCGAGCTTCTTCCCATGCCGCAGTATCTGTACTCGTTCAGCGGCGAGGGGAAGGACCGGCTGGTTCGCCCACTCGGCGTCTTGGTCAGCGGCAACAGGGTGTACGTGACCGACTCGCGTCGTGGTGCACTTGATGTCTTCACCACGACTGGCACCAAGGTCGCGACCTGGGGGAAGGGCAAGCTCGTTGTCCCCATGTATGTAGCCAAGCATCCCAAGACCGGCGAGCTGTGGGTCAGCGATCGCCGAGTCCGCAGTATCGCCGTCTTCAGCCCCGAAGGTAAGTTCCTTCGCTATTTCGATCCCAAGCTTCCCAAAGATCAGCTGCCTACCATCAAGGTCCCTAAGGGCGTTGTGTGGGCGCCACTCGCTATGGCGTTTGCGCCGGACGGTACTCTCTACGTCACCGAGATACTGAACGGTCACCGACTTCTCATCTTCCGTCCCGACGGTGCGTTCAACCGCAGCGTGGGGACCTTTGGCATGATCAACGATCCCACCGCAGGGGAGGGGCAGTTTCAGTTCCCCAACTCAGTCAAGGTTCGTGGCGACGAAGTCTGGGTTGCCGACTCCAACAACCGCCGCATTCAGGTGTTCGACCGGCGTGGCGACTTCAAGCGTATGCAGGTCACGCAGGGGCTCCCGCGCGGACTGGACTTCTTGCCCAAGCTCGACCCCAAAGAGCCGCTTCGGCTCGTCGTCGTTGACACGCTGGCCCATGACGCCACTATCTGGGACGCTTCGACCTCCGAGAAGGTCCTGACCTTTGGTGTCCAGGGCGTGCTCGAGGGTCAGTTCAACTTCCCCAACGACGTCTCTATCGACTCCAAACGCAAGATCTTCATCGCCGACAGCAGCAACGGTCGCATTCAGGTATGGGGATGGCCCTCAGTCGCGAATCCGATCCCGGTCCCGACCACGGCAACTGGCTGGGCCCTGTGTCTGACGCCGCTTCTGCTGCTGCCGCTCCTCCTCCTGCTCCGCAAGCGCCGCTTCTTCGCGACGGCTGACTTCGTGAACGCGATGTTTGCCGCCGAGCAGGCTGAACGCATGTTGCAGCCTCGCGTGCGTTGGGAGATCACGCCCGAGGACTACGAACTCGTACGCGGACTGGTGCAGGGGCGCGCGGACATGGAGGAGCTGCTGAACCCCGCGGAGTACTCGCCGTCCGACGCGCAGGCACTGCGTGATCGCTACGAGCTCAGCGAGCATGACGCGATCATCATGTCGATCGCACAGCGCGCGAAGCTCTTCTGCACGGAGAACGGCGAGCTGCGTCGTATCGGCCGTGTGCTTGAGGTTCCCACCGTCGACCATCTTGAGTTCATCAGCCGCTACCACGCGCCGAAGGATGGCACTCGTACAGGCGCCAATCCCGAGTCCACGCCGATTGAAACTGAATGACTCTTAAGGCATGGGGATGTTCCGCTGCAGGAATGTGTAGGAATTGCGGATTTCTCGTTGACCACACGGGCATGCGGGAGTAGCATTAGCACTTGCCAATGTAACACCTGTTACAAGGGCGCCAGATTAAGCGATTCTCAATCGCATATAGCTGTGTACTTGCAGGTCGGAGCCGGCACTCGGACCAAGGCGCAGTCGGAAGTAATCTACCAACCTATGAATTGGTGCTTCCGCCATCGTCCCAAATGTCGGCCCCCCCTGTGTTCCGAGATACGGAGCAGTTCGATAGGAGGTGGGCCTTTTTTCGTGCTCTTTCTCGGCAAGTCTTACTAGCACTAGGAGTGCGTTAAGGAGGTTTGGGAAAGCATGGCGATAACAAGACGTCAGTTTGTTACACGGCTGGGTACCTTGGCTGCAGCCATGGGCATGAGCCAGCTCGACCTTGCAAAGGTCAGCGAAGCGTTTGCCCACGGTTCCGCATGGGCGGGTGCCGCTTGGACCACGAAGCCGAAGGTGGTTTGGGTGCATGGCGCTGAGTGCACCGGTTGTTCGGTATCTCTGCTCAGCCTGTTTGAAAACGCTACTGGTAATGCCATCGTGGGCACGGGCGTTTCGACCGTTGCGGCGCTTGACCTTGCGGTAGGAGGCGACGGCACGGGGGCACACGTTCTCAATGCCGATCCCTACGGCGATGGTACGCATCCGTACGGTCACCGCACCATCAGCAAGACCGGCAGCGTCACGGGTTCGGATTTCAATGCGGCTAAGAACGCAGGCGATCCGTACATCATCGATGTGGCCGACGTACTGATCGACTTCATCGATCTTCAGTACCATGAGACCGTCATGGGCATGGGTTCCGACCTGGCCTACCAGTGGTTGAACGACAACATGGTCAACGGCGATGCGGGCGCACCGTTTGTGCTCATCGTCGAAGGCGCGATTCAGCCCAAGGAGCTTGGCGGCTACTGGGATGCCGCGGGCGCCACTCCGTGGTGCTCCATCGGCATGGACGGTACGCCTGGCGTCACCGCTGGCACCGATGAGCTGAGCTTCGATGACGTCGTCTTCGATCTCGCGACCAAGAGCAAGTGCGTTGCGGTCATCCCGATTGGCCAGTGTGCATGCTTCGGCGGGTATCCCGCCTGTGTGTCGCCGGTACTCGGCGAGAGCCAGACCGGTGCAATGGGAACCTACGCGTTCCTTGAGTACGAGGGCTCCGCAGCCAAGAACAAGGTCGTGGCGGTTCCCGGTTGCCCGACCAACCCGTGGTGGTTCATCCTCACGGTCGTCGCGTGGCTTGTGGACTTCACCAATGGCCCGGGCGCTGCAGTCGCAGCCGACGGTCCTCTTGGCATCCTGAAGGCCGACGGAAGCATCAACGGTGCGGCTGTCGACAGCCAGCGTCGCCTGAAGGCCGTCTACGGCCAGACGCTTCATGGTGCCTTCTGCACCCGCTACCAGGACTTCCTTGACGGCAAGTTCGCCGCTAAGTCCGGTGACCCAGGTTGCCTGCAGCTCATCGGCTGCAAGGGTATGCAGACCATGACCCTGTGTGCCGCACATGGTTGGAACGGCCAGCAGCCGACCAACAATGCCACATGGGACTACGGCATCCAGGCCGTGCACGGCATCAAGGGCGGCAACTGTGTCGCCGGTGGCGCTCCCTGCATGGGCTGCACGGAAGCCGGATATCCTGACAGCTTCCTGCCGTTCATCGTTCGATAAGAAAGAGAGGAGGATAGCAGATGGCAAATCTACCTAACATTGAAGTCGAAGTAGACCCGATTTCACGCATCGAGGGACACCTCGGCGTCAAGCTCACTACCGATGCAAGCGGGTTCGTTAGCGAAGCCAACGTCCACGGAAACCTGTGGCGTGGCTTTGAGAACTTCCTGATCGGTCGTAACCCCAACGATTCGATCACGTTTGTGCAGCGTATCTGTGGCGTGTGTCCCGTACCTCACGGCACCACGGCCATGTTCGCGGTTGAGTCCGTCTATGGCTACAACAGCTTGAACTTCCAGACCGGCATGTCCGGCGCACCGGGAGTTGCTGCTGGCCAAGGCGTACCCGAGAAGGCGCTTCATATCCGCAACCTAGTGCTTGCTGCCGAGTACCTCATGTCGAGCATCACGCACTTCTATCACCTGGCTGCGCCGAGCTACGTTCAGGGCCCCAACATGGCGCCGTGGACTCCGTACTTCGACACCAGCTACTACCAC
>JBBRWO010000157.1:0-4331 GCA_038249135.1 Coriobacteriia bacterium
AGACGAGGACGACGCGGTCGACCTCCTCCTGCACGTACAGCTCGGCGACCTTGTGGGCAAGCGCCTGCGCGTCGGCGTAGGAAGGCCGGTCCGAGAACCCCGTCCACGCCTGGAGGATCTCGTAGCGCCGGAACCGTAGGGAAGAGGAGCGGCGAGTCGAGTCGCCGCGACGGCGAGTCGAGCGCGCCAAGGACGCGCTGGCGGAGCGGGACGCGGCGGCGCTGCCGCGAGCTCTTCGAGCACTTCTTCAGCCGGCCCTGCGAGTAGACGCGCGAGGCGGAGGCGACGCGTGTTTTGCGGTCGACATCGCGGTGCTTCAGCGCGACCCACTCCTCGAAGCGTAGGCCGGTGCCGGCGGCGCGCAGACCCGAGATCGCAGCGAAGCGCGGGTCGAGTTCGGCGGCGACTGCCTCGATCTCCTCCCACGAGGTGGAAGGGGGACCTCCGCTCGCTTCGGCTTCGGCTTCGCGCGGCTATGAAGACCTGCGACGGGCCGCGGAACGGCAGCCGATTGGCCAGGGCGTGCGCCCATTGGTCCTGTCGGTCGGGTGGAAGCTCCGCAACCCATCCGATTTCATCGCCGCGTTCGCAAGGGCTGTACCCCCCCTGGCTCGGTTGGGCAACGCAGCACTCCCACCAGTCGTCACGGTCGAGCTCCTCGCGGCAGGGCTGCTGCTTGCGCAGCCATGGGTTGGGCGGGTCGCCGCGCTTCCCGCGATCGGCGTCTTCGTCGTCTTCCTTACCGCCGTCGCCGGGCGCGGGCGCCAGACGAGCGGCTGTGGCTGTTGGAGAAGTGTCAGCGCATCAGCTGATTCGGAGAGAATGGTGCTGCTCGGTCGCAATATGACCCTGCTGTTGTTGGCGGCTATCGTCGCTGTGCGGCCAGCCGCGCCCTCTCTTGGGGCCTACCTATTCGGGGTCGGATGCGGCTTGCTGTTGGGGCTTGTTCTGATGGAAGCTCCAATGATCGTGGCCCTCGCGACCATCGAAGATCGAAGAGAGGTGCCGACTTAGATGAGCGGATTTCTTCTTGCATCGTACGCGATATTGTGGATCGTGACGCTCATACTGGTCACCATGGTGCTTCTGTTGTACCGGCAGTTCGGCCTGATCTGGATGCGCGGACGCGACCGTCTCGCATTGCAGGGTCTGGACATAGGTTCTAAAGCGCCCAACGCTGAAGTGATGATCCAAGGGACCGTGTCTGAGGTAGAGTGGCGCGGCTCGTCGAGCATCGTACTGCTCACGCTGCCCACGTGCCCGATCTGTAGACAGTTGGCGGCAGAAATCGTGGAATACGAAACGGTTGCTCGTGGGCTGAAGCGCTACTGGATCGATGCTGAGGCGCCGGCGCTCTCCAACGAGTTGGAGGAGGTCGGTTGGATTGTGGGACTCAGTCTCGATGAAGCCGCCCACAGTGCGTTTGAAGTCTCTGCATTGCCGTTCGCTTACGTGCTCGATCAGTCGGGAGCTGTGGCCGAAAAAGGTCTCGTAAATCACGTCATCGATATCGAGACACTCGTTGAGAAGGCCCCGGTCGAGCACCACGAACAGAAGCAGATCGCCGCAGCTGGGAGGCAGCTTCCGTAGTCGCAGCGCGAGAAAGGAGCTCAGATGACGGACATCGTGAAGACGGCAGCCGAGGGTCTTGCGACACGAATCGACCGACGGCGGCTCTTTCGGCTTGGAGCTACTCGTTTGTTCGCGGGACTTGCTATCGCAAGCGCCGGAGGTGGTCTGTCGCTGCTTCGCGCCACGACGGCGCTCGCCTATACGAGCTACTGCGAGCCCACGGGTCCTGGCTGCCCCTCCGGGTGCGGGCCGAGCCAGTGCTGCACCGCCAGTGGCCGCCCCAGCGGCTGTAACTGCTCGAACGGGAGCGGGGGATGCCTAAACAACGGCAGTCACTGCCACGGCAACGCTGGCACCTGGGGAGGCGACAGCTGCTGGACATGCTACGGGTCGTGGTACTCATGCGGCAGTTGCTCGTGCCGGAGCTACACGACGTGCTGTGATTGCGCTACGACGAGTTGCAACGATTCGTCCGGCCACTGTATCTCGTATGTTCAGGGGACGCAGAGGGCTTGCCCGAACAAGCCGGTCGAGAACATTCCGGGACTGGTGTCGGCAGCATGACAGTCCTCGTAGAGCCGACTGCTGCGCTGTCTCTCGGCACAGCAGTCGGACTTCTTAACAGCAAGTCGGGCTGAGCAGCCAACGCGTATTTTATCGCGTCGGGAGGCGGTCGCCTTTCATGTCGGATTCGTAACGCAACGGTCTTCATGGTCGGAGGACTGATCTTCGGGATATCTACGTACACTGCGCTCGGAGGAGCAGGATTGGTGCTCCCAAACATGGTCTCTACCGCGCTTGCCGTTGCAGCCCTGACAGCTGCGGGTCTTTGGCACGGACTCGGCCGTCGCTCCTTTCCCGGAGATCGCCACGCGTTACAGGCAAACAGGAGGCTCGCATCGCGTGGTCCTGTTGGGTTGATCTATTTCGGTGGCCTGTTGTCAGTCGGTCTACTCACCGAAATGACTACACCTCTCGTGTACGGTGGAGTGAGTTTTTGTCTTTGGGCCGGTCCGACGGTAGGTGCCCTGTATGGCGGCGGATTCGCCCTTGGCCGTGCAGTGCCTGCCATGATCGGTGTCTGCCAGCGTGCCGCTTGCCCGGCAACCGCCGCAGCCTATCCAGCCGTCGCGTTCCAACGAAGCGCGCGCGTGGTAGGCATTGTTGTACCATCTATTCTCCTTCTTGTAATCGTGCATCTCAGTTTTGGCTAAAAGTAACCCCCCCTGGCGAAGCGCAACGATTGTTCCCGTGGTCTTGACGCTTGTAACCATAGTGGGGTGTGCATCGGGTCGATCAGGGACATCTGCTTCGTCGTCAAGCGCGGCGTCAACTACACCACCTGGTACGACATCTCGGTTGAAGTTCGTGGATGCGCCTTCTCAGCTTGTCGCCCAGTGTCATGCGACTGCGCACAAGGTCGGATACGCGGTTCCATGCCCCACGCGGATTCCGGCTGGATTGAGTGCTACGCCCGGCACCGCCGACTGTTCGTTGGAAATCATCGGAGCAGCAGGCGAGGGCGGTTGCAGTCACCTGTGGCGCGGCTGGATTTTCGGCTCAAGCAACGTGCTCGAACAGCATCTCGTGATTACAGGCGCTCCTACGGAACTCAAAGATGCAACGAAGGTTGTGAACGGGCCGATTTGGCGCGATATCTGCCCCTGCCGTGTTCGCCCGATTCGCTCGTTGAGGATCAACGGCTGGAAGATCCAGGCGGTCTTCGTGCCTCCTGCCGCCAACGAGGGGAGCGCCTTCGCCGGGCACGTCGTCATGATCTGGACCGTTAGTGGCCATACTTACGGTGCCGGCTTCCACGATCTCGACGGCGTCCGGCAAACTCTGCGGCGCGACGAGGAGTTGGTCCGCGCGATGAAGCTCGTCAGTCAGTGATCACCCCGCCGCGCCGGTGCGCGCTCTTGCGGAGGAGTCTGCCGCTGCTGGCGGCGCCCGCCCAGTGAATTTCCCTGGGGTGAAGTGTGCATCGCTTGGCGGCGAATGGCGCGGTTGGTTGCCGAACGGCCGATGCGTTCGTGGGCGATTTGGTGGCGGGATGCGTCGCTAAAGCTAAAGCCCGAACAGTTCCTTGGCACACAGGCGCCGCGACGAGCGCGTCTTTGAACGCTACTACCAGGCGCTCGAGAACGGGGGCCTCGACCCCACACAGGTCAAGCCCGGCTTGCCGAGATCGAGACGAAACTCGGCACGTTCCCCGAGCAGGAACAGGCGCTCGCCGCCCCGGGTCGCAGAGCCGCGCGAGACTCTCGACTCCGCGGTGCTCGCCGCGGCTCGCTGACCGGCTCCGCGACACCCTCGCCGCCGGCGAGCCCGAACAAACGACGGGCGCTGCTCCGGCTGCTCGTCGAGGAGTTGGCGCGACTACCCGCTGACGCTCGGGCTCACGGTTGTGCTGATCGCCGTGATCGTGCTCGCGAACGCGCTCGCCGACATCGCCCTCGGCGTCCTCGACCCGCGCATCCGCGACGCGTAGTCCGGAGGGCGGCGCCTCGACTCACGCCGTCAGCGCGTCCGCACCGGCGACGACCTCCAGGATCTCCTGGGTGATCTCCGCCTGCCGGGCCCGGTTCATCGCCAGCGTGAGCGCGTCGATCAGCTCACCGGCGTTCTTCGAGGCGTTCCGCATCGCCGTCATCCGCGCGCCCTGCTCGGACGCGGCCGACTCGAGCAGCGCGCGGTACAGCTCGGTCTCGACGTAGACGGGCAGCAGCCGCTCGAGGATCTGCTCCGGCTCGGGCTCG
>JBBRWO010000158.1:0-4303 GCA_038249135.1 Coriobacteriia bacterium
CCGTCAAACCGACCGACGCGCCGAACACGCCGAATCTCGAGCGTGAACCGCCGGACTGCCTCTGCTGCTTTGCACCGCGCGGCCCGTCCGTGCGTGTCAGCAAGTCCGCCGGAATCGAGATCTGGAAGTGCGGCGAATGCCTGCACTACGGCCACGTGACTATGGGTCACCCGGATAACATCGCGATCGCAACGTCGAAGGCAGCGCTAGCGTCAGTCGCCAAGGACCTCGCATCATCGGTCGCATCGTCCGCATCAGACGCGGGCGCCCCGGCTGCATCGTCAGGTCAGTTGCACACCGTGAAAGACCAACACGAGCGACGCTGCGCGCAGGCCTGGAAGGAGAGGCCAACGGCGGCCAACCCGATCTACGCCGCAACTGCGACGATCACCTCCAAGGCCGCACTCGAGGAGGCCCGCACCACTCTCGACATGTCGCTCTTCGCCCCGCCATGTACGACACTTATCACACTCATCCAGGCGGGCGCTCTCACCGACGTCTCCCTCGCCGTGCCGATCCTGCGCACCGACTACGCGAAGGCGGCATCGAACGTGAAGAAGTTCGGCGAGCTGCAGCTGGTGATCGAGGGCGACTCGTCCGTCGTACACGGAGTCTTCCCCACCGCCACGACGTGGACTTCCGAGCAGTTCTCACTCGCGCTGCACTCGACCATCCTTCCTGCTCTCGCCGAGCAGCCGAAGGCGGCAATGCAGTGGAGCATGCTGTACGGCACGGCGGCTGCGGTCTGCAAGCGCAGCGGCTGGGACGCCGCGCGCGAGTACGTCAACACTGTCCTCGCATCGCGCGTGCTCGTCGGTCTCGGTATCGTCGACACCGATCGCGGCACGCTCGACGCGCTGAGCCACAAGTACGGGCGCATCGGCCGCACGATCCAACCGACTCAACGCACACCGACACCATCGCCGGGTGCCCCGCGCGCGACCGCGGGTGCGGCTCGCATGCCGCAAGCGTTCGGCAACGAATTCGCATCACGCGCTAGCTCGATTGCCTCCGCATTCCCTCCGCATCACGCGCACCAGATCTGCAAACAGTGGCAGAACGGCAACTGCACCGCACATGGGCCATGCGTGACAGGCCGCCGGCACGTCTGCATGCTGTGTGGAGGAGCGGATCATACGGACCAGACGTGCGCGCGCCGAGCGTCACACCCGTCGGCGACATTCCGACCGCCGGGCGGCCCGGCCACCTCGCTGGGGAAGGCGACGCCACAGTGAGGGGGCCAGGAGGTGCAGACGAGTACGGGAGCCCCGCGCGCGCCCGCTGCACCCCCATGGCGACCATTCACTCACGACGCGACGCCGATCTCATCGCTCACCACGATGGATCACGACGCCTGGAGTTTCGAGCTCGAGCGAAGTGGCTTCGCCGAGCAGCATCCCGACGACGCGCGCGTCATCCTCGACGGCAATCGACAAGGAGTCGATGTCGGATTCACAGGTGATCGCGCGCCCCGCCCGGACGCCGAGAACCTGCAAGTCGATGAGATCGACATGGTCAAGGTCGATGCAGTCATCGCAGCAGACGTCGCCGCGGGGAAGAAGGCCGGCCCGTTCGACACCAAGCCCGACGGGATGATCTTCATCTCCCCCATCGGCGCGGTGCCGAAGACCGGCACCGACAAGATACGGGTGATTCATCACCTGTCGCACGCGTTCCGCGGAGACTCCGTGAACGGCAGCATACACGAGACCGAGAAGCTGCAGCTCGGCAGCTTCGATGAGGCGGTGCGCGGCATCCGGGCGGCCGGCCCTGGTTGCCTCCTCATCAAGATGGACGTCGACGCCGCGTACAAGCAGGTGCCTGTGCGGCCGCAGGACTGGCCGCTGCTCGGCTTCTGCTGGCGCGGCAATTACTATTACGAGCGCGTGCTCCCATTCGGCCTGAAGTCTTCTTGCCGCCTGTGGGAGTACTACGCGCGCGCACTCCACCACTTCTTCGAGCACACTCTGCGCATCCCGTGTGTCGTGCACTACGTTGACGACTTCCTGTTCGTGATTCGCCCATGTCGCGACACCATGGCCGTCGCACGTCAGCACCTCACCGACGCGTCCGGGCTGGCCGCGCGGATCGGTGTCCTCTTCTCCGCGAAGAAGACAGAAGGCCCGACGACGCGCCTGACCTTCCTCGGCATCGAGCTCGACACCATCGAGATGGTCGCTCGTCTGCCGCAGGACAAGCTCGTGCGACTGCGAACACTCATCACGGATTGGGGCACGAAGTCGTCCGCGACGATCAAGGAATACGAGCAGTTCGGTGGATTCCTCCACTGGTGCTGCTGCGTCATCCCCGCCGGTCGACCGTTCACCGGCCGCCTCTACAAACTCATCGCCGGGCTGAAGTACAACCGCGGTAAGCCTGGGGCGGGCCGCGCGCAGGTGTACGCCATCAGCAAGGATGTGCGCGAGGACATCGTCTGGTGGCATACACTCGTCTCGCAGGACGCGTGCCGCTGGACCGGCGTCGCCGTCCTGCCCGATCGATCGATCTGGCGCGCAGCGGACGAGTTCTACACCGACGCATGCCTGACCGGCTACGGCGGCCATTGCGGCACCGAATGGTTCGCATCGGGCTGGCCGCCCGACGTATTCGCCGCCGCAATGCGCCTCCAGAAGGTCGCCATGCCGTTCCTCGAGCTGTACGCGCTCGTATGTGCGGCTCATGCCTGGGGTCATCGGTATGCCGGCAAGGCCATCATCTTCCGCACCGACTGCGAGGCGGCGATGTACGCCGTGAACAAGGGCACCTCGTCCGAACCCGACATGTCGCATCTCGTGCGCGAACTCGCACTCGCCGCCGGCCGCAACGGATTCGTGTACCGAGCCACGCACGTACCAGGCGTACTCAACCAAGGTGCTGACATTCTCTCACGCCATGGCATGTGTGACCAGTACCGCGCGCTATGCCCGAACGCCAATCCGCAGCCCACGCTCCACGCGCGCCTTCGTCTGCCGACCGCTACGCCGCTGCTGCCATCCAGTCCTCCACTCGCGCGTCCTACTCAGCCGGAGTCTCCTCATACTGGGTGGCCCGCGCGAAGGTAGGCGCATCACCGGAGGCCTCGGACGCCACGCGCGACACGGTCGCCGATTGGCTCGCGTCACTCGCCGACGAACTCCGCCTCAAGCCGGCATCGATCGCCGGCTACCGCAGCGCGGCGAGCACGTGGTGGATCGAGCAGACTCGCAGCGGAGGTGAGAACCCGTTCCAGCACGAGTTTGTCGGTCGCGTGCTGAAGGGCATCAAGAACGAACAGCGCCCCTCACCATCCGCACCCGCCTTCACCGCCCCTACTCGCCTCACCGTCGAACTCCTCACTCTGCTCGAGGGCGCCCTGCGCGATGGCGGCACCGCACGCGGCATGCTCATGTGGGCAATCTGCTGCCTCGGTGTCTCCGCCATGCCACGACCGGCTGAGCTGTTCGGCGTCGTATCCGGGCAGCTCGCTCGACCACCGCCGCAACTCTCGTCACTCGTCTTCTTCGACACAGGTGGCGCGCGAATCGACGCGAAGGAGGCTCGGGCGGACCGTCCGACACCTGTGCGCTTCACATGGGACATCGGCCGATCGAAGGCCGATCAGCACGGGAAGCGTGGCGCGACGCCGGTCGCCGCTGCATACGCCGTTCGCGCAATCTGGGCCTGGTGCTGCTACCGCGCCGAGCTTGGGGCGCCCAGCGTCGACATCTTCCACCTCGACGGCGCCGTCATCACGCAACACGCCGTACTCCGTGCACTCGAGGCGGCACACAAGACTCAGGATCTCGGTCCGGCCGTCTTCCAGGGCAAGTGTTTCCGTCAGGGCGGTGCGGCCTCACAAGTCGCCGCCGGCGTCGCCGTCGATGATATCGCATCGGCCGGTCGCTGGAAGTCGGGCACGATGCCCATCCTCTACGGCGGTGTCGACGCGTCATTCCAGCGCCGTCTGCTGGTATCGGCGGCAACCGATCCGCGTCGGGCTGCGGCGTCCTACTCATCCGCGAGCGGATTCGGCTCCAGTGCGAACCGACCCTCTCAGTGATAGGGGCACTCCGCTCCATCACGTTGGGTCCGACGCCGCCTCCGAACGGAGCGGCTGAGAACATACATCTCGGTCACTCGATGTTCCACTCACGAGCTATGGAGTACGCGACGTTTGATTCTGCCATTGGACCAGCGGCGCTAGACTCGTAGAGTTGACGCACAGCGCATTCCAATGGAGGTCAAACTAGCATAAACGTAGTACGAGTGATTCGTCCCTCACGATGAGAATCATCGACCATATCCCGCCGCGGGCGGCACGCCC
>JBBRWO010000159.1:0-4298 GCA_038249135.1 Coriobacteriia bacterium
CCGAGGTCGAGGTCGGTCTCGGCGCCGTCGTCGGTCACGAAAACCTCGCCGTGCTGGAAGGGGCTCATGGTGCCGGGGTCGACGTTGAGATACGGGTCGAGCTTCTGGATCGTCACCTTGAGGCCGCGAGCCTTGAGCAGGCGGCCGAGTGATGCGGCGGTGATGCCCTTGCCGAGCGAGGAGACGACGCCTCCGGTCACGAAGATGTGCTTTGTTGCCATGATTGCCCTTCCGGCTCGATGTCGTCCGTGCTTGACCCGTTTGTGATTCTACTGCGCTTGCGGCTCAGTTTCGCGTCTTGATTCCTACGAGTTCTCGTGCGTGCGGTGTTCCTAGCGATCCGATTGGTCGGCACCATCCTCAGGCTCCATGCCTTTGGGCAGGTCAGCGAGTCGACCCAGCCCGTCCAGCCACCGCAGCGCAGTAGTGCCCTCGATCACCGCCGAGAAGCTCACACGCTCCGACGCGAGGTTGAGAGCCAGCACCAGTGCGGTCCAGACGAGCAGACCGACAAGAGGCAGACCGCTGACGATCAGGAGCCCGACAACCGCCCCCATGGGATTGGCCCCCGCATCTCCGAGCATGCCCTCTTCGCCCAGATCGTAACGGTACACAGCCACGAACGGTCCGATAAGAAAGAGCCCGAGCACCACAGCATCCAGCGCCATGCCTGCTACGCCACGGGTATCGCTCCAGCCGGCGGCAATCGACAGGCCGATCACCGTGGACGCGAGGGCGAGTGGTCCGAGCAGCGCATACGACTTCAGCGCCCGCCCGGGCCGGAGGTCGAGCAGGTTGAAGAGGTTCGTCGTCAGCGCGATGGCCGCACCGGCGACCAGGGTCGCTAGGACCCGCGTGACAGTCGTGCCACCCGCCTCACCCCCGCTCCAGGGAGCGATGCCGCTCAGGATTGCGGCAGCGATGAGCGATGCCAGACCGATACCGACGAGTTTCATGCCGCCGGTGGTGAGGCGACGGCGAGCCATCGCCTTCAGATGGCCTTTGAAACCGCGATCCGAGCCGGAGCCATACGCGTCATCGACCACGCCGAGTGCGAACGCGACGAGTGCGAGTGGTCCTGCAAGCGTGAGAATCGGCAGAACGGACGCCGAGACCAGTGAGGCCGCGAACACTCCGCCGATAATCGCGCAGCCCGCCCAGATCAGCCACACGACCCCAAGACCATAGAACACGGACCGGCCGCGGAAGTTTGTTGACTGCGCTTTCTCGGAGAGTCGGAGCGATGGAGTGAGCATACGCATCCCGAGCCAAGGAACTCCGACGCCGAGAACGACGCCGGATACCAGCAGGAGGAGTGCGGATGACGTCACGCTGACCCCTCTCCCCTGTCACCCAGTCTGACCAGCATCAGCCACATGATCCCAGCGCCGGTGTAGAGCATGATCAGCGCAGGTATGACGATGCCCGAATCTTCGGTGAAGAAGGCCAGAGCTCCTGCGACGAGCGTCACGGTGATGGCGTCGGCGAAGCGCGGGTTCTCGTCGAGCGTATCGGCGAAGTCACCCTTGGGTCGAAACCGCATGAAGCCAAGGAACGCCAGTACCGCGACGAGCACCCACGACCAGTTGGTGCGGGTGAATACGCGCATGTTGGTCTCGGCTTTCCTCACGGCGATCGTCCACAGCTCGCCGGCACCGCCCTGCTGTGCACTGGAGAGCGAGCGAGCCAGATGGGTCTGTTCTCCCCCGCCGAGAAGGTCGATTGCAGCGAACGCACCGATGAGGAGCACGACGCCCAGGAGCATGATCGCAGTGGTCCGCCAGGTGATTCTTCGGCCGTTCATGAGCATCCACGCGAGGCCGTAGCCTACGGCGCCCCATATCGCGACACCGACGTTGGCGCCAAGGAACGGCGCAGCAGCCGCTCCGACCACAAGCACGCCGAGAATCGCTATGCCGTGGCGTCTGGCAATCGGTGCCCAGGTAGCGTCACGCCACTCGTCGAGCAGAAGCGCCAGTCCTGCAAGCGATGCCCCGAACAGAATCGATGCAGCCTCGTTACCCATGCCGTAGAAGCGGGCTGCAGGCAGAGGCGAGTAGCCGAAATAGTTAACGAACGAAAGGGGCGCGCCAAAGAACTGATCCACGAGAATCACGACGACCGTGAGCGACATGAGCGCTACGACGGGAACATTTGGTCTGCTCCAACGCCAGAGCGCTAAGGCCCCCACCCAGAGTACGAGCGAGACACCGACCAGCGTGAGCACCGCACTCACCGCAGTTGCCGGGTAGCGAACGACGACGAACATGAGCCAACTCGAGATTGGAATCGCGAGTGCGAGCAGAACGGCACCCTGAACGATGGCGGCCACGCGCCTGGCCGCGGCTGCGCGCCACAGATGCGCGCGCGAAACCACGAATGCCGAGATCAGCAACAGCACAACCGCGAAACCGATGTAGAGATTGAGTACGGGGGCCTTGGCGATCTCGATGGATGTGGCGACGGCATTCATTCGCTGCAGGTGGGACACGCGCTCCGCGACCGCGGACGGGCCCGCAACGGCGATCATCGGGTTGCCGAGCACCTGGACCGGACGCGTGATTCCGAGCTGATCGAGAATCGTCGCCGTCACGTCGAGGTTGGTGACGACGCCCGACCGGTGCGTCGAGGCTGACGTGAGGTAGCCGGTCCAGCCGGGCCCTGCCACGATGCACGGTCCGAGTCCCTCCGGATCGCCGGACTGGTTCGTGTTGAGCGCCTGAGAAACCACGATGACCACGCCATCATCGCCCGCGGACCTCGACGCGAGCGCAACGACCGCATCGAGTGTACGCAGTGCCGCGGCATGCTGGGCGGCCGCGGACTGGGTGGTCGCCTGTGACGCGAACTCGCGAGCACGCGTCAGGTCGCCCGGGTCGAGAACGACGAGGGACGGACCACGGTGAGACGAGGTCAGCTGGTCGACACGCTGTAGCGCCGCGGCAAACCGTGCCATGTCGGTTCGTCTGCCGTACGGCGACACGGCGCTGTCAGCGAGTAGCCCCGCCGAGACGTCCCCCGCATTGACCCTGCCCTCCAGGTCCGCGCCGACCACGGCAGCGGGTCGTTCCAATCGCAGCGTCGTGCCCGGATACCCTACGTCGGAGTTGCCGATCGCTGCGGTGAGTCCCCCCGCGTCAGCAATCGCCTGACCCAGGACGCCGACAAATGCATCGGTCGACTCCTCATCGTTGAACCGTTGTACCTGAGGTAGTCCGAGGTACCCGATACGAGCGCTGCCGAGCGGTGCATCGAACACCCGCTGATATTCCTGAGCTGCGGTGCCGCTACCCTCGTACGACTCCGTTGCGACGAACGATGCGAGTGAGTCGACGGGCGGCAGCGCCCAAGCGCCTGCCGATATACACAACGCGGCCTCTGTCGGTGACGGCACGCCACTTGGTCCACGAACGCGGCCGCGCACATTCGCCGCCCCGATCGCACCCCCCTGCGCAAGCCGCAGGAGCGTCGGGGTTGCCGTGGGAGTGAGATCCTCCCATACGAGATACGGAGCGAGGACCACGGTCACATGCTGGACAGGCGGCTTGGAGGCGCCCGGCCCGGCGGATGCGGTTCCCGCGGACGCAAAACCAGCCACCGCGAGGGCAGCACCAGCACAAATGAGTATCGACCAGATTCGTTTCATCGAACGAGTATAGCGAATCACACCATGCCTTCCGGCTCTCGACACAGGAACGTTCACTTCTCGGCCAGAGGATGCCCTGCTCGAGCATTGGTACACTAGTACCTTGGAACATCGCATCCGCGCAGGTTTCGCGATCAGCTGAGGACCCGACACCGAGAAGAACGAGGCACGACCATCAGTAAACCTTCGATAGCCCGCTCGACGGCGATGATGTCCTCGCTCACCGCGATGTCGCGCGTGACGGGCTTCCTCCGCATCTGGGCCACCGCCTTCGCTCTTGGAGCGACGGGTCTCATGTCGGCGTACAGCATCGCCAACAACATCCCAAATATGATCTTCGAGTTGGTGGCGGGCGGCATAATCGCTGCGCTGTTCATCCCCTCATTTATGGACGCCCGCGAAAACGGTGGCGAGGAGAACGCATGGCGGTTCGCGAGCCACGTCTTCAATCTCTCGGTCATCTCTTTGGGCCTGATCGCGCTCATCGGCACGATATGGCCCGCGCCATTCATCTGGACGCAAACCTTCCGGGTCCCCAATGGATCGTCAGCCGAGCTGGTCAAGACCGCCGAGGTGTTCTTCCGGTTCTTCGCAATTCAGATCGTGCTCTATGGAGCGGGATCGGTCATGTCGGGACTGCTCAACTCGCAGC
>JBBRWO010000160.1:0-4265 GCA_038249135.1 Coriobacteriia bacterium
CAGGCCGGAAGCGATGCACGCTTCCGGCCTGCGTATTCGCATGGTGGAGACGAAGGGGCTCGAACCCTCGACCCCTGGCTTGCAAAGCCAGTGCTCTCCCAACTGAGCTACGTCCCCGTGCGCGGGAGAGTATAGCATCGTCTCGCCGCAATGCCACAACCGAATCCGCACGCCGCGGCGTGCGAACCCGCAATCGGACCCCCGGCCGAGGTGGATGGCCGAGGGTCCGATGAGTGCTCCGTTCAGTGAAACTTCCGCGCGTGTGCTACTGCGCCTTCACCAGTGCGGCCTCGACTTCACGCTCGTGGCGCTCGCTGGCCGTGCCGTGAATACGCATCCAGATCTCGTCGATGTTCGCAGGCGGCTTGCCGTCAAGCTTGCTCACCAAGACGATCGTCAAGACAGCCAGCGGGAAGGTGAAGATGACCGGGAAGGTCAGCGCGCCCAGGAATCCGAGCGCTCCCGTGGTCGGGATGATCTTCAACTGCTGCAGGATGTTCATGAAGATGATGAAGATCGAGCTGGACAGGCCCACTGCCATACCGGCGAGCGCACCCTTCTCGGTGACGCCCTTCCACCAGATACCCGTGAGGAGCATCGGCACGAAGGCTGATGCGCCGACTGCGAACGCCCACGTCACCATCATCGCGATGAGTGCCGGGTACGCCTTGTCCAGGCCGGAAGCCGGGATGGCGAGACCGATACCGAGCGCGATGAACGCGAACGACACGACGGAGATCTTGGCCACTGCAACGCGCTTCGCCTCAGAGGCATTCGTATCGATGTACTTCTCATACACGTCATGTCCGATAGCGGAAGCTGCCGCGATCAGCAGGCCGCCGATGGTAGAGAACATGGCCGCGAATGCACCTGCTGCGACGATACCCATCAGCCAGTCGCCGCCGAGGAGCTGGCCCAGCGTGGGCATGAGCTGGTCTGCCTTGACCAGGAAGCCGTCGACCAGGGGTGCCGCGCCTGTGTAGGTACCGTTGGCAGCCGCCGCCGAGATGAACGTACGGCCCGCCAGTCCCGCGATCGGTGCGAATATGTAGAACGTACCGATGAACACCAGCACCCAGAACGTCGAGCGACGAGCGGCCTTGCCCGAGGGGTTGGTGTAGTACCGGTTCAGGATGTGCGGCAGTCCGGCGGTGCCCAACACGAGCGCGAGAACCATCGAGAACTGATCAAGCCAGTTGTAGCGATGGCCCGGCTCGTTAAAGAGCATGACCCGCAGCGTGTGGAGCTTGTTGGCCTGACCAAGCAGCACATTCAGCTTGGCGGACTTGGCCCAGACCTCGTCGCCCGCGTTCGCGGCGAGAGTCGCCTCTACGGCCGCAAACGACTCAGGCTTCATGGTCGCCTTGGCGTTCAGATACGCGGTCTTGGGCTGCCCGTCGTCACCAAGTACGACTTCGCCCGTCTTGGGGTTCTTGATGGGCGCGAGCAGCTCAGCTGGCGTCATGGTCTTGGTGGCCACGAGCTTCAGAGGTGCTCCGGCGTCGCTGTAGCTGACCTTCTCAAGAGCGGCCGGGTAGTTGAACCCACTGCCGAACGAGAAGATTACGAGCAGCGCCATCGCAAACCAGAGCCACCAGAACTGGAACACCTGGTTGAGCGTGGTGCCCTTCATACCGCCGACCGCAACGTAGAACATCATGATCACGGCCACGACAACGACTCCTGAGTTGTACGGGGTCATACCAAAGATGCCGGTTCCCACCAGTACTTGCCATGTCGTCCCAGCCCCGAACATCTGGGGAGCCATGTAGAACATGGAGACGATCAGCACTGACAGAACCGTTAGGAGTCGCATGCGGCTTGTGCCAAAGCGCCCGTAGGCGAAGTCGGCCACGGTGTACTCACCAAAGCGCCGGAGCGGCGATGCGATGAACAGCACGACGACCATGAAGCCGCCGGCGAAACCTGCCGCGTACCACACACCGTCGAGCCCGGACGCGTATACGGCGGCCGCAACACCAAGAAACGATGCCGCCGACAGATAGTCGCCCGAGATGGCTGATGCGTTGGTGAACGAACCGACCTTGCGTCCCGCCAGATAGAAGTCGGCAGTCGTGCGGGTGAATCGACGAGAGAAGATCGACAGGCCGATGGTGAAGAGGATCAGGATGACAACAAGTGAGATTGCGATGATATTCACGATGCATCACCGCCGCGGTTCAGCTTGGCTTCTGCCGCATCGGCCATCGCGTTGATCTTGTCGTCGAGCTTGTCGGCCTGGGCCGAGAACGACCAAGCCATGATCCACAGGAATGCGAAGTAGATTATCGATACGAACAGGTAGTTGGCGGTGAACCCTCCCCAGATGGGCTTGTCGTACCAGGATTCGACCCAGACGGACCCGAACGGGACCCCCAGGGTGACCGCGAAGAAGATCGCTCCGTACGTGAAGCTCAGCTTGCGCTGCTCCTTGAACACCATGTCAACGGTCTCCATGGTGTCGATATGACCGCCGACCTCCATGACCGTCATGCCATTGATGACACTGACCTTGCCTTTCGATGACGTGATTCCGTCTCCCATTTCGCACCTCCTCTTTATGGTTGAAGTCACTACTTGATGACGAGTACCGGGGTTTCTGAGCCCTTGATGACGGTCTCGGCGATGCTGCCCATGCCGAGGCGCTTGAGCCCGGTGCGCCCGGTCTCGCCGAGAACGATCAGATCGGCGTTGGTGTCTTGCGCGGTCTTGATGATTCGCTTGGCGACTCCGCCACGAATGATCTTCACTTCGACCGGAACATCGTTGCGCTCGGCCATGAGCTTGGCTACGCCGAGGCCCTTGACCGACGGGTGGTAGCCCTCCCACGAGTCGTCGCCCTCGATCTCCTCGGGAAGTTGCAGCGCATCTACGCCGTCGTCGACGTAGATTGCCAGAATGCTGGCGCCGTAAGTCTTCGCCAACGTGACCGCATACTGCGTCGCGAGTACCGCGGGCTCAGAGCCATCGGTCGCGAGCAGGATTCGGTCGAAGTCAATGCATACTTCCTGGATGTCACCGGCCTTGACGTCCTCGGCCGCTCCCTTGATACAAGCCTTCATCCACCTCACCTCTCCTCGTTCAGTGCAGACCATGCGCGCAAACCGCGCGACACGGATACATGAGAAAGGTAGGACGATGAGAGGCTCAGCGCGGACGACGCTGGGCGAGTGGCTGACCAAACGGTGCTGGGCGGCGCCCGTGCGTCGGTAAACGGCGCATGAGCGTCACGGATGAGCGGCGGCCGGCGCGGGGTGAGCGGCGACGTGCGTGCGAACGGTGAAGGCAGCGCGAACGGCCGAGTTGGACTCAGAGGTCCAGCCAGCTAGGCGATGACCTCGTCGGTGTCCAGATCGACCGGGTTCGGTATCGCTCCCGTAGCCCACGGGAATACAATCGCTAGCAACGGTGGCACCACGACCGTGGTCAGCACGACCACCAGGATGATCATCGCGTAGGTCGCATCTTCGATGATGCCCATGGTCAGGCCGGTCGCCGCGATGATCAGCCCCACCTCACCGCGAGGCACCATGCCCACGCCGATGGCGACCATGCGCTTCCAGCCTAGGCCCCACGCACCCAGACCGCAGCCAATCACCTTGGTGAGAATCGCAATCACGACGAGCACCAGACCCGGAATGAGAACCGCAGGCGATTTGAAGAGAGCGGGATCGACCTGCATACCGGTCACGACAAAGAAATACGGGACCAGCCATTCATACAACGGTAGGGTCTGACGGGAGAGCTCCCACCGGTCTTCCGTCTCGGCGAACATCATGCCGGCGAAGAACGCACCCACGATACCGGCAAGTCCGATGAGCTCGGACAGCGCTGCCATCGAGAGCATGACGATGAGCGCCACGACAAAACCTGCGTTGGGGATCTTAAGGCCGTCGAGCCAGTGGCCGTGCCGCTTGACGATGATGGGCGCAAGCCACAACTCGAAGCCGATGAACAGCACCACTTGGAGGACGAGGATCCCCATGTGCCGAAGGTCCACATCGCCGCGCGAAGAACCGATCGCGAACGAGAGCACCAGCATGCCCAACACGTCGTCGATTACGGCAGCGGCCAGGATGATGCGAGCCTCGGTCGTCGAGAGAAATCCGCGATCCGCGAGAACACGCGCAGTGATTCCGACGGATGTGGCAACCAGCGCGGTGCCTATGAAGATGGACTCCGGATTACCCAATCCCATCGCGGTGCCAAAGAAGTAGCCAGCCAACATGGGCAGAACAATTCCTACGGCGCCCACTATCAGCGCG
>JBBRWO010000161.1:0-4230 GCA_038249135.1 Coriobacteriia bacterium
CAGCGGCGGCCGGAGATCGGGACGTGGGCTCGCTCTTCCGGTTCCTAGCGGAGCGGTTCGCGGAAGTGCAGCACACCGGCGAGATGTCGCATACGTGCCGAGAGCCCATCGTACGCGTCGGCGTAGAAGTGCTCCACGAGCGTCGTACCCGAGACGCGACCCATGACTGCGTCCATCTCGGCCAGCGCTGTGCGCATCTGCTCGATCTCGAGCGCGGTGACCGGTGAGGCGTCCTCGATGAAGGTCACTCGGCCACGAGCGAGTCGGAACGGCATGCCCCCTGCGCGCATGGAGGAGTCGACCTCGGTCTCGACGTTGCTCGCGAGACGCGGACCACCCAGACGCCTAAAGCTCGAGAACACTCCGTCCATAATGGCCGAGAAGATCGCGCGAGCTTCATCCGGTGCGACCGCATCGACCGTCTCCGAGAGCAGTCCATCTCCCGTGCGCTCGAGTTCCTCGACAATCTCTGCCAACACCTCGACCACGCGCGGGTCGAACTGCGAGCCGGCGCACCGGCGCATCTCCGTGATGGCCTCGGCGGACAAGCGGCCAGCGCGATACGGACGGTCGGCGGTCATCGCCTCGTAGGAGTCGGCGGCGGTCAAAATGCGAGCGAGCAGCGGTATCTCCTCGCCGGTGAGCCCGGCGGGATACCCACTGCCGTCGTAGTGCTCGTGGTGGTGGCGCACGACCGGCGTTATGGCCCAGGGAAACGCCACCGGCTTCAGGATGTTGGCGCCGATGAGCGGGTGATGCCTCATCTGATCCATCTCGTCCGCGGTCAGCATTCCCGGCTTGAGGAGGATCTCCTCCTTGACGCCGATCTTGCCGATGTCGTGCAGGTACGCGGCCATCTCGAGAGCTGTGCGCTGCTCGTGCGCGAGCCCCATGCGCTCCGCGATGAGCGTGGCGTAGCCCGCGACGCGATCCGAGTGACCACGCGTGTAGGTGTCCTTGGCGTCGACTGCCGCTGCCAGCGAACGCACAGTGGCCAGGTACGCCTCCTGCAGAGTCGTGAACAGCTCAATGTTGCCGATGGCGATCGTCACATGGTTGGCGATCGTGGACAGCAGACGCACGTCGTCGCTGTTGAAGCGGTACGTCGGATCGTTCGAGCCGATGGTGATCGAGCCGATGGTGCCCTCTGCGGAGACCAACGGCACGCACAGGGCAGCCTTGGCGCCGGTGACGACATCGATGCGATCGGCGCCTGCTGCGGGATCGGGGTTGAAGATGAGCGGGCGGCCTTCTCGAACGACCCACTCCGACATCGACGAGCGAATCGCGGTGGTGGCGTCGTGGTCTCCACCACGTGCAGCGCGGATCGTGAGCTCGCTGGTGTCCTTCTCGCGCAACGTGACGTAGCCGAGACCCAGATCAAAAATCCGCAGCGCCGAATCGAGCACCGAGCCGAGAAGGTCGTCCATGTCGAGCGTGGAACCCAAGGCGCGGCTCATCTCGTAGAGCGTGGCGAGCTCAAGCACCTTCTTGGTGAGGGACTCGGAGCGCTCCCGGAGTGACTCGGTCATATCGTTGAAGCTGCTCGCGAGTGTTGCGACTTCGTTCGAGCCAGCGACGCTCACCTTCGTGGTGAAGTCACCATCCGCGATGCGCCGAGCGCCCTCAGCCAGCTCGATCAGGGGCGCCGAGACACTGCGCGCGACCCATCCTCCCAAGACAGCAAGGGCAATGACGGCGACGACTGACCAGAGCATGATGAGGTTGATGGTGGTGCGCGCCGCCTGGTCAGACACGTCTTGGCTGACGATTCCAACAACGTAGCCGCCCAGCTCACCGGGCACTTCCGTCGCGCCGTTGGTCAGGCGCATCTCTTCTGCACGCACCTGATAGGAATTGCCATCAATCCGAAGGCGAGCGGCTCCGGGGTCGGAAGATCCTGCTGTGCGAACGGCGGTCGTGACCTGCGAGTCCTTCGAGGCGAGCGCCCCCAAGAGCGCGGCGCGCTCCTGGGGAAGCACCCGCTTTGATACATGCGTGGCCTCGAGATTCTTCGCCGGACCGTAGACTGCGTACGCACTTCCGACCGAGCCGGCCAGCGCGGTGAGGAATCGGTCAGTGATGACCTGCGTGACGACCAATGTGTAGCGCGTGCCGGTGTCGGACTGAACGGGTCTGAAAGCAGCAAGCACGTGAAGGTTGCCGATGTTCGTGAACGTGCTGAACGCAAAACGTGCCGTGACCGCGCGCTCCGTGACCTCAGACGAGAACGGCTTCGTGTCGGCGCGGATCCCGCTCAGCCCTGTCGCCGCAACCACGGTACCCGACGCGTCGAGAATCATGGCGTTGTCATAGTCCAGCGAGACGGTGGACGGTCCGATCTCCGCCTGAAGTGCGGGCAGACTGCCTTCATCGAGCGCGGCCCGCATACGCGGGTTCTCGGCAGCCACGCTGACTGACCGGCGCATCTGATCCGCATACTGGTCGATGCGCTCGACGAAGTTGGATGTGGTCGACTCTGCGACCTGCGCGACCCACTGGTTGGTCAGACTGCGCAACGCGTACACGGCGACCACGCTCGCCGCAACTCCGATCAAGATCGAAGCGAGCAGCAAAGGCACCACGATTTGCGTGTAGAGGTGGGCACCCAGGAGTGTGCGCGGCTTCACGGGGATCACGCGCCGACTCTGGCGGATCCGGGAAGGTGACGTATGCGGTGCCGCGACTCGACCATTCGGCCTCTCCGATGAGCAGCTGCCGCGTTACCTGCGGCGTTTGGCGATTGTATACCGAACGAGCCCCGGGAAGAGTTTCCCCGAGGCTCGCGTAACGGTAACTGTGACCTACGTCACATTTGTCAGTCGCAGCGCCTCTGGATGTACTCCCAGTAGCGGTCGACCTCGGTCTGCACGGACGCCAGCAGTGCGGCGTTCTCGGGCTTAAAGAGGTGCTTGAAGCGGCCCTGCGGCTTGAGGAACTCCTCGATCGGCTTCTTGTTGGCGACCTTCTGCGTGATGCGCCATGTCCCGTCCTCGACCTCGAAGAGGGGCCAGAAGCACGTCTGAACCGCCAGCTTCGCGATGCCGACGGTGTCCTCGGACTTGGTGCGCCAGCCGCGGGGGCACGGCGTGAGAATGTTCAGGAACGCGGGGCCCTCCACGGCGAATGCCTTCTCGGCCTTGGCGGTCAGGTCGCGCCAGTGGCTGACCGACGCCTGCGCGACATAGGGAATCCCGTGCGCGGCGATGATTGAGGTGAGGTCTTTGCGGCGCTGGGTCTTGCCCTGCTGCACCTTGCCGACTTCCGAGGTCGTCGCCCAAGCGCCGAACGGCGTGGCCGAGGAGCGCTGGATGCCGGTGTTCATGTACGCACCGTTGTCGTAGCACACGTAGACCATGTCGTGGCCGCGCTCCATGGCGCCGGAGAGCGACTGCAGACCGATGTCGTAGGTGCCGCCGTCGCCGCCGAAGGCGAGGAACTTGACCTTCTTCTCGGCGGGAATCTTCCCCGCGCGCTGGAGGCCCTTGAACGCGGCTTCAACGCCCGAGATGGTCGCGGCGGAGTTTTCGAACGCGTTGTGGATAAACGGGGTCTTCCACGAGGTGTAGGGATAGATGGTGGTCGAGACCTCGAGGCAGCCGGTGGCACACCCCACGACGAGCGGGGTCTCACCTGCGCCGAGCATGACCTGACGGACGGCGATCGACGCGCCGCAACCTGCGCACAGACGGTGGCCGCCTGCGAGACGGTCTTCTCGGCGGGAAAGCTCTTTGATGTTAGCCATGTGATTCCCTCCCTTACCGGGTGCCGAGATAGACGAGGCTGGTGGGCTCGGCGGCACCGGATGCGATGTCGTCGAGATCGGTGAACACGTCGCGCATGAGCTCGAGCCTCACATCTGCGCCACCGAGGCCGTAGATGTAATTGACGACCGCGGGACGCTCGGTCGCATCGTAGAGCGCGCTGCGGACCTCGAGGAAGAGCGGGCCGCCCTCGGCACCAAACGACTCGGCGCGGTCGAGCACGGCGACTGCCTTGACGCCGACGAGTGCGGCGGCGATATCGGTGGCCGGGAAGGGACGGAACACGCGGACCTTGAGGACGCCAACCTTCTTGCCCTCTGCGCGCAACTCGCGAGCCACGTGGCGGACATTACCGGCGGTCGAGCCGATGGCGACGATGACGCACTCGGCGTCCTCCATACCCCAGCCTTCGATGACATCGAACGGACGGCCGCAGATCTCTGCCCACTCCGCGCCGACGGACCTG
>JBBRWO010000162.1:0-4104 GCA_038249135.1 Coriobacteriia bacterium
GGTGAGGCTGGTGCCATCGGTGCCACATGCCGGCTCGCGTCACAGGCACTTCTGGCGTGCACCGGAGGATGCCGCACAAACGCACGTTGTTTTGTCGGTTTGGCAACAGAACTGCTACACTACGTTTCGTGAATTGAGAAATACGTGGCACCGCAGCGTTCGGCTGGATGACGATTGGGACAGTCGAGGGACCTGCGCAGCGGATGCCGGAAGACACAGCCCGATCGGAATCGGCCAAGAGCCTCGCACAGCCACGCGAGTGCAGATCGACCGAGAGACACGAACAGGTCCAACGCCAAGAGCATAGCGCTTCTCTGGCACAAGACGACGGCGTAAGCCGATCTTGTGGCCGGATGCGAGGCAGCTAGCTTCTCCCTCCTCTCCACCGCTGTCTGGGCATATTGTGCCCCCTTGCGCCTCCGCGCCCCCGTCGTCTGCCCTGCAGCCGAGTTCCGGAGGTACATGTGAGTTCAAGTAAGAAGTTCGCCGACATCGTCGCTGTTTCGCTTGCGGTGGTCGGCACAGTTGCGATCGTTGCCGCGCTCGCGGTCGGTCTCACCGGCTGGCCCCCCACGCGAGCACAGGCATCTCCCGCCCGAATCCAGGGCGGCATCGGCATCGGTGATCGCACCAGCGGCCCCGTGTTCATCGACACTCCCGCCGAGGGCAAGGTCGCGGTCGATTCCACCATCGCCGTCGCACCGGCACTCGTGGTCGCGACTCCCCGTCGCACCGCGCCGGTCCCCGTGGTAAAGAAGCGCGTACAGCGCGTCGCCACATCCTCGGCGTCGAGCCGTGGTCATAAGAGCTCCAAGTGGACCGGCTCCTCCAAGGGCTTCCGCACGGCTCGAGTGTCCTGGTACGGACCCGGCTTCTACGGCCACACGATGGCCGGTGGCGGTCAGCTGACCCGTACGAGTATGGTCGTCGCCCACCGCTCGCTTCCCTTTGGCACGCGCGTTCTCATCAACTACCGCGGCCGTAGCGTGACCGCCGTCGTCCGCGATCGCGGTCCCTTTGTCTCCGGTCGCACCTTCGACCTCGGACCGGGTACCGCCAAGGCGCTCGGCTTCAGTGGAGTCGGCATGATCAGCTACCGCATCCTCTAGATCACAACTTTTTGAGCACGCAACGAGAGGTGGCGTCGGGATTCTTCCGGCGTCGCCTCTCTAATTGGGTATCTTTGTGAGGACACACCCGCCCGCCGAGGAGGTCGTACGATGACCGTGGCCGAGGACAACGATCCAACCACGAACGCTCAGCCGCCACAGGCAAGCGATTCTGAGCCGGTAATCCCGCCCGCCGCAGCAACCGAGCCCGGACCGCAGCGGGAGAGCCTGGTCGACGCGATCGCCGACCTTCTGCAGATGTTCTCGAACTGGGTTCGCGCCGAGGCCGCAGATATCGCGCACGACAAGTTCGTGTTGCCGGTGCAGCAGCTCGGTCTCACGCTCGCCTCGGCAAGCGCCGCCGGCTGTCTTGTTGTTGTGGGGCTGCAATTCATCTTCGTGGCCATACTGCTGATTCTCGCTCAATGGCTCGGCTGGCCCGGAGCACTGTTGCTGCTGGGCGGCCTTATCCTTGCCGGTGCCGGAGTCTTCACCTTCATCAAAATGAGGAGCATCCAGCGATGAACCCGAACCCCCGTCAGCCGCTCGAGGTCGCATCCTAGGATCGCGTGACACTCGAACAGCTCAAGCGTCGTGCAGAGTCGGTCCAGGACCTCGCGGTGAGCGAGACCAAGCGCGTGACCAACCAAGTCATCGAGCAGGATTTCACGCGAAAGGCCCTCATCGCCGTAGGTGCCGTAGTGGTGGTCGCATCACTGGCGTACTACTTCGGTCGCCGAGCAGCCCAGCGCATCACCGACCCCGGTCCCACGTACTAGGCGCTCGCCCGCGTGAGCGTACTGGCATTTGGCCGGATCTCGGTCGACCCCGAGCGCGTTGCGGCGATCATCCACGTGGATGACCAGGCGTGCTCGCGCACATCGTCGATCCCCGGGCTCGTTGAGCGCGTTCTCGGGCTCTTGCCGGGGTTGCGCCGGCACACCTGCGAGAACGGCTCGGCGCATGGGATTGCGGCCGAGTTGGCTGACACCGAGACGGTCCACCTGCTGGAGCACGTGGCGTTCGAGCTGATGGCGTTGTCAGGTTCGCCGCGCACGCTCAAAGGCGAAACCACCTGGGACTTCTCGGTGGACGGGGTGGGCGTGTACCGGGTCAGGCTGGCCTACGACAACGACCTCGTGGCGTTGGGAGCCCTCAAAGCGGCGGCTCTGATCGTTGCGTGGTTGTTCGAGAGAGACGGTTCAGCTGAGGGTACAGGAGCAACGGGGACCCCGGATGTGGACGTCTTGGTTCAAGCGTTGCGCCGTCTCCGCTGAACCCATGCGCTCCGTGGTGCTCCCCGGTATGGCAGTGGGGGCGTAACCTGTTCGGCTCCACCCCCACGAGTCACCGCATGGTGCGAAGCGAGCTACTGCTTCATCGAGTCGGAGAGCTGCTTGAGCGCCCCTCCGACCAATGAGATGAAGTTTGCGTAGAACTGCTCGAAGTGACCGATCTCGTCGTTGGCTCCGGTGGGAGTGTAGCTGACGTCGTAGTCGCCGCCGGCAACGCGAGTCGATATACCCTCCATGTCGGAGATCATGTGGTGCAGGCGTGTGAAGATGAGCCCGTTCATCAGGAGCAGTACCACGCCGAGAACGACGACCATCATGGCGACGACCGCGCCCATCATGCGGACACGGGTGGTGGCGATCTCGCTGACAACAGCCGTGATGTCGTGCTGGACGTACATCAGGCCGATCTGCGCGCCGGCAGCATCCAAGATCGGGAAAGCACCGCGCGTATCAGACCCACCGCTTTCGCCGCTGAACACGCCGAACACGCGGCCGTCCTCGCCCACGCCTGCGAGGTTCTCCGTCTTGACGATCTCCGCCGCCAGCTTGTCGCTGGTGCTGCCCGCCAGTACGAAATCCTTCTGATCGTTCCAGTTGTTCTCACGGCCGTTTTGCTTGGCCAATGCGGCCCAGCCCGAGGCGTCCATGCTCTGCTTGGAGAGCAGGAGGCCGACATCATCACCAGTCTGCTGCTTGATGTCGCCGAGGAAGCCGTCAATCTCCTGGCCGAGCTCCATGTAGCCGATCAGCTTGCCGTCGGCGCCGTAGTACGGGCGTACGACGCGCAAGGCTACGGCGGTCTTGCCCAGCTCAAGCCCGGCGGACTGCGTTTCGTTGGACGATGCGGCGATATAGGTCTTGCGCATCAACACGTCGCCAAACTGCTCGGGTTTGTGAACGCGAAGCACCACAGTGCCCGAGGGCGGCACTGACTCGAAATACCAGTGAGTGATACGGTGCTCGGCCTTCAGGCGACCGAAGACCGGCTGTGCGACTGCGTTGAGAGCCTCGCGGTCGCCCGCGAGGAACGGGTCGCGGAATGCTGCGTTCGACTGAAGGCCGATCAGGGTCGAAGAGAGCTTGTCGGCCTCGGCCTGCTCAAGGCGAGCGAACGCGGTGGCTGTGGACCGTATCGCGGAGTTGGCCGCTGCATCCACCCTAGCGGTGTATGACTGCAGCAAGAAGAACCAGAGCGACGTCATTCCAATCAGGAACACGAACACGATGCTGAGAATCATTTTCAGCCGAATAGACATGAGGGAACCTCTCTAGGTCTGGAGTGACACGCCGAGCACTGACTGAGCGGCGGCCCGAAGCCTCTCGAGTTTCTCTGCATCATCGGGTGTCTGCGGGAAGATGATAGCCAAAAAGAAGCCGGACTTCATGCTGATCTCGCCTTTTGTCTTGACGGAATCGAGTCCGCGGTCCTGGCAGATGCGATCAATCTCCGCAACGGCATCGTGTAGGCGTCCCATGAGTCCCCTTCACTGTGTTGCCCATGCTAGTGCTGATGTGGCGTGTGCGTGCGCTAACATCCCCTGCATGTTGTTTCGGCAGATTGACCGTCGTGCTTGACACAGGCACGGGACGGCTGTCGGTATAGCTGTCCGCTCGTGCGGCGCGGCGTTGACCCCATCCGCTGCACCCTGATAGAGTGCTCGCCACACCTCGGCACGTTCGCGAGGACTGGATACACACCA
>JBBRWO010000163.1:0-4055 GCA_038249135.1 Coriobacteriia bacterium
GGCGGCCGGTACCAGCGGCGAGTGCTTGCGGCTTGAGTCAGCCGAGTCGCGGCGCAGGAGCGCATCCTGAACGCCGGTCGCGTCAACCGCGATGCCGGTGAGCGCCTGCTGGGCGGCTCGGCGACGCGCGCGCTCCTCAGGAGTCGCGGTGAGGAAGACCTTGACCTCAGCGTCGGGGAACACGACGGTGCCGATGTCGCGACCTTCGACGACGATGTCGTCGGACCCACCCAGCGTACGCTGCTGAGCGACCATCGCCTCGCGCACATGGGGCATGCGGGCAACGGCACTCACTGCCTCGTCGATCTCCGGAAGGCGGATAGCCGCGGTGACGTCCTCATCGGCGATGCGAATGATGGATGGCAGCGTGGCTCCCGGCTCGTGGCCGAAGGAGATCTCGTCGGTGGCAGCAATCGCAGCGATTGCGTCCTCATCATCGAGAGCGAGGCCGAGGCTGAGCGCACGATGAGCTACCGCTCGGTACATGGCGCCCGTGTCCAGATAATGGAAGCCCAAACGGCCAGCGACGAGCTTGGCGACCGTGGACTTTCCGGAACCTGCGGGGCCATCGATGGCGATGATCATGTGTGTGAGGTCGCTTTCGAGCGAGGGGATTTGTGCGCGAAGTATCGTATCACGCGATGTGGTGCGCCTTCAGTCCGCGCTGAGCGTTGAGAGGTCGTTATCGAAACCGGGATAGCTCACGTCAATCGCCTCGAAATCATCAACCGTCACGCGACCGGAGGCGAGCAGACCTGCAATCGCCCATGTCATCGCGAGCCGATGGTCGCCAAGCGACGAAAGCGTGGCGCCGTGCAGTGGCGTCGGTCCCGTGACGACCAGCGTATCTCCTTCAACTCGAGCGTCAGCGCCGAGTTCGGTCAGGCCGTCGATGATGGCGGCAAGACGATCGGACTCCTTCACTCGCAGTTCGCCGACGTCTTCAAACCGCGTCTCCCCCACCGCCTGGGTCGCAAGCAGGGCGAGGATCGGCACCTCGTCGATCAGCGACGGAATCTCCTCGGCGATTACGGTGGTCGCGGCGAGGGACTTCGCATGACAGGCGATGATGGCGCCTACGCGCTCGCCTTCGGTCTCGGGCCACGGCACGACCTCGAGCCCGGAGCCCATGCGTTCGACGACTCGCAGAAAGCCGGTACGGGTGGGGTTGAGCGACACGCCCGGCATCCTCACCTTGCTGCCCGGAATCAGGAGCGCCGCCACGGTAAGGAACGCCGCCGACGACGGATCGCGTGGCACGACGAACTCAGCCGGGGCTTTTGGGACGAGTGGGCCGTCCACCGATGCAGTGTGGGTCGAGGAATCGACGTGAACCGCCACGCCAAAGACCGGCAACATGCGCTCGGTGTGGTCGCGGCTGAGCGACGGCTCCGTGATGCTCGTGCGGCCCTGTGCCCGCAAACCTGCGAGCAAAACGGCGGTCTTCACCTGCGCAGAGGCAACCGGCGACACATAGGTCGTGGGACGAATCGACGCCCGGCCGTGAATGATTGCGGGGAGCGTGCCCGCCTCGGTCAGCGTGAAGGTGGCACCCATGGCGGTGAGCGGAGCGGTGACGCGACGCATCGGCCGCCGCGAGAGCGACTCGTCACCAATGAGCGTGACCTCGGTCGGCCACCCCGCGAGCACACCCATGAGCAGGCGCGATGTCGTACCACTGTTACCGCAGTCGATGGTGCCGCTCCACGGTAGCGGGCAACTCCTGCCCCATCCGCGCACTATGCCTGCGAGCGAACCGTCAGGCTGCGCCTCGAGCTCAGCGTGAGCGCCTAGATTGACCACAGCTCGGATGGTCGCCCGAACGTCGGCCGAGTTGAGCACGCCTTTGAGCAGCGTGGTCCCCTCGGCCATGGCGGCGAACAGAACAGCACGGTGCGACATCGACTTATCGCCCGGCAGACGGACCTCGCCCCTGAGTGGCGCGGATCCCGGTCCGAAACTCGCCTTCATGAGCCCTCTCCTGTTTCCGCAAGCGGTGTCATACGAGGATCGTACCCGCGAACGACAAGATCATCGGTCAGCGCCGAGAAGTCGCCCTCGTCCGTGAGCACGAGTACCAGCACCGCGGAGTCCTCGCTCTGGTGATCGATGTCGATGCCTTCGATGTTGCCGCCCGCACGCGACACCGCGCCGGTGATCTCTGCGACCACGCCGGGGCGGTCGAGCATCGGCACCGCAAGCTGTGTCAACTGCGTCGTTGCGGGGACCCACTGTGCGGGAAGCGCGCTGCGGATGTCAGCGGCACGAGCCAACCAGCTGCGGAGGCCGTCTGCATCGCGTTTGCGCAGCAGGGACTCGAAGCTCCCGAGGCGATCTCGCAACTCCTCGATGCCGTCGACGATCGCTGTGGCATTATCGAGACAGATTCCCGTCCACAGATCCGCGCTTCCCGCTGCGATGCGCGTCGTGTCCTTGAAGCCTCCGGCCGCAAGCCGCATGAGCTCGCCACGTTCACCGCTGTGTGCAGCGGCCAAGTCGACCAGGGCCGCGGCCGCAACGTGCGGCACGTGGCTGACGATCGCCACCGCCTCATCGTGGGCCTCGGCGTCCACTGAGATCACCCGGGCCCCCAAGGAGCTCACCAGCGAGTGCATCGCGGAGAACACGTCGGGGTCGGTGTCGTGCGTCGGCGTGAGCAGCCAGTAGGCGCCGTCGAAGAGGTCGGCGCGCGCCGCGGCCACCCCACTGCGCTCGCTACCCGCCATGGGGTGCCCACCGACGAATCGCGATGGGTCGCTCAGTACGGTTCCGGCAACCGCCAGCACGCCGGCCTTGGTTGAGGCGACATCGGTGATGACACCGCGAAAGCCACCCGCTCCGATTCGCTCCAGCCACGCGTTTGCGAAGCGCGCAGGTGTTGCCAGCACAACCAGGTCGGCACCCTCGCACCCAAGCCATGTTGCGGCACCCAATCCGTCAGGCAGCGACGCATCGTCGAGAAGCCCAGCCTCAAGCGCGTACTTGAGCGCGGCGGCGTCCACATCGATACCGACGATCGACGGCGCGTCAGGCAGCCGCTTCAGCGCAGCCGCGACAGAGCCGCCTATCAGCCCGACCCCGACGATCGCGACGCTCTTGAATCCCCCTGGGAGACTCATCCCTCGACTCCCATTCGCTTGCCCTCAAGCTCCACCAGAGGTACAACCCGGTCCATCAGTGCCGAGAAATCCGCAGGCGTAAGTGACTGGGGTCCATCGCACTTGGCGCGCTCGGGCTGCGGGTGAACCTCGATCATGAGACCGTCGGCACCCGCAGTGACCGACGCTCGCGACATCGGAGCGATCAGGTCTCGTCGGCCGGTAGCATGCGATGGGTCCGAGATGATCGGCAGGTGCGTGAGCATCTTGAATGCCGCGACGGCAGCCAGATCCAGTGTGTTGCGCGTGTAGGTCTCGAAGGTACGGATGCCGCGCTCGCACAGGATGACGTCGCGATTACCGCCCTTCAGCAGGTACTCCGCGGCGGACAACGTCTCCTCGATGGTCGCCGCCAGTCCCCGCTTCAGCAGGATCGGCTTCCGCATCCGGCCGAGCTCCTCGAGCATCATGAAGTTCTGCATGTTGCGAGCCCCTACCTGAAGCACGTCGGCCCACTCTGCCACGGTCTCGGCGTCGCGTACGTCGAGCACCTCGGTGACGACGGGCAGGTCGACGGAGTCGCCGGCGGCCCGCAGGAGCTTCAGTCCTTCGAGGCCCATGCCCTGGAACGCGTACGGGCTTGATCGCGGCTTGAACGCGCCGCCACGGATCATCGTTGCACCGGCAGCGGCGGCATCACGCGCGACGCCCATCATCTGCTCCTCGGATTCGATGGAGCACGGGCCTGCCATGACGGCGAACGCTCCCCCGCCCACCGACGAGCGTCCGATGCGGATCACCGTGTCCTCGGGTTGGAACTCGCGCGTCACGAGCTTGTAGGGCTTGAGGACGCGAATGACTTCCTCGACGCCGGGCAGACCGTCGAAGTCGAGCGCGTAGACGATCTCGCGCTCCCCCACGACGCCGATGATGGTCTTGACCTCGCCCTGAGACAGA
>JBBRWO010000164.1:0-3915 GCA_038249135.1 Coriobacteriia bacterium
GCACGGCCGACTTCTCGGCCAACTGACCGCTTAAGCGTCGAACTTGTTTCCTGGTTGGCACGTGCAGCCCTTATCGGTGGAACGCGAGTTCGGCCACCTGCTCAGCCTCGGCGCAATGCTTCTGCGAGCGTTTCGGGCAACCCCACCGCGACGACGGCAGCGGCAACGGCCTCCACGTCGTACGAGGTTCTGTGGACGACTATCCCGACCCACGTCTCGCTGTGAGACGCAATCGCGCACGCGGAGTCCTGCGGCGCGTGCTCGCGAACCGCGTCTTCCGGCCCCAGCAGCAGTTCGACCCATCCTGCGCGAGGATCGCCGTCCTTGGGCTTGCCGACAGACCCGCTGCTCACGTAGTGGACGCATCGCCCGTCGACAGCCGTCAGGTTGCGGTGATAAGGAATGTGAACGTGACCGATGCAGACCACGTCGGCCTCGGCCTGGTCAGCGAGACGAGCGAGCTGCTTGTCCTCGCGGTCGAGCAGAAGGTACTCGTTGATCTTGCGCGGGCTCCCGTGAGCGAGCAGCACCCGCACGCCGTCGTGCTCGAAGCGGATGTCGTCCGGCAACGCCGCAAGCCAGTCGTGGTCGGCATCGTCGAGCGCTGCATCCGTGAAGGCGAACGAGGCCTCCCCATCCGCCTTGGCCTGCTCGGTGACGTAGTAGCAGCCGCACTCTCCTCGGCGGTTACCGATTCCGTCGTCGTAGTTGCCCCGGATGGTGGGGATTGCGAGGCTGCGAAGCCGCTCAACGACGCCGGCGGGGTCCGGGCCGTACCCCACGAGGTCGCCGAGGCAGTAGACCTCGTGGACTCCGGCGGCCTCGATGTCGGCGAGCACCGCATCAAGCGCGACGAGGTTGCCGTGCACGTCCGAGAACAACGCGATGCGCCGCACCAGCGAAGGGTCTCCTGCCATGCCTAGTCCTCCTTCAGCATGCCACTGACAACGCATGAGCCTTCGATGGAGGCGACGGCCCCATCGGCTTCGCTCAACAGGTCCGCCTCGAGGGGCTCGGGTTCATCGGCGAAGTAGCGGCGCTTGAAGGCGAGCGCGACATTCACGAGCCCGATCAGCACGGGCACCTCCACAAGCGGCCCGATGACTGCGGCGAACGCGGCACCGGAGTTGATGCCGAAGACGGCGATACAGACCGCGATAGCGAGCTCGAAGTTGTTGGAGCCGGCGGTGAAGGCGAGTGTCGTGGTCTTGGCGTAGTTGAACTTCAGTGCTTTTGCCAGGAAGAACACGAGGAAGAACATGATGCCGAAGTAGAAGAGCATGGGGACGGCGACGCGCACGACGTCGAACGGGATGCCGATGATCAGCTCTCCCTTGAGCGAGAACATCGTGAAGATGGTGAACAGCAGCGCCACCAGAGTCATCGGCCCCACGCGCGGGACGAAGACTTCGTCGTACCAGCACGCTCCCTTGGCCTTGCGCAGCCAGAGACGCGAAACGATGCCCGCCACGAACGGCACCCCCAGATAGATGGCGACGGTGAGAGCGATCTCGCCCATCGACACATCGACGACCGCGCCCTCGAACCCAAAGAGCGGCAGCAGCACCGTGAGAAAGAACCAGGCGTACAGGCCGAAGAAGAGCACCTGCATGACACTGTTGATGGCGACGAGCCCGGCCGCGAACTCAGTGTCGCCTTTCGCGAGGCCGTTCCACACGATGACCATCGCGATACACGGCGAGATGCCGATGATGATCAGGCCGATCATGTACTCCTCGAAGTTGGGGAACACCTTCGCCGCAGCAACCGCGAGCAGGAACATCACGGTCGGCGCCACGATCCAGTTCATCACCATCGCCAGACTGAGCGCCTTCTTGTCGCGCATCGCATCAGGCAGCTCTTCGTAGCGGACCTTGGCGAGCGCCGGATACATCATGAGAATCAAGCCGATGGCGATGGGGATGTTGGTGGTTCCCACCGTGAACTGCCCGATGAACTCGGGGACCGCCTTGAATAGCGCGCCCGCGGCAACGCCGAGGACCATCGCGAGGAAGATCCAAAGCGTGAGATACCGGTCAAGAAACGAGAGGCGTTTCGCTACGCCCTGAGCCATCGTGATCCCTTTCGTCGTAGGTCATTACCTGAGCGCTGTCACCTGTCAAAAGCGGAGTGGACCGGGCCTCAGGAGCCGAGTCCCTTCCCTACAGCCACGCGCATTCAGGTCACACGAACAGGTGGCCAAACGCGTTGAACGTGTAGCCGATGATGATGATTCCGGTCACCACGATGGTGAAGAACGTGGCGAGAAGCGGGGTCTTGACCACCTTTTTGAGCATGATCAGTGACGGCAGCGACAACGCGGTGACCGCCATCATGAACGACAGAACCGTGCCCAGGCCGACGCCCTTGTTGACCAGCGCCTCGGCGATGGGCAAAGTGCCGAAGATGTCGGCGTACATCGGCACGCCGATGGCGGTGGCGATGATGACCGCGAGCGGGTTCCGGTCGCCAAGCACCGCCGAGATGAACTCCGCCGGTATCCATCCGTGGATGACCGCGCCGATGCCCACGCCGATTAGGACATACAGCCACACCTTCTTCACGATGTCAGCAACCTGTTCGCGGGCGAATGCGAGCCGGTCCGCGCGCGTCAGCTCAGGCAGCTCGGCATCGGCGAGATGCGTGCCAAAGACGAACGGCTCTACATAACGTTCGAGCTTCAGGCGACCGATGATGAATCCCCCAACGACCGCGAGCACAAGGCCCATGACCACGTACGCGAGCGCCGTCGTCCAGTTGAAGATGCTCGCCAGCAGCAACACAGAGGCGAGATCAACGAGCGGCGATGAGATCAAGAACGCGAACGTCACGCCCAGAGGCAGCCCTGCTGATGTGAATCCGATGAACAGCGGAATCGACGAACACGAGCAAAACGGTGTGATCGTGCCCAGAAGGGCGCCGAGAACCATCCCCGTGATTCCGTTGAACCTGCCGAGAATTGCTTTGGTCCTCTCGGGAGGGAAATAGCTCTGCACGTATGAGATGGCGAAGATCAGAGCTGAGAGCAGCACGAAGATCTTGACGGTGTCGTAGACGAAGAACTGGATGCTGGAGCCCAGTCGGGACGTCAGCGACAGGCCGAGCACGCTTTCCACGAATCGGCCGACCACATCGTTCAGCCAGACCATCTTGAGGAGGCTGTCATTCAGCCAGCCGAACATGTTGCCAAGTGCATCGAACATCACTTAGCCCCGCCCGCTGCCTCAATCACACGCTTCACGTCGTCGTATGACGGCACGCGACCGGCGACCTTGAGCTGCTCGTCAATCACGAGCGCCGGGGTGGACATGACGCCGTAGCCCATGATTTCGGCGATGTCGGTGACTTTGACGACTTCTGCGCTGATGCCAAGTTCGCCGACCGCCTTAGTCGCCAAGCCTTCGAGTTTCTGGCAGTTCGCGCACCCCGAGCCGAGTACTTTGATGATCATCTGGCGCCCCCTTGAGTAATGGTTATGCGTCGAACATTTTCGAACTACCGGAACAAAGAAGACGGGCGCGGCACTAACGCCGGCCCGGCTCGTCTAGCTAGAAACGCCTGAGTTCTGCAGCCGCCTGCTCAAGTACATCCCGCCGCAGTGTGTAGTACGTCCACAAACCGTCCTTGCGCCCATCAACCAAGCCTGCCGTCCTCAGAACCGACATGTGGTGAGAGATGGTGGACGGCGACAGTCCCAAGTGATCCGAGAGTCTGCACGCGCAGACTTCGTCGACCGCACAGCAGGTCTTGCCCGGTTCAGGCGCTGCCTGACTCAGAACTCGCAGGATCTCGCGACGATGCTCGGAGGCGAGCGCCTTGAACACCTCATCGAGCGGGGTCTTGGTCGCTGTTTGAGTCACGTGTGTCGCCCCCAAACTAGTTCGAATACTTTCGAACAGTATGGCACGACCTCGC
>JBBRWO010000165.1:0-3861 GCA_038249135.1 Coriobacteriia bacterium
GAGCACAGGGATGGTCGGCTCATCCGGAGCGGGAATGCCCTGCTGAGGGGACTGCTCGTTGTGGAGAGACACGGCGAATCCTTTGGTCGGGAACAACCACAGCGTATGCGATTCGCGGCCTGCGCAGCGAAAATCGCGGACGAGTCCACAGCGACGGCGTCTCGGCGAGGCCAGCAGTTCAACGGCTGCCACGTGGCCACTGTCCCGAGGACCAGATGGGGACCACGAAAAATGGACCTAGGACATAAAAAAGGCCTGATCAAACGGCGCACCGACGTCGTCGGTGTGTTCCAACACCGCAGCGCTGCTGCGCCCGGCCGGATCGGTCCTCATCCAGCAGCACGACGAGTGGGAAGCCGGCGAACGCCGCTACTTCTCCGAAGCCTCAATGCTTGAGCTGACAGTCATGAACAACCCAACCGAGGTCACTGACGAGGCGGTGATACTCCCCGAACTCGCCGCCGCCTAAACTAGAACCACTGACCTGCACGGTGTCGAGGAAACTCCACATCTCAGCGGGACGTGACCGACAGCGGCGTGGTGGTCGCGGTCTCGGTGGCGCGTGCCGAGGTGATGCGATCGATCAGCAGACCGACCACAACCGCGAGGACCACGGCGACGGCGGCTCCGAGAAGCGGTGTCTCGCGAAACCACGCCCCGGCCAGCACACCGACCCCCACCGAATACAGCGACCAGGAAACCCCGGCAATGATCGACAGCGGCACGAAGCGGCGGTAAGAGAACCCCGTCGATCCCGCGGTGAGGTTCACGGCGATACGACCGACCGGGATGTATCGGCCCGTGATGATGAGCACGCCGGCCCGTTTGTCCAGGCCGCGGCGAGCCCAGTCGAACGCTCTCGCGGAGCGGGCCCCGTGCATCCAACCGAACCGGGTGAGTCCGAGTTTACGTCCGAACCAGAACGTGAGATTGTCTCCGCCGATGGCTCCGCTGGCCGCGAGCAGAATGACGAACCAGACATTGGGTTGCCCCGTAGCGACACCGAGAGCGGCCGCCGCAACCACGACGGTCTCGCTCGGGAACGGGGGAAAGAAGGCGTCGACGAACACGATCCCGACGATGAGGAGGTAGATCCACGCCGAACCCGCCGCCGACAGGATGACATCGTTGAGTGCCTCGAACATAATGGTCTCCTTGATCACGCCGCCACGGTCGTGACCGGCGAGTGAAGGCTACGTTCGGGGGAGGCCCCGAGGCATCATTCCCTGGTGCCGTCGCAACCTCCTACCCCGGTATGAGATTTCTGCGCCAGAGTGGCACCTCACCGGTCATCAAGGAGACGACCGAGTGGTAGTCAACGCAATCTCGGTGCCGCTGACCCTCTGCCTGCTGTTCGCATTTGCACCAGACGCTCTATCTGAAGCCAACTCCTCGACTGACGTTTCGGTGTCAGCGCCAGCCGCGATCCCGTAAGTGTCGGGCAGCATCGTGACGGGAGGCGGTTCCGGCACGGCGCGAACCCGCCTCGAGCTACTGCGGGCAGACAAGGCGTACTCGTCGCGTGCAATCCGGCAGCACCTGCGGGGGCGCGGAATCATCGCCGTCATCCCGCAGCCCCCCGACCAGATCGGGCACCGCAAACGCCGCGGCTCCGCCGGCGGGGCCACCCGCGTTCGATGCCGACGACTACCGGGGCCGCAACGTCATCGAACGCAGCTTCTGCGACCAGAAACAATGGCGCGGCATCGCCACCCGCTACGACAAACTCGCCATCACCTACCGCGGCGGCGCCGTCGTCATGGCCATCACAATCTGGCTCAAAGCACCAGGAGAGACGCCCTAGTCCCGACCGGACGCGACGACGCCCGTTTCGTACCCGAGAACGACGGCGTGGATCCTGTCTCGCAGCGCGAGCTTCATCAGGATGTGACCGACGTGGGTCTTCACTGTCGACTCCGAGAGAAACATCTCCGCTGAGATCTCGGCGTTCGTCCTGCCCTTCGCAACTGCACCGAACACCTCGAACTCGCGTTCGGTGAGCGCTGCCAGCAGAGAGTTCCGATCGGCGGCCGGAGCGCGCGGCGCGGCGGCGTCATCCGGCAACTGGCTGCCGAAGAGATCCAGCATCCGCCGCGTGATCCTCGGGGCAACGATCGCGTCGCCCGCCGCCACCGATCGGATCGCCTGAATGAGCTCGGCTGGTCGCGCATTCTTCAGGAGAAAGCCGCTCGCTCCGGCACGGAGCCCGGCGAACGCGTACTCGTCTAGATCGAAGGTGGTCAGGATGATGACGCGCGTCAGCGGAAACCGCGAAGCGATGAGCGAGGTGGCCTCGATGCCGTCGACTCCCGGCATCCGCACGTCCATGATTACGACATCGGGCCGGAGCGACTCAGTGAGCGCCACACCCGTAGCGCCATCGTCGGCCTCACCGACCACGCTGATGCCATCGACGCTGCCGAGCACCATCGTGAACCCGAGTCGGATAAGGGGCTGGTCGTCGACGAGCAGCACCCGAATGTCGGACCCAGTCGAATCACTCGTCTCGGTGGTCATCGCGCCTCCTGTGGCTCTCTCGGAAGGGTAGCGCGCACGTGCCATCCACCGCCCGACCATGGCCCCGTCTCGACGATGCCGTCGTGCACCGCAGCCCGTTCAATCATGCCGATGATGCCGCGCCCGGCGCCGGATGATCCGTGCCTCAGCGCGGACCGCTGGCCATCGTTGGTCACGGTGAGTATGGTCTCGGAGTCGATGAATACCAGTGAGACTTCGACTCTCGTGGGGGCGACGGCATAGCGCAGCACGTTCGTGAGCGACTCCTGCGCGATGCGGTAGACGGTCAGCTGAACGGCAGGGCTGTCGGTGGGCATGCCCGTCGTCGACAGGCGAACGGGCATGCCCACCGCGCGAAAGCTCTCGACAAGTGAATCGAGATCGGTGTACCCGGGAGTGGGATGCAGCTTGGGGGCGAGCGGCTCATCGTCTGACAGCACGCCGAGCAGTCGACGCATGTCGTTCATTGCGGTTCGTCCCGTATCAGAGAGCCGATCGAGCGCACTTTTCGTCGCCGCGGGGTCGCTCTGCGCTGTCGCGGTCGCCCCGTCGGCGAGCGCGACGATGACCGAGAGGCTGTGGGCCACGATGTCGTGCATCTCGCGCGCGATTCGCGAGCGTTCGGCAAGCGTCGCGATCTGCGCTTGGCTGTCACGCTCCCGAGCCACTTGCCGGGCACGATCGACGAGGATGCGGAGCTGCTCGTGTCGCCCGCGCACCAGCATGCCGGTCAATATGGCGGACACGCAGAGCATGGGAAGCGCGGCGCTGATTTCGATCAGGGCGATCGCATCGCGATAGCTCGCCCCATCGGCCCCGGGCATCGACGACCACAGTTGAATACCGAACAATTCGATGAACGCGAACCCGAGCAAACCGAACCATGCCACGCGGGGAGTGCCGTACACCGTCACGGCGTACAGCGCGATGGGTACGGCAACGAGGTCGTTGGTGTCGCCGAGAGGCGGGCTAAGCACTGACCCGATGACCGCGACTGCGATGAGCACGGTGACGGGACGATGCCGCCGGAAGACCAGACACGCCGCAGAGACCGGCACGAGCAGGAGAAGCCAGATCGTCTCCCCCGGCACCCCTGTGACCAGACTGTAGGCTCTCGCGAACATCAGTTGAGTTGCATATACGACGGCGATCGTGATGTCCACAAGCCAGGGGTGTGACTGCGGGAAGCCGATTCTCGCCGGGAAGTCGTCGGCGGAGATGGGCACTGCCCCGGCAGGTGAGGTGGTCGCCTCGCCCTGCCGGGCAGATCGCGATCGTGTCACTACACGTCTTTTCTCTTCAGCAGCACTAAGGCAAGCGCGACCGACGCGACCACCCAACCGA
>JBBRWO010000166.1:0-3795 GCA_038249135.1 Coriobacteriia bacterium
GCTCCTGCCAAGAAGAGCGACGCTGATGCAGAGGCCAAGGTAGAGTCCAAGAAGAAGGACAACGCCGAGGTTTAGCAGCACGATTCTCTGAACTCAGACGGCTCGGCGTGGGGCGTCCTTGTGTCGCGTCGACATTCGTATATACTTTCGTGGACATTCCGACGGGCTGCCTGGATCGTGCAGGGCAGCCCATCGCATTACGCGGGCCCCGCTGACGTACGCGGGCACCTATCTCAGGAGTCGTTGCATGCTTAAAGAGAACGCACTCACTCCCGCAGGACAGACGAAGCTTGAAGATGAGCTCCGTCATCTCGAGACAGTTCGCCGCCGCGAGGTCGGGGAGCGCATCAAGGAGGCACGCGAGTTCGGAGATATCTCCGAGAACTCCGAGTACGACGATGCGAAGAACGAGCAGGCCTGGGTCGAGAGCCGCATCATCGAGATCGGTGTAATCCTCGCCAACGCGACGATCATCGATGCTCCCAAGAGCACGCCTACCAAAGTGACACTCGGCTGCAAGGTCAAGCTGGAGGACTCCAAGGGCGAGGTCCACACCTACCAGGTCGTGGGTTCTGCCGAGGTCGATCCTGCCAACGACAAGATCAGCAACGAGTCGCCCGTCGGGCAGGCCATTCTCGGCCACAAGAAGGGTGACGTAGTCGCCGTCACGACGCCTTCCGGCAAGGTCCGGAACTTCACTATCGTGTCGATCTCCCGCTAAGCATCATGGCCGAGGAGCATCCCACGGAATCTCATGACCTCGTTTCTGCCGATGCGGTGGATGCCGAGGAGGCGGCCGTTTCAGACGATCCGTTCGCTGTCCGTCGGGCGAAGCTCGATGCCCTGCGGCTTGGCGACACGCAGCCGTTTCGCGATCACTGGGACGTCACCGCGCGGGCAGCTGAACTCGAGGCCACGTATGCGTCGCTCGAGGCGGGCGAGGACACCACCGAGGTCGTCTCGGTAGCCGGTCGACTTGTTGCCAAGCGCGACCAAGGTAAGGTCGCCTTCCTCGTCATTCGCGACGCCACCGGTGACCTACAGCTCTTCTGCCGTATCAACGTCCTAGGTGAGTCCGAGTTCTCGGCGACGACAGATCTCGACCTTGGCGACTGGGTCGGAGCCACCGGCACGGTACTACGCACCCGCAGGGGCGAGCTCTCCGTAGCACCAACCGAGGTCGTGCTGCTGTCTAAGTCGCTCCGCCCTCTTCCCGAGAAGTACCACGGATTGTCGGACACAGAAACCCGCTATCGACAGCGCTACGTGGACCTCATCGCTAACCCTGAGGTGCGTGACGTATTCACCACGCGCTTCAAGATCGTCGCTGCCATTCGTCGCTACATGGAATCGAACGGCTATCTCGAAGTCGAGACGCCCATGTTGCACCCCATCCCCGGTGGAGCGACCGCGCGTCCGTTCGTGACGCATCACAACGCGCTCGACATGCCGCTGTATCTGCGAATCGCGCCGGAACTCTACCTTAAGCGACTGCTGGTCGGTGGGTTCGAGCGCGTGTACGAGATCAACCGCTCCTTCCGCAACGAGGGCATCAGTGTTCGCCATAATCCTGAGTTCACGATGCTCGAGGCGTATCAGGCGTACGGCAACATGGAATCGATGCTCGAGCTGACCGAGGGGATCATTACTTCGGCGGCCGAGGAGGTTCTCGGCACGCTTGAGTTCGAGTATCAAGGTGCGCCGGTGTCGCTGAAGTCGCCGTGGCGCCGAGCGACGATGATCGACCTCACTAGTCAAGCTGTCGGCGAGGATGTCAGCTTCAGTCGCACGATCAAGGATCTGCGAGTGCTGTGCGACAAGCACGAGGTCGGGTACGAGAAGAGCTTCGGTAAGGGCAAGCTCATAACCGAGTTGTTCGAGAAGCTCGTCGAGCACACGCTTGCCGAACCGACCTTCGTGACGATGTACCCGGCCGAGACCTCTCCGCTCGCTCGTCGCAACGACGACAATCCCGAGCTTACCGACAGGTTCGAGCTCATCATCCTCGGACGCGAGTACGCCAACGCATTCTCAGAGCTGGTCGATCCGATTGACCAGCGGGCGCGCTTCGAGAACCAGGCATCCGCCAAGGACGCCGGCGATGACGAGGCGATGTGGGTCGATGAGGACTATCTTCGCGCGCAGGAGTACGGCATGCCCCCTGCAGGCGGGATGGGACTTGGCATCGATCGTCTGGTCATGTTGCTGACCGACGCAGCATCGATACGCGACGTGCTGTTGTTCCCACACATGAGGCCTGAAAACCTCTAGCGCGCTCACGGGGCCGGATTCTGCCGCGGTTGCATGAGGAATCTGAGTGTACCGCGCTTAGATGTGTGGCATTCTCCTTGCTTATCTTGTCGCACGAGCCGTGCGTGTCAGTCACGGCGGGTATACTCCCTCTACAAGCTCATCGAGCCCACGACTCTACGAGTCGTTGCGATAGGAGGCACGCTCTCATGTTCGAGCGATTCACAGAGAAGGCGCGCAGGGTGGTCGTCTACGCCCAAGAAGAGGCGCGCATGCTCAATCAGAACTACATCGGCACTGAGCATCTGCTCCTGGGACTTATCAGAGAGCAAGACGGTATCGCGGCAAAGGCACTCGAGTCGCTCAACATCTCCCTCGAGGACGTCCACGCGCAGGTCGAGGACCTTATCGGCCGAGGAACCTTCGTGCCAACAGGCCACATCCCGTTCACTCCACGTGCCAAGAAGGTGCTGGAGCTGTCACTGCGCGAGGCACTTCAGCTCGGTCACAACTACATCGGCACGGAGCACATCCTGCTCGGGCTCATCCGGGAGGGTGAAGGCGTCGCCGCACAGGTGCTGCTTAACCTCGGCGCGGATCTCGAGAAGGTCCGATCGGCGGTCATTCAGCTTCTGTCCGGGCACTACACCAAGCCCGGCGAGGCTGGGGAGGAGCGTCGAGGGGCCGGCCCCGGCGGCAACGCGATGCTTGACGAGTTCGGTCGCAATCTCACACGACAGGCTCGTGACGGCAAGCTCGATCCGGTAGTGGGTCGCGCCAATGAGATCGAGCGCGTCATGCAGATCCTCTCGCGTCGGACCAAAAACAATCCGGTGCTCATCGGCGAGCCCGGGGTCGGAAAGACCGCGGTCGCCGAGGGCCTGGCACAGCGCATCGCTTCCGACGAGGTGCCGGAGACGATTCGTGACAAGCAGCTCTATTCACTGGACCTCGCCGCGCTTGTTGCCGGCTCCAAGTACCGCGGTGAGTTCGAGGATCGCCTCAAGAAGGTCATGAAGGAGATTCGCGAGCGCGGCGACGTGATCCTGTTTGTCGACGAGATGCACACGCTTGTCGGTGCCGGGGCGGCTGAGGGCGCCATCGATGCCGCAAGCATCATCAAGCCGGCGCTGGCCCGAGGCGAACTCCAGACAATCGGCGCGACCACCATCGATGAGTACCGCAAGTATGTCGAGAAGGATCCCGCGCTCGAGCGACGGTTCCAGCCTATTCAGGTCGGGGAACCGAGCGTCGAGGAGACCATCGAGATTCTCAAGGGACTTCGCGACCGCTACGAGGCTCACCACCGGGTCACCATCACAGATGCGGCGCTCGAGGCTGCAGCAACGCTCGCGGACCGCTACATCGCGGATCGGTTCTTGCCGGACAAGGCGATCGACCTCATGGACGAGGCTGGCGCAAAGATGCGCATCAAGATGATGACGGCGCCCCCCGGGGTGCGCGAGGTCGAGGACCGGCTGCGCCGCATCCGCGCCGAGAAAGAAGCGGCCATCGAAGCGCAGGAGTTCGAGAAGGCCGCGTCGA
>JBBRWO010000167.1:0-3742 GCA_038249135.1 Coriobacteriia bacterium
CAGACGTATCAATTGACCCTCCCGGTCGCGTCGGCTGCTACCGGGAAGCGTGTTCCTGCCATGCAGGGGGGTCAATTTCAAATCGTCAGTAGAGGGTCAGTTTCACATCGTCAGCGACACTCGGCTCGCCCAACAAAGATGAACCTGTGGTGCGCGGCCTGTTTCATGAGAGCCAGGAACAACACGACCCTGTGGCGTGCTACCATCTTGCTCCTATCGTTATCACATGGTAACGCTTTACCCGAGCGCCGGACAAGAGTAACCGCTCCAGCCATGGCATCGGCACCGACAAACGCGTCAGTGCGGTGAATGGCCCACTGCCGCTCGACAACCTCCCTATAAGCAACTATAGTTTCCTTATAGATAGTGTAGTTTCGAAAAGGAAACGGAAATTGTCATGCGACCCATAAAGTCCCAACGCAGTGCGTTGCGCTATCCCCTCGATGGCATTCTGGGTTCTGAGGCGCAGGTGAGACTGCTCCGCGTGCTCATCAATGAGGTGGACGGACCGCTTAGTGTCTCGGAGGCTGCTCGGCTGGCTGAACTGACGCCTGCAGGGGCGCGTAAGGCGCTGGAGCGACTGGAGGAATATGGATTCGTCCAACGCCTCGGCTCAGGCAGGGCGACCTACGAAGTGAGCGAACAAGGGGTGGGGGCCCAGGCGCTCGCGCAGCTCTTCTCCCAGGAGCAGCGTCGCTACGATGAGTTTGTGGCGAGCCTTCGGGCGGCCGTGTCCCTGGCCGAGGTCAAGGTCGCCTGGGTCGAGGCACTGCCTTCTGGCGGCAAAGAGCCCATTCAACTGTCTGCGGTTGTCGACACGAACGTAATCGGATGGATCGGTGAGGAGCTCAGGTCGCGACTGCTTGGGCTTGAGAAGCAGCTGAACCTGATGATTGAGATCGCCGTGTTCACTCGTGCGGACACTCCGGAACCGGCAGCAAACGCGCAACTGCTTTGGGGCACCCTGGAGAGCAGTGTCACGCCCGATCACCATCAGCCGATGACGCACACTGCAGCGAACGACCGGGCACTGGGAATGGCTCGCGTGATCGCTGATCTGATTCGCTCGGATCCTTCGATGATCACGCGTGCCAGGCAGCACGTTGACCGCCTATTGCGAGAGGGGCAGGGGGCGGCCAGCGGCGACCTTGCAGAATGGCGGCAGTTGTTGGAGACCTACTCCCCGGAACGTGTACAGGATCTTGTCGTCGCAACCAGCTCCCGTGGGGAACGGTTGAGACAGAGCTCGCCGTTCTTCGCCGTGTTGACCCCCGCCGAGAGGGATCGTCTGATGGCCGAGATGGAGAAGAGACGATGAGGTACGACCAGCTCGAGCATGCAATCCGGGCGGCATGCGAGGTTTCGGGGGACACGGAACTCCTGGTATTCGGCTCACAGGCGATCTTGGGGACTGCCCCGAACGCGCCTGCGGACCTTCGGACCTCGATCGAGGTGGATGTCCAGGCCCTGAACCATCCCGATAACACCATCTTGATCGATGGGTCGCTCGGCGAGCACTCGGTGTTCCATGCGACCCACGGGTTCTATGTGCACGGTGTATCGATCGAAGCCGCGACACTTCCAGAAGGGTGGGAGAAGCGCACGGTTCCCATATCGGACCCTGTCGGGACTCGCGGCAACATCGGATACTGCCTCGAGGCTCATGACCTCGCCGCAAGCAAATTGGTGGCGAATCGCGAGAAGGACCGTGTGTTCGTCACAATCCTGCTCAGAGAGGGATTGGTCGACGCCGGTGTTCTTGAGGAGCGCACCTCCAGGCTCCCGGTGAGCGCTGAGCGAAGAGGCGCGATCACGCGGTGGATACGCATCACGATGGAAGACATCGGCTGAAGATGCGCGCCGTGCGCGACTTGACTTCACGATGCTCTCTAGCCGTTCAGTCGCAAGGCTCGCTCCATTTGTCCTTGTCGACTAGGACAAACGGAATACAGATTTGCCTCGCCCGCAAGGACAACATGCGCCGGACGATACTTCGCGCTCCCGTGTCAGCAAGCGGTTGGATTCTGGTTAGCATGCGACGTCAGACTTACGCAGCAGGGCGGTGTCGATGGTGGTGCTGCATCATGATGTGAGTACAATGACGTACAGACAGGAGTACGACCGGTGAGTGGAGCAGCCATGAGCAAGGCCAAGAGCGAGCGACCCAGCGCGAAAGCCGAGCGCCTCAACCTCCGGTCGACCGAGGCCGAGAAGCGGCTGCTGCAGCGAGCAGCCGAGGCCAGCCACATGACGGTCTCGCAGTTCGTTATGCAAGCCGCGACGCGCTCCGCCGAAGATGTGCTGGTCGAACAGACGCGGTTCGCTCTGTCAGCCGAGCAGTGGAGTCAGTTCGTCGAGTTGCTTGATCGCCCGGCTCGCGTGATTCCGGCCCTCGCGGCGGCTGCGGCAAGGCAGAGCTCGCGTAGTGAGCACTAGCGACGACCTGATCGGCCCCGAACCGCTGAGGCGAGATCACTCGCTGGCGGGGTTCAGCTGCGGCGCGCCGGGCCTGGACTCCTATCTCACCACTCAGGCTTTCCCCGATCAGCGCGCCGAGAAGAGCCGCACGTATGTCGTTGTGCGCCGTGGCAAGGTGGTCGGCTACTACTCGCTCGCTGCAGCCGGCGTCGAGCGTGCGCTTGCCACTGAGCGTCTTGCTGCAGGGCAGGGAGCACACTCGATCCCGGTGATTCTATTGGCTCGGCTCGCCGTCAACGGTGCATCACAGGGCCAAGGCATCGGCGAGATGCTCGTGGTTGACGCACTCGTCCGAGCAGCCGGAGCAGCAGACGTGATCGGTGCTCGAGCGGTGATCGTGCACGCGATCAGTCCGACAGCCGCCAGCTTCTACGCGCGCTACGGATTCGAGGCTTCGCCCACCGATCCACTCCATCTCATCATGCTGATGAAGGATGTCCGCGCGTCGATTGGCAAGGGCGCCTGAGCGGCCCTCCGAGACCTACTCTTCGTCGGCCGAAACGCCCGCCTTGTGGCAGTCCTGACACACCTCAAGCGCGAAGTCCTTGTGGCTTCTCGGCAGGGGATGCTTGGGGCCAAACTGGTGGCAGTAGGTGCAGTCCTCAAAGATGCCGTCGGTGGCGTGGGGAATGGACGCCGCCGGGCTCAGTGACAGGCCGGCAGGCGCGGGCTTCTTCGCGTAGTGGTCGGCGTCGACCGGGTGGCACAGCAGGCACTCGTCGGTCTCATAGCGCAGGTGGCTTGTCGGCACGCCGAGGTCACGGCTGGGGTCGCCGTGGCATAGGGGGCAGCGGGCATCGCCCATCGCAACCGAGTGCGGCACCAGCACCGGCACGGCCGGGTGATGACATGACGCGCACGACCCCACGTCGTAGTACCGGTGGGTGACCGGCAGTGTGGCCCTCGCGACGGTGTGGCACGTCAGGCATCGGTCGGTCTGGCGCATAGGCGGGTGCGGGTTGTCGGGTGAGGCCGTCGCGTGGTACTGCGACGGGGTCACCGCCGTTGCCGCCCAGGCGAACAGTCCGGCCGCCACCACGAACAGCGACACGATGATGACGACCACGGTGGACACGACGCGATGGTTCATGGTCGCCTCCTCACACCATGTCGAAACGCTCAGTATGGATACGGTCCGCCGGCACGCCGATCCCAGGCAGAATCTCTTCCATCGCATCCATGAGCGGCGTGGGGCCGCAGATGAAGTACTGGAAGCGCCGGTAGAGCTGCGGCGGCAGGTACTGCGCCAGGATGTCGGCGGTGA
>JBBRWO010000168.1:0-3668 GCA_038249135.1 Coriobacteriia bacterium
TACACGACGACCTCGAACGCGTAGCGTCCGCGCGCAAACGCAGCTACCGCTAGACGAGCACCATCCGTGCCGAAGTAGCCGCTTTGCGTACCGAACTTCATCGTGGCACCGTCGCCAGGGTAGACCTTCTTGTCGACCGACTTCACAAAGGTCGTCGCCTTGGCGGCAGTGCCCCGATCATGCACCGCGAATGTTGCTCGAATCGCAGACCCGTCGTCACTACCATCTGCATCCGGAGCAAAGGTGACCTGAGCGTCACCCTTCTGGGAGACGATGTTGCCGGCGGACCAACCGGCAATGCCGGTCGGCAGGACGCTGGCCATGTTCTGTATCGGCTTCGACCAGGTATCTGCGGTCGTGGGACTCTCGGCCGCCGGCGTGGTGATCACAGGCGCATTCGTGGTGTCGGCCCTATCCAGGCGCTTCACCACAGCGACTGCGGTTTGGTTGGCCGCGTTGAGCTTCAGCGCCGACTCCGCCAACGACCGGGCGGTCGCCGTATCGTTCTGACTTTCAGCCGCAACCGCCCGCTGCGCCAGGATGTCCGCCTGCGACTCGGGCGACAGCTTGGTGGTGGTCGCAACTGTCTCCGTGGGAGCTTTGCTCGAAGACAGCGCCGAGGCTCCAAAGATGACAAGCGCAAGTCCGATAACCGCAGCTACCGCGATGAGAATACGCTTCATCTTAGGGTCGAGCGCAGGGACCTTACTCATGTTCCATCCTTAGTCGAAGAACACCCGCTGCCGTCGCCGACTACACCCCGTGAGATGCCGCAAGCGCCATGCCACGGAATGCCCGTGCGCGCGAACCCACACGCGGACAACACGGGTCTCGTAGCACCTACTCAGGTTTCGGCTCCATGCGAGCGATGTCGGCTGCCGCAACGGACGATGGATCGGGAAGCGTTCCTGTGGCCGCTGCGGCCTCTATTGCAGCGCCAAGTGCCGCACACGCGGACACGAGTTCAGCATCCTGCGGGACGGCAGCGATCAGCGCATCGCCCCACTCCGGCATCTCGCCGCTCGTCATCGCTGAGAGCAGCCACACAGCGGCGCCCTCACGATCAAACGCGCTGCCGTCGTTCGCTACGCGGAAGAGTTCGCTGAAGTCCCACGAGATGTGGCGACCCGAGCTGAACGCCTCTTCGACCTCAGGTGCGTCGCCCGGCGTGATCATGAACACCAGCACGCCCACATCCTTGAGCGACCACCTGAGCTGCGAGAAGGTCGCAACGATCTTGTGTCGCAGTTCATCGGGCACGCTCGGCCAGATAGCGAAGTTGTCGTAGAGCAGCACTCCGAGACGAAGACGGGACTCGGCGAACTTGAGAAGCGCCACCAGTGTTTTACTCGGCGCCTTGGTGACCTTGAGCTCCTGCGCCATCGAGTCGGTCCCCTGCGCGGAGAACGCGCGGAGGCCGCGTGTCACGACCGGCGACAGATGCTCCGTGGTATAGGCGTGGATGTACTCCTCGACCGCCTTGCGGCTTGCCTCGGCAGCGAGCTCCTCATCGGTCAGCCCGCCATCCTCGCCGTCGGTCAGCTCCGGTGGGTCGCTAAGGGAGGTCACGAACGCGGCCGCCATCGGGTCATCGGTCGGGTCCTCCGCGATGGCCGCGGACTCCGCCATGGCGGTTGCCTCATCGGCCTCAGGATCCGTCTCGAGCCTATCGGTGCGCGAGTAGGCGATGCGCATCATGGTTTCGGTGTCCTCGGCGCCTTCTCGGCGGTCGACGACTTCGCCAAAGATGCGCGTGGTGAAGGCGATCGGGTCGGCGTCGATCTCCGCGATCAATTCATCGACGATGTCGGCGATGGGTTCGAACTCCGGAAGATCACGGTCGGCCTGCTCAAGTGCGAAGCGTGACCACGCAGCGATGGTCAGACCGACACCGGGTCCGGAGAGGCGCTCCGCCACGACCGCGAGCGGCGCACGAACACGACCGAGACGCAGCATGTCCAACGGAATATACGCCTGCAAAATGCCGGGGACAGGGTCACCTGATGCGACCGCACTGAACACCCGCGCCATCGAGGCGATGTTGTAGTAGTCAGGGATTTCGGGCGACTTCTCCACCACAATCGGCTTGCGGTCACCGTCGGCGACAGAAGCCTCAAACGCCGACAGCAGCCTGAGCGATGCCGCGTTGATGGCGAGTCGAACGCCGAGGGTATCTGAGGAGCCGTCGGCGGGCGGAACGAACGGGTTTGCAATCAGGCCGAGACCAGACAGGTCAGCGCCACGCTCTTCGCGAGTCACATCCACTCGATGCACTTCCTTACCGATGGAGGGGTACTGGGACATCTGCCGGATTCCCCTGCGTGTGCAGGACCCCATACAACGCACGATTATACGGACTGGCCAGCGGTCTGCACAGCGCAATCGAAGGAACACCACAGCATCTGCACACAAGAAGAGACCCCGGACGGGGATGCGTCCGGGGTCTCTCAGTATCGCTTGGCCGAAGTGGCTAGCTACACGCTACTTGTTATGGCAGCGCTCGCAGACACCGCGGTTGTCGGTACGCAGCAGTGCACTCGAGAAGTTCGGGTTCACACCGCTGGGGCCAACAGCCGTCGTCATGACCGGGTACCACGTCACGACAGCAGAGGCGTTGTTCGCTAGGGACGAGACAGCCCAACCGCTCATGACAGCCGCGGAACCATGCGCACGATGGCAGGTCAGGCAGCCCATGTAGTCGTTACGCTCCCACGTGCCACGCTCAGTAGCCGGGGCGCCGAGGCGCTTCTCCAGCGGAAGAGCAGTGCTCGTGATTGACTCGGTACCCCAGCCATTCACCGTGGTAACGCCGGCGATGGTGGTGTCAACGGGGTGACGGTGACGAGTGCGCATGCCCACGGCAGTACCCACGCCAGCGGACAGGACGCCGGCAACGCGAGTGGCGTCAACAGCCTCGTAGCCGAGGTAATCGTACGCAGACGTCTTGTCGTCGTACTGCTGGTGACACGCGGAGCACCACGTCGAGATCGAGCGAATCGAGGTACCGCTGTAAACCGCGGTGCCCACGTACTGATACTCGGCATTGGTGTAGTTCGGGTAGTACGTCGTCATCTGGCTTGCACCAGGGTCGTGCTTCAGCCAGCCACCCGCAGGGTAGCCCTCCTCAGAGGAGAAGACGTACGGCTGAGGGGTGACACCGTCAACTGCGTAGCCACCGACGGTCACGCCGTTGACCGAATCCTTGAGGATGCGGTAGTTCGACGAACCATGAGGATCATGGCACGTCGTGCAGGTGAGGTTCGTGCCCGCGGGTGCCGTGTTGCCTGCACCCCACATCGGGTCCGTGAACTCAGCCTTCTCCATATCGTGCATGGAGCTGACACCCGAGAAGGCACCACCGTTCAGGCCGCTGTTGAAGGTCGAGTTGGTCGCGAGACCAGTCGAGCCGATGGGACCGGAGTCGAAGATGCCGACCTCAACGTTGGTCGCAGCACCCGGTGCGTTGTCACCGTGACAGGCATAACAGAACTGCTGCATGGTGGACGCATCCGAGATCAGGAGGGCACTGTGGTTGTTACCGCCAGCGTCCTGCCAGGTCAGATCAGAGAATGACGTGTGTGCGCGGTGACAGCCGGCACAAGCGTCGGTGTCCAGCGCGTAGCCGCCGTGCGGACCGAAGTTCGCGAAAGCGGAGCCAGCGGTTGCGA
>JBBRWO010000169.1:0-3656 GCA_038249135.1 Coriobacteriia bacterium
AGGGCCCAGCCGGTCGCGGTGGTCGGGAGTGGGACCGGATTCGCAACCGAAGGCCATCCCCATACCTGAATGCGACCGTTGCTGCTGTCAGCGATGAAAATCTTGCGCTTGGAGTCGATGGAGACGTCGTTGGGAAAGTTGAACTGACCCTCGAGCACGCCCTGGACGCCAAAGGTGAGAACCTTCTCGGAGGTCGAAGAGTCCCAGATGGTGGCGTCGTGGGCCAGCGTGTCGACGACGACAAGTCGGAGCGGCTCTTTGGGATCGAGCTTGGGCAAGAAGTCCAGTCCGCGCGGAAGACCCTGCGTGACCTGCATCCGCTTGAAGTCTCCACGGCGATTGAACACCTGAATGCGGCGGTTGTTGGAGTCGGCAACCCAGACCTCGTCGCCACGTACCTTGACCGAGTTTGGAAACTGGAACTGCCCCTCACCGGCGGTCGGATCGTTGATCATTCCAAACGTGCCCACGCTGCGGTTGAACGCACCGTCGGGACGGAAGATGACAAGTCGGTGGCCGTTCAGTATCTCAGTGACGTAGAGCGTGCCGTCCGGCGCGAACGCCATAGCGAGTGGTGCCCACACAACGCCCTTGGGGACCTTGATGGTGGGCAACTGATCCTTGGGGAGCTTGGGATCGAAGTAGCGAAGGAATTTGCCCTCGGGGCTAAAGATGGCGATGCCGCGGATGCGGCGATCGCTGACCCACAGCTCACCGGTCTTGGGATGCTTGGCGACGTACAGAGGGACAACGAGCTTGCCCTTACCCCAGGTCGCGACCTTGGTGCCGGTCGTGGTGAAGACGTCGAGTGAACCGCGACGCGCATCCGTCACGTACACCCTGCTCCCACTGACGAGCACACCCAGCGGGCGAACCAGCCTGTCCTTCCCCTCGCCGCTGAACGAGTACAGGTACTGCGGCATGGGAAGGAGCTCGGACTCATTGATCTGGATATCGATACCCAGCGACTTGGTCGAGCGATAGTTCACGTACGCCGCTACGAGCAGTGCAAGGAGAATGACGAGCGCGACGATCGCGATGATTTGGCGCATCCGCTTACGGGACATGAACTGCGTTCCTCCTGGATCGTCACGGCGTACGCCGCAGTGGCCATTCGAGCGGGCTACTTGGCTCCGAGTTCCGCCAACTTGTTCTTGAGGTCTGAGTCATCAGGCATGAGCACCAGCGCCGCCTTCACTACCTTCTTGGCACCGGCGGTATCTCCGCTTGCCTTGAGCGCATCGGCGTGGAAGAGCACGGCGTCGGTGCTTTCAGGATCCAGCGCGCTCGCCAACAGAGCCGCATCGATCGCGGCCTGGTACTTGCCGGCCACAAGCTGGTCACGACCATCCGCAATCGCGCTCTTGGCAGTACCGAGCTTCTTCAGTGCTGCGGCAGGCTGGTCCTGCTCAGGGGCGAGATCCGCGGACTTGCGCAGGTGAATCGCGGCGTCGATCTTGTCGCCCTGATCCAGAAGGATCATCCCGTAGAGATAGTGCGCCTCGGGATAGTTGGGATCGAACGCGAGCGCCGCATCGAGCTGTTTGATGGCGGCCACATCCTCCCCCATCCCGCGAAGTGATTGCGCGAGCAGGTAGTAGGTGTCAGACGCGTCCTTGCGAATACGCAAGGCGCCCTTGAAGTACGCCACGGCGTCCTCGTAGCGCCGCTGCTCGAGCGCAATCTCGCCCAGATGGAAGAGCGCCTGTTCGCGGCGCTCGTTCATGGCCTCGTACTGCGTCGCTTGGGTCAGCTCGACGACCTTGGTGAAGTACTTCTCGGCGGGACCGTACTCTTTGTTCTCCATCGCAAGGACACCTAGGTCGAGGTAGGCTCCCGTGTGCTTCTTGTCCAGCTTGATGGCAATCGTCAGTTGCTCGGCCGCGGGCTTGAGTTGGCCGGCGGCCGCAAACGCCTCTCCGAGTCGAACGCGCGCAGCGGCGCTGTTGGGCGACTTCTTGACGGCCGCCTCAAGATCTTTGATGGCGCGCTGCGCCGGAGTGGCGGTGAGCTCCGCTTGCCTTCCCTGCCATACGGAGTAGCCCAGCAAGGCGCCCAGACCGATGACTGCGGAGACGAGAACGATGATCACGATACGAAGTATGCCGTCGGCGTTCTCAGCTGAACGCTTTGTGCGGCGTGGTGCAGGGGCGTTCTCGCTCATCCAATGTTCCTTACCCGAAAGGTCTAACGCGCTGGAGCCTGCCGGGGCTCGCGTGGGGCGCGAAGACTGCTGACTGACAATACCTGCGGTGCCAAAGTGCCGTCAACACGACGGACCCATTTCCAACTCCCCTGCTAGGTCGAATCACTACCTTAGGGGAGCTGCTTCGCCACGCTGATCAGGTCGCTCTTGAGAGCCGCCTGCTTGCCGGGCTCGGCAGCCATTTCAATCTGAATCAGCACACTTCCCTGCGTGAAGGCAAGAATCGCATACCGAGTGTTGTCGGTGCCAAAATACGCAGAATGTCCATTGACGGTGACCGTGCTCGCGGCCTTGGAATACGGGCGCTTGGAGTAAGCATCGAGGCCCGCAGCGGCAGAGCTCTTGCCACTGAACTGTTCGACAGCGATAACAAGTTGCTTCACTTTTGAGCCCGACGCCGGAACGTACTGACGGGTCAGAGCGAAGGCGTCCGCCGCAGGCTTGGCGGACGTGAATCCTGAGAGCGCGTCAGGCGCCCACTTGAGGAGTGATTGGATTGGGCCCGTGGGCTGATCATCCCCGGGCTTTGGGGTGCTCGTGGTCGGCTTCGATCCGGTGGAACCGGAGTTGCCGGTGTCCGGAGTTGGCTTCTTGCCGGACTTGATCGTCGCGAGCTGGGCTGAAGCCTGTCGAAACGCACTGTCCGTGGCTACGATCTGCGTCAGCTTGGTCTGCGCCGCGCCTAGGTCGCCCTTGGCGATGTCGGCCTGAGCCGCCGCATACAGCGCCTCAAGCTTCTTGTGACGATCACAGGTGACTGTCACCGTCTCAACGCGATATGCGCCCGCCTTGTTCGCTGGCACGGAAATGGTCTTGACGGTATCGGTGACAACTTCCCCATACGTGCACACGGTTCGCGTGCCGGATTGGACTTCAATTTTCTTCTGACAGCCCGCCGACGTGAGAAGGGCTGCGGACAGTGCGACGAGGACGAGAAGCGAGCCAAGACGTCTCATGCGTTCTCCTTCAAGGCCGGGCTATGAGGAGCACCGTCGGCGTTGCGACGGAGCACGATGATCGAAATCAGAGTGACACATGCGACGGACGCGAACACCACGGATCCGAGCCGCACCAGACTCGGGGCGACCACCAACGTCAAGCGAGCATATTCCGTGCCGTACGCCTGTTGAATCTCGGCAGGAATCCATCGCGTCCACGTATGCAGCGGTGTGGCGACCACCAGCGGGTACATCACAGCCGAGATCAGCCCCGCACCGACGGCAACCAGAGCCGCGCTCGACGCGATTCTGCGGTCGTACTCAACGGTCGCGGCGAGCGCAACGAACGCCAGGCAGAGGGCAAGCCAACCAACCGCACTCTCGGCCCCCGAGAACGCCCAGTCAGCCGAGAACCTCGCACCCGTCTCGGTGGTACCGACGACGGTCGCGGAGAATGCCGGTAGAAACAGCGCCACGGACGCCACGGCCACAGAGACTGCCGCGAGAGCCAT
>JBBRWO010000170.1:0-3632 GCA_038249135.1 Coriobacteriia bacterium
CCCACACCGCAGCAAACACGTGCCCTCGCCTTGATTGAGACCATCACCCTGTAGACAGAACGTGGAACAAAAAATACAAGCGGTTTCATAGGGGAAACTCGTTTTTTTGGCGCAGGAACTTCAGCTTAGCACTGAATCGGCAGATCAGCGATTCACGTTGCAGCAAGTCAGCGGATACGCACGACGCCGTCGCCAGCTTTTGGAAACCTGCTCATGACGGCGGGATCGTGTCCGGGCACGACCACCCCATGCTCCCCGGCCAGGCGCAGCATGCGTCGCTGGGCCAGCCGGTTGGACTCGGCATCGAGCGTCTGGGCGATGGGTGTCAGCGTGGCAAGGCTCTCGTAGAGGTACGCGTTGTCCGACGCCAGCACCACCACACTCCCGCCCGCGTTCACGGAGACGAACTGCGACGCGAAGGTGTGGCGCCCGCCGGTGTACACCACGATACCAGGAAGCACTTCGATCGAATCGCCGCGCACCAACTCCAACCGACCGGCGAGGCGCAGTTGGCCCAGCATGGCGGCATTCAAAGCGTCGATCGCGCGGTCCCGCACGTTGCCGGCGCTATCGACATGGTGATCGAACTCCGCCTGCTGCAGCCACACGCGGGCGTTCGGAAACAGATCCACCCCGTCCACATGATCCCAGTGCACGTGGGTGACGATGATGTCGGTGATGTCTTTTGCCTCGAGCCCGATCGACGCGATGGCGTCCGACGGCTTACGGTACTCGGTGGGCTTCCACCGCGTCAGGAACTTCTCACGATAGAAGCCGGCATCCACCAGCACATTGCGTCCGTCGGGCCGTCGGATGAGCCACATCATCAACGCGCCGTCCATCCGTCGCGACGTATCGGCGTTGGCCACCAGGCTTGCCACCCGGAAGCCGGGTAGTGTGCCGTAGTGCACCGCGTACACCTCGGTGGTCCGCGCCTCGGAAGGCTGCGACGACACGTTTGACGGCACAATCGTGCCAAAGAGCAGTGCGCCGGCGAGGAACAGTGCGCAAACCGGGTGCATGCTCGGGAGGAGAGGGTTCATGCGCCATTCTAGCTTCCGCCGGCGGAAGTCACCACCAACCCGGTTCGGGGAGCGCGTCGCGCGGAGCCGCTGGCGCTTCGTCCAGGTGGGCTGCACACTTGCCGGAGATGACCATCCTCTCAGTAAACCTCATGTGGGCGATCGTGCTCTTCGGCATCCTGCTGTGGACCACCGCCTGCGTGACGCTCAACGCCGCGCTGCGCCGTGGCATGCGCATCATGGGGCTGGTGCTGAGCTATGGCGTGCTGGCGTGGATGGTCGTGGCACTCCCGTGGCGGGAAGTGGTCGTCACGTGGGGCATCTTTGCCGCCGTCGGGGGCGCGCTGTCCGTCGTGTACGAACTGTGGGCGCGACGGCGATATGCCGGAACCGGGCGTCGGTCGCGGCGACTGATCCGACCCGAGGGACTGGTAAAGAGCCGTAACGCCACGTCGCGTTGGGGTAGTAGTAGGCGACTTGCGAAACGGAGAGGCCTTCGGATACGTCCATCATTGCTCCCACTCTCCGGACAATCGTGATGCTACCTAACGCTTTGCGTTCAGTTGCAAGCGATCAAACAGAAGCGAGCGCAGCGAGCATTCCCTACCCGCTTGTCAACTGCAACGTCCTGTTCGGCGGCGCTACGCGAGCATCAGCCGACGACCCTTCGGCTCTGGCACGGTGCGGTCGTCCTCGAGCGCCGTGTCGATCCACAGCGCGATCGCATCCTGAGCGGCCGCCACCGCCTCGGACGGCGTCGCTCCATGTGCCATGCATCCCGGTAGCTCCGGTACGTCGGCCACGAAGACGGTGTCCTCGGCGCTCCAGTAGACGATCAGTTCGTACTTGTACGCGCTCACTCCTCCTCCCCCTCAATCGTGGTCAGACCGTATCGCACCAATACGGCGCGGACCTGCCGGACCTGGTAGACCTTAGCCTTGTCGCTGTCGCGCTGCAGGTTGATGAGCTCCTCGACGCCCGACCGGCGGAACACGTGGTGGCTTCCTCGCGTGCGCTCTTCGAAGCCGAGATGCCGCAACAGCCCGCACATCGCTTCGAAGCCGACGTTCGCGTCGGCGCGACCGCCGAGGAGCTGCGCGAGAAGCTTGTCATGGCGTCCCATACTCGGAATCTACCCCGACGGCTGCGGACCGGCCACGTTGGCGCAGGCAAGTCCACGGTGGGGTCGCAGAGCTCGCCGTGGCGACTGCCTCCCGAGCCGCCGAACGCCGGCTTCTGCAGCGGGCGCTCGAATAAAATGCGCGCGTAGCGCGCTTCCGAACACGCCCGTCCGCAGCAAGCATTGTTATGCCGGAGGCCCCGACACAACTTTGAGCGCGCTGCGCCGCGCAGGGGTGGGTGCGCTATTGGTCAGCCAAGACTGGCTTCCACTCGCAGCTCCCTACGTGCGCCATACTCGTCGAGGCCGGACGGCCTCATGACTGAAAAGTCATCTGTTTCTTCGTCACCATCCAGCGTCCGTCGCGCCGCTCCAGAAAAAGTCGCCATCCGGATCCCCCAACCCCTTCAGCACGCTTGCCGTATTGCGCGCGATGATAGGCTCCGACGACGATCGTGAGTGACTCTCCTGGCTTAAGCCACGCCGCCTTGAAGAACCGTATGACGGTCACAGCCGCCGGCACCCTACATCGCCTGACTCCGCTCGAGATTTCGCACGTGGCCGTTCTCTCCCACGTACTGACCCGCACACTTCGACCCAAAATGCTGAGCTCGGCAGTCTTTGCGCTCTCCTGTTTCACAGCCAGTGATGCCAGCATAGCGTCGAAGGATGCGCCGTCCACAACCACCTCGTGGTCAAGCGGCGCGATACGTGTTCCATTCCGCTCCTCGGTTGCAAGCATCTCCGCGATGATGGCTTCGAACATTTGTTGGCGCGGTGGAGCCACTTGGGCCTGCAAGGCGTGTGTAGTTCCAGCAAGGAGGATTCCGGCTAGGACGATGCGCGTTACATGAAGCATTGCGACCCCTGGTCTGTGGCTTGAGGATGGCCGATCCCTAAGTGGTGAGCTTCCTCATGCGCGATTAGCCCGCCCATAATCTCTGTTATCAGGACGACCCCGCTCGGGTTGACATAGGTATTGCGATCCGTCGGTGGGCCAAACGGATTGTCTTCCAGTTTTACGTACATATCGACGTCGTCAGTTTCTGGATCGAGGTTTCCGGACCCATTGCGAAATCCGTAACCGAACGCCTCATACCGTTGGCGAGCATTGGCACCCATTTGTGAGCAACCGGGATTCGCAGAACCTTCGAGGTGTTGAATGGCGCTGTTGACCGCGAGACAGGAGAAGATCGACATTTGGCAATCAAGCATTGCCGCTCTGCGTGGCACGGACATCTCGGTATCGTCGGGAGCGAGGGGCAGCGTACATGAGCCTAGAACGCACAATAGGACTCCGCTGAACACTCGGATGATTCTGTTCAGTCTAGCCACGTGGAAGATTCTCCGGTCCCCCCCTGCCAACATGGTGTGAGACGTTGCCCGTCGTCTAATTAGTGAGGAACCTGGGGGCACTGGAGGTCGGTCGTATGGTAGGACAGCAGACGCAGGACCCGCACACTTCTGGATCGACACAGGTCGCGGTGCGC
>JBBRWO010000171.1:0-3592 GCA_038249135.1 Coriobacteriia bacterium
CCCTCGACGCCACGCTCTGCGTTGCGACTCTTTGAAATGCGGGAAGCATTCCGGCGTCGTCGCGCCTTGATCGTGACGCCGAGTGCTCGCCGATATTTGCAAGGAATCACGATTCCACGGGACTAGGAAGTGTCTTCAAAGTCGCATCGGGTCCGCTGTAGCACCTTGACGTTGACGTGAACGTTGTCGTTGACGTGAGCGTTGACGGCGACGGCGACGGCGACGGAAACGCCGCACCCTTCGCCCGCAGCGGCCGATACGCCGGCATGCTCAGTTTTCAGAAGCTGGACGTGTACCGATGTGCGATCAAGTTCGTGACGTTAGCGGTGCAAATTGCAGCTCCGTTGCGGCGAGGACACGCTGAGCTACGCGACCAACTCCGGCGCGCTGCGCTGTCCGTTCCGCTCAACATCGCGGAAGGTGCCGGACGAGTATCGGAAGCCGATGCGGCACGACATTTCGCCATAGCCCGTGGCTCCGCCATGGAATGTGCGGCGGTGCTCGACGTGATTTGTGCGCTAGGCCTGCTTGAGGAGCCGCGCTACCGCCAAGCCACAGAGGTGCTTGCTCGGGTCGTCGCTATGCTGACCAAGCTGTGCCGCTAGCTTCGTCGCCGTCGCCGTCGCGGCTCGGTAGGGACGGGCCTTTCGGCCCGCCCCCCGAACAGATCCGGACGTGCGGATTTCCCGCATCCGGTTCCCACCTTCGGTCTACGGGCGGGCGAGGCGTGAGAGCGGGTGATCGTGAGTGATGTGGGGGCGCAAGAGCGGGAAGCTTGCGTCGAAGGCTTGGTGCTTGGTCTGCGTCCAGCGCGCGCGCTGGCTTCGCCTTTGAAGAGCACGATGCCAGTGCCATCGCACATGGTGGCGGAACGATGCGAGGGCCGAGAAGTTCCCGGGGACACCGTAGTAGTTAAAGTGCCCACGGAGCACTTGGTTTAGCCACGCATGCTGTTCCACGACGCGATGGTGCTTTCGACGTTCCACTTCCTCTTTGAGGGCCGCTAGCTTCGCGGTCCTCTTCTTGCGCGAGGTCCGTCGCACGATTCGAGGCCTGCCGTCCCTGCCTTCGGCGCAGATGTGCGTGAAGCCTAGGAAGTCAAAGGTCTCAGGTCGTGCGCGCCCGTCGAGCACGCTGTCCCTGCGGGCAAAACGCCCGAAGCGGATGAGGCGCGTCTTCTCCGGGTGCAGCTCCAGGCTGAACTTCGCAAGGCGCGCGGCCATCGCCGCGTGCATCGCGCGTGCATCCTGCTCGTGCTGAAAGCCCATCACCAGGTCGTCCGCGTAACGCACGATGTAGACTTCACCGCGTGCATTTTGCTTTCGCCACTGCTGGACCCACAGGTCGAGCACGTAGTGCAGGTACACGTTCGACAGCAAGGGGCTGATGATGCCTCCTTGCGGCGTCCCGGCCGTCACTTCGTGCAGCTTGCCGTCCTCCATCACGCCCGCGTTCAGCCACTTCAAAAGTAGCCTCACGAGGCGCTTGTCTCCGATCCGGTGCTCGATGAACTTCCGCATCCATCCATGGTCGATGGTGTCGAAGAACGACCGGATGTCCACGTCCAGCACCCAGTTCGTCTTGCCGCCGAGAAACACGTACAGCGCGTCCAGAGCCTTGTGCTGCGACCTATTCGGTCGAAAGCCGTACGAGAAGCCGATAAAATCGGCCTCGTAGATGGGCTCCAGAATCATCCGCACCGCTTGCTGAAGGATTTTGTCTTCGAGCGACGGGATGCCCAGCGGCCGCGTGCGTCCATCCGGTTTTGGGATGTGCACGCGACGTACTGGCTGCGGGTGATAGCTGCCGCGATGAACGCGTTCCTGAAGGTCTCTGAGCCGTGCGTCGAGATGCTCGCCATACTGCGCCCATGTCACTCCATCCACCCCCGTCGACGCCTTCTTCGCGATGCGTTGGTACGCCTCGCGAAGCAGCGGCTCCTTGATGTGGCTCAGCAGGTTGCTGAACTGCTCCTTCTTCTGCTCTCTTGCTCGCTCTCCGACTCGCGCGAGATGTGTAAGCACGCTTGCCCGGTCCTGAGCCCGGAGCGTGTTTCCCTCTGCGAGCTTTCCGTTGGCCGCACCCCTTCCCTCCACCCGCTCCTCGGGTGTTACCGCCGAGTTCGCAGGCCTCTTCGGTACTACGAGTGCGCGCGACTCCTCGCGGGCGTCCGCCACGGCTTGTGGCTCGTCGCCTTCCCGTGACTGCCTGCCACCGACCACAGGTGGCGAGGCCTCCGCGAGGTCTCCCGATTCTCGTGCATGAGGCATGTGCAGACGTGCCGAATTCGTTTCTGACCCCGAGAGAATCGTCGTGCCCAAGCTCGAGTTATTCGGACTCGACGACGTGGCCATCCGCCGTTGACGAGGGCGTCGGCTTCTCCGACTTCGTGGTTTTCGAGGCTCTGTCACCCGGCCCGCCCGCCTGCTCCCCTACGCTTCAGCCATGGGGTCGCCCCCACAGCCGCAAGGGATGGCTTTCCCAGGGTCGAGCTCCTCCTGGGACTGGATTTGTCGGTTCGTTTGCACTTTCCTCCTCACCAGCTTCCTCATGCCGATTTTCATCGGCGCTTTCCGTCAACGCTCACGTCAACGACAACGCTCACGTCAACGTCAACGACAACCCTCACGTCGGCGTGACGCGCCGGAGCTACCGTACGAACCGTAACGAGGGAGCGTCGTCACAGTAACCAAACGAGGCTCGCAGCAAGGAAAAGGAACGCGAGAAAGTTCTTCGCTAGCTTCTCGAAGCGCATGGCGATGCGTCTAAAGCGCTTGATGCGCTTACAGAAGTTCTCCACGAGGTGCCGCTCCTTGTAGAGGTGGGCGTCGTAGTCCCGCTGCATGTGAGTCGGATTGGCGGGGATCACCACCGTGCACCCGCGCGCGATGAGGGCGTCCACAAGCGCTTTTGCGCTGTATGCGCTGTCAGCGATCACATAGGCGTTGTGAATGCCGCCAAGCAGTTCTTCGGCCACCCTCATCTCGTGAGTCTGTCCGGGCGTGAGGACCATCCGGGTTGGGTTGCCGAGCGCGTCGACTACCGCGTGCAGCTTCGTCGATGGGCCGCCGCGAGAACGACCAATCGCTTGTTCGCCCGCTTTTTTTGGGCGCCCGAAGCATCCTGATGAGCGCGCACGATGGTGCCGTCGATCATGTAGCCTTCGCCATCGCGCTCTTCTGCCAGACTGTCGAAAACGCGCTTCAGTACATCCTGTTGAGACCACCGCGAGAACCGGGTGTACACCGTCTTCCATGAGCCGTACTCGGCGGGGCAAGTCTCTCCACGGAGCTCCCGTACGCAGGATCCAGAGCATCGCTTCCAGCATCACGCGGTGAGGGAGACCAGGACGACCCCTGCCACCCGTCGGCGGCAGCAAGGGTTCAAGGCGGCACAAGGAGGCATCTGTCAGGCGCACGAGACGGTTCCTTGACCAGGTTCAAGCAGGAATCGACCTGAATTAGTAGAACTCATCCGTGATCCGATGCGACTTTGAAGACACTTCCTAGTCCCCTGGAATCGTGATTCCTTACAAATCTCAGCGGCCCTCGACGCCACGCTCTGCGTTGCGACTCCTTGAAATGCGGGAAGC
>JBBRWO010000172.1:0-3554 GCA_038249135.1 Coriobacteriia bacterium
CACCGCGGTCAGCGTCTTGTCCATGCGGTCCAGCAGCAGGAACAGCGACCGATACGTCATGAGCGCCGAGTCGCCGAGGATCGCCGGCAGCACGCGCTGAACGGGCGCGAAGATGTGCGGGTACGGCGTCGTGAACGTGAGCAGGACCGCCGCGAGCGCCGCGCAGAGCGCCTTGCCTACCACCAGCACCACGCCAAGCCAGCCAGCCGTCGTTGCAAGCGCGAAGAGCGCCGCGAAGAGCGCCGGGTACGCTGCAAAGCCGAGTAGCGTGCGCGCCGGCAACCGTAGCCCCACGACCACCGCGATCAGCGAGAACGCGAGCGCAACGATGACCAGCACGTTGGTGGTCACCAGCACCGCCGTGAGCACCAACGCGAACGCCACCAGTTTTGCGGGCGCTCCGATGCGGTGCAGCTCGGAGTCGCCGAGGACCGCGATCGTATCGACGTCGGCGATCCGCATCAGCTCACCCCTTCGTCGCCCGGCGGGGGAGACGTGGCGGCGTGAGTCGCGCCCTCAAAGACGAGCAACGGCCGAATCCGCGCGACGTACCCGATGATGCCGCCCGTGATGAGTGCTTCGAGTACCCAGCCGAGAGCCCCCAGTGTGTACACCATGAGCGCGAACTGGCCCACCGAGAGCGGCGCGTCGGGAGTCGTGGGCGGCGCTTCCGGCGCAACGATGGCGTTGGTGAAGACCCCCTCGGCGAACGGATTGCCAAACCGAAGCGAGGTCGGATCGAGCGCGCCGTGTTCGCGGGTCGCTGCACCCGTGCCACCGAGCCACACGATCCCCACGAGCATCGTGGTGGTGAGCGCCAGCGTCAGCACCGTGGCGACACCTGCCGCCCACGACGCGCGGGGGCGGCCAAGCACCGTCAGCAGCCCGCGAAACACCAGCCCGCCCGCGACCATCTCGGTACCGATGACCACCACGTTCAGGCCGATGACGGTCACGCCGCCATGTCCGAGGAGCGCCAGCAGCGTTACGACCACGGCGGCAGCGATCACCGACAGCCACGGTCCCAGCAGGATCCCGGCGACGATGGTCAGGTTGATGTGATAGGCGATCGGGATGACCTCGCTCGACATCGCGACCAGCATCAGCGCAGCGACAGCCCCCAGCAGCGGCACGCGTCGGCCCAGATCCGCGCGCGAACTCTGCCTGACCGAGAGCCCCACCATGACCGCAGCCATCGCCCAACCCAGCGCGACGAGCCACAGTGGTAAGACGCCATCCGGGATGTGGATATGTGACACTTAGCCCACCTTCCCGCTGGCGCACTCCGGACACAGGCCGTAGAGCGTGACCTCGTGCCGCGTGATCACGAAGCCGCTGGTGCCACCCGCCGTAACCGCCGAGACCACCGGGCACTCGGCCGCCGCTACCTTGCCGCACCCGTCGCATACGACGTGATGGTGATGGTGGTCGCCGGCAGCGCAGCGCGTGAACAGCGAGCTGCCATCGCGCTCGCCGACGCGCTCGAGCCAGCCGTTCTCGGCGAGTGCGGCCACGGCTCGGTAGACGGTTGCGACACTCGCGGCGCGATCCCTTGTGCGGGCTGCAGCGGAGAGTTCCTCGACGGTGAACGCGCCCGGCCAGCCGCCGGCAAGCTCGGCGACGAGACGCCGTTGGGGCGTGACGCGACCAGAGCCGTAGGGGCGCTTGGTGGGGGAGGCGGGCGATGGTGATGCAGCGGGCATGGGGTTCCTTTCGGTGCTGCGGACCGATGCAAGTGAGAACCGTTCGCATCTGGGCATGGAAGAGTATACCCGTCACCCGACGTCTCGAGCACTGGCGTGCGCCGCGTCCACGCCGGCGGTGGCTTTCGCACTCGAGTGCTATAACCCTTGCTTATCCGCTATACTCGATTCATCATCACTCGCCACGGAAGCGGACGGCCATGAACATCGCACAGCTTCGGACCTTCGTGACCGTCGTTGACGCCGGTTCCTTCTCGGAAGCGGCACGTCAGATGGGCATCTCACAGCCGGCTGTGACCATGCAGGTCCAGGGGCTCGAAGCTGACGCCGGCGCCACGTTGCTCGACCGCCGCTACCGCCGCATCGACCTGACCGAGGCCGGTCGTGTGTTGCTGCCCTACGCCCGCAAGGTCATCGCCGAGGTCGAAGCAGCCCGCGAGCAGATCGCCGCGCTCTCCGGCTCGATCACGGGCCGCCTGGTCATCGCGGCCAGCACCACGCCCGGCGTCTACGTCGTCCCGCGCCTGCTCGGCCCGTTCCTCGCGAAGAATCCTGAGGTCGGCATCACGATCACCGTCCACGACACGGCTGAGGTCATCGAGGCCATCGAGAGCGGCCACGCGAACTTTGGCGTGACCGGCGCGATCGTCAAGGGAGCCAAAGTCAGTTTCGAGCCCATCGGCACCGACGAGCTTGTGGTCATCTGCGCGCCAACATCGCCTCTCGCCGGCCGCAAGGCCGTCCCGCTCACCGACCTCGCGGACTCCGACTGGGTCATGCGCGAGTCCGGCTCCGGCACTCGCCAGGTCAGCGAGGGTTTCCTCAGCCGGAACGGCCTCGATCCCGCCGAGCTCCGCATCGCAGTCGAGCTGGGTACCGGCGAGGCGATCGTCTCGGCGGTCGAAGGCGGGCTGGGTGTCGCGATGCTCTCCTCCCACGTCGCCGAGAAGGCGCTCAAGCTGGGCACCGTCGTGCGCGTCGACCTCGCATCAACCCCGGTCGAACGCACGTTCTTCGCCGTGCTGCCCAAAGGCACGCCCACCCGCGCTGCCGAGGCGTTCTCGGCGTTTCTGCGCGATAGACTCGCCGAGAAGTAGGGGCAGCGCGCAGTCCGTTGACCCGTCGGCAGGGGCGTCCGGTGAACACTCGTTCGAGTGGTGCTATGCTAGGCAGTACCGCGTGTAGTGCGCGGTCAAAGTCTCCGAGTCCGGTGCGCCTAACGCCTGCGATGGCCATGGATACCGGACCGATAGGGTAGGGCGTGGAAACGCCCCTGCCTCCCGGTGGAAAGGGGATTCATATGCACCACCCGAACGCCGCGTCTCGAAAGAGACGCCTGGCGGGCATAGCGCTCGCCGTCGCACTGGTCCTGGGTCTTGTCGGATGTGGGCAGAAGGCGGATACCTCCGCGCCTACGCCAACCGAGAAACCCGCAGTATCCGAGGTCATTCTGTCCTCGACCACCTCCACGCAGGATTCAGGCCTCTTCGACGTGCTGATTCCGGCATTCGAAAAGGCTCTTCCGCAGTACAAGGTGAAGGTCATCGCCGTCGGTACCGGCGAAGCTCTCAAGATGGGCGAGACCAAGGACGCCGACGTGCTCCTCGTGCATGCCAAGGACGCTGAAGTGAAGTTCGTTGACAGCGGTTTTGGGGTCGAGCGCAAGGACGTCATGTACAACGACTTCCTGATCGTCGGTTCGCCGTCCGATCCTGCGGGCATCAAGGGCTCCTCGGACACGACAGCCGCGATGATCGCCATCCAGAAGGCCGGAGCCGCCGGTAAGGCGCTGTGGGTCACACGCGGTGACGACTCAGGCACGCACAAGAAGGAACTCAAGATGTGGTCCGC
>JBBRWO010000173.1:0-3489 GCA_038249135.1 Coriobacteriia bacterium
CCAAGCTCGGTATCCCCGGCAGCGGTCTTCACCGACACGGCGGCGTGGTTGCGCTTGTCGATGACCTTGGTCTTGTACTTGCGCATCTGACGCTCGACCTTCTCGGCTGCCAGATCGATAGCGGCGTGCATGTCGTCAGACGCCTCCTCGGCACGTACGACGTGCCCCTTCAGCCTGAGTGTTACCTCTGCGACGTGGCGCGCTGGATTGGACTTGTTCTTTTCGACGTGAAGCACGACCTCAGCGGCGCTGGGATCCGTGTCGAACACCTTCGATACTCGACCGAACTTCTCCTCTGCATAGGCGCGAAGCGAATCAGTGATGACCATGTGACGACCCTTGACCGTGACCTGCATGCGAGCCTCCCTCGGATTCCGGGTTGTAGAGAGAAGATACCCCTCGCCGCGTCGCGCTGACGCTGCAAGGGGTATCACTTGTGTGCACTTATGGTGGAGCGAGCCCTTACGAGATGTGGCCGAGGAAATCCTTGGTCCGTTCGCTCTTCGGGTGATCGAAGACTTCTTCAGGGGTGCCCTGCTCGTGTACGACACCCTCGTCCATGAACACGACTCGGTCTGCCACGTCGCGTGCAAACCCCATTTCGTGTGTGACGACAATCATGGTCATGCCTGCTTTGGCGAGCGACTTCATGACGTCGAGCACGCCACGCACGAGTTCAGGGTCGAGTGCCGAGGTGGACTCGTCGAAGAGCATCACGTGCGGATCCATGGCAAGCGCACGGGCGATGGCGACACGCTGCTGCTGACCGCCGGAAAGCTGTGCGGGGAAGAAGTCGACCTTGTCTCCTAGATCGACGAGCTCGAGGTTCTCGATCGCGACCTTCTCGGCCTCGGCTTTGGACCGCTTGAGGACCTTTTGCTGCGCGAGCATCACGTTGCCCTTGGCGGTCAGATGCGGGAACAGGTTGAACGACTGGAACACCATGCCAATCCGCTCGCGGATACCGTTGATGTTGGTTTTGGGATCGGTAATCTCCTGATCCTCGAACCAGATGTGACCACTGGTCGACACCTCGAGCCGGTTGATGCAGCGAAGCATCGTCGACTTCCCCGACCCCGACGGACCGAGGATGACGACGACCTCGCCCTTGCTCACCTCGAGGTCGACGCCCTTGAGGACCTCAAGCGAACCGAACGACTTATGCAGGTCCTGAATGCGTACGATCGGCTGTTCCATGGTTACCTCGACTCGTGGTGCGCGACGGTCCCTACAAGGGCTGCTTCAGAAACGGTGTCCTTGGAGAACAGCCCACCGAACCGCTTCTTCTTGGGTTTGGTGTCGGACGCCGCTGCGCCACCCTCGGCCACTGCAAGTCGTTCCTCAAGGGATCGTACGTAGGAGATGAGCGGGGTCGTGACCATGAGGTAGAACCCAGCGGCAACAACATACGGCGTGATGTTACCGGTAATTGCCGAGAGGTTCTTCGAATACATCATCAGCTCGAACACGCCGACAGCCGACAGCATGGCGGTGTCTTTGTAAAGCAGGATGAACTCCGAGGTCATAGTCGGCAGGACGCGTTTGACTGTCTGCGGCACGATGATGTGCTGCATAGCCTGCCAGTACGACATGCCCAATGACGAAGCGGCTTCAAACTGGCCCTTGGAGATCGACTGGATCCCCGCGCGGAAGATCTCAGCCAGGTACGCCGAGGAGTTCAACGCGAGCACGATGATACCCAGGACGATCTTGTTGCCCTGAATGCCGATCAGGGGTAGTCCGAAGAACACGATATATATCTGCAGGAAGAGCGGTGTTCCTCGGACGATGTTGATGTATGCGGACGATATCCACCGCAATGGACCGAACTTCGACATTTTGGCGAACGCCAGAAGCAGGCCGGCAGGAATCGCGACCGGGAAGCCGATCGCGACAAGGAATATCGCGAGCAGCCATCCTTTGAACTGCACGAAGATGCTCGCGATGATGATCTGCGGGTTGAAGAACATCTGCAGGAACAGCACCGAGTTCCACTTCGCCACCCACGGCTGTTCATTGAGCCATGCGATCCAGCTCTCGGCGCGCGTCATCTCTATGAACACGAGCGGCTTGGTTGACGGCGGAACCGGCACCACGCCGGCGGACGTCGAGATGCTGCCTCCTACCGCGAACGTCCCTCCGCCAGGAGGAAGAACCAGATCCTCGACCTCGACACGGAGGTAGGAGATGGATTCCAGCGAGTCGATCGACTCATTGAATGTGACGTTCACGGTGTTGCCGTCAAAGCGGGCCGTCGGCGTGACAGGCGTCTTGGAGATGCCCTTGAGGACAGCAACGCTGACTGAAGACTCCGCTAAATCAGTGCCCTCGGGCAGTTCCAGCGAAACCGACTGCACGCCCGGATCTGTCTCGGCGATCTTGAGCTTCCACGTCAGTCGCGTGGAAATGCCGCCATAGGTATCTTGCCCCGCGAACCCATTGGGCCGCGTGCTGGACTGGACGACTTCGTACGCACTCGCGGTCGCGGGGAGAAGAACGGCAATAGCGAGCGCGAGCGCCAGGAGTCTGGCGAATCGAACGCGGGGCCGGTGGATGATCCTCATCGTTCAGGTCCTTTTCAGCTGGCTGACGGCAAAGGCCCCCGGCGGGCGCCGGGGGCCTCGCGGTCACGCGTGAGGAGTGCGCGCGCGGCGCACTTGGAGCTATGGTGCGAAAGCCTATGCAGGCGGCTCGACACCAAACCACTTCATGTAGATGGTCCTGTACTCGCCGGAATCCTTGAGCGCCTGGAAGGCGTCGTTGATGGACTTCTGGAGGGCAGCGTTGGGGGTGGCGATGCCGATGCCGTACTGCTCACCGGTGGGGATCTCGGCGACAAGCTCGTCGGTGGTGTACGAGGTCTTGACGAGGTATGCGGATACGGGCAGGTCGTTGACCACGCCGTCGACCTTGCCGGCGTTGAGCGCGGAGAAGGCTGCAAGGGTGTCGGCGAACGGCACGATCTGCTTGGCGCCCTTGATGTTCTCCTTGGCCCATGCCTCCCCGGTGGTGCCGGACTGCACGCCCATGACCTTGCCCGTGAAGGCGGTGTTGATGGCCGCGGCGTCGTTGCCGTCAAGCTTTGCTACCTTGCCCTTGACCACGGCGATCGACTGGTTCGAGTCGATGTAGGGTGTGGAGAAGGTGATCTCCTTCTCGCGCTCGGCGGTGATGGTCATGCCCGACATGATGACGTCGAACGTGCCGCCAGCCTTGAGCTGCGGGATGAGCGTGTCGAACGTCTGGCTGGTGAAGTTGACCGTGAGGCCCATCTCCTTGGCCAGCGCATTTGCGAGGTCTACGTCGAAGCCCTCTGCGACGTCCCCATTCATCGACTCAAACGGCGGGAATGCAGTGTCGGAGCCTACGGTCAGGACGCCATCGGCGACCAGTCCGAGGTTAGCGGCGGGAGCTTCTGCCACGGGGGCCTCGGGTGTTCCCGCCGTGCTGCCACAGCCTGTGAGCGCCACAAGGGCGAGCACCAGACCG
>JBBRWO010000174.1:0-3462 GCA_038249135.1 Coriobacteriia bacterium
CCTCGAGTAGGATCGCGAGCTCGTCGAGTTCGACGTCCCAGCCCTCTCGGTTCTGCTCAAGACGTTCGCGACGGTAGCGGGTGCCGCCGGGGAGTGTGTCGAAGCCCGATTCGATCACCGTGACATCCGTCCCGGTACCAGCATCGGCGATGGTAAAGCGCACGTGCGTCGAGTACTCGTCGAGCTCTTCGGCGGGGATTCCCGACCAACGGAAGCCGAACGAGCCGTCGGGCACCACCTCGGTGATTTCGATCGGGAAGCTGCCGTAATCATCCCAGTCGATGCTGCCAGTAGCACCGGGCTCGAGCGCGGCGAACACCACACCGTCTCCGAACCACTGGACCATCACCTCGGGGTCGGTCAGTGCCTTCCAGACGTTCGCGCGCGAGGCCTCGATGTGCACGGTGCGGGTCACGGTGTGGCCCTTGATTCTTGCGTGATCAGACACGGTGTTTCCTTCACGTTCGAGCTGAGCGCGACGGGACATTGCCCGCCGAGCGGCGCGTAAACCAATTCCGCAAACGCGCCTCATCGAGCGTACCCATGATTGCGTATCTGTTCACGGGCGGGAGAACTCCGTGATTAGAGACTGATCATTCAGGCTGTTCTCAAAGTGCTGAGACCGGCCGCGAAAGACTCCTCGAACCTGGCGAGCTGCGACTGCGGCACTCCATTGCCGACGGCGACTTCTCGCCACCGGCCTATCTCGTCGGCGACGTCAGCAAGTACTGCGCGTGCTTCGGCGGCGGAGAGTCGACAGGATCGGGCGAGCTCCATGAGCCCCTCGGCTTCGTCGGCTGGTGAGTCGGCACCAGCGATCGTGGTCTGCCGCAGCTCCGGATCCGGATTCGGGTTCACGTCGAACGCCGGGCTGAGCGTCCATCCTCCACGGACGCGGAGGAAGCCGTGGTTGCGAAGGTGGTCGTCGGTGTTGTTCAACCCGACGCTGACGGCAACGCGCCGGAACAGCTGGCGTGCGTCCTCTTTCGCCTGGGCACTGACCTCGGCGAGGATGTCTGCGATGTCGACGTAGTCGGCGCTCTCGCCATCACGGTGCACGAGCATGGTCATCACGCTGGAGTAGCCGATGCGGCCGCCGTTATCTGTGCGATCGAACCGGTTGAGCAGGAGCACGTGTCGCCCATCGACGCGTGCAAGCCGGCGAGGGGGCACGGGTACTCCGGCCGCAGCTGCGAGGTCCAGCGCGGTCGCCTCCCAAGCCATGACGTCCCATTCGTCTTCCGGGTGTGGGAACTTCGCGATGAGCTGGCGGCCGTCGTTGTCGAGAACGGCAGCTTTCGGTCGAGCGCCGCCGAGGGAGCCCGTTCCCGCTGCCAGGAGCAGCTTGAGGGCCTCGTATCCGTCGTCGCCTGTGTCTCTTGAAGCTGTGTCGGCGGCATTGAGAAGTTCGGGAAGGCTGAGTAGCCGCGGTACGTCGTGGTCCGGATCGAGGAACGCAGAGCCTGGTTCAGCCCGGTATCGGAGAGCGCCTTGCCGGGTGACGTCGCTGACCCCGGCTAGGAAGTCCGCGTCATCGAAGTCGCGTGGACGGCGTGACTCTGCGCGCGCGAGGAGTCGCTCGCGTTTCTTGATGAGGTTGCGCCCCCAGCGGTCCGGCGCTGAGTCGGAGAAGGCTCCGGGCAGGCCCTGTGTCTGTTGGGTGCCGGAGACGAGCTGCAACGCCGGGTCGAGCGGGTATGCCGAGGTGTGAGCAAGGAAGCTCTGGTCATACTGGAACGTCGTCGAGGTGAGGTTGCCGCGGCTACGGTGGAATTGCGCTCGGCCAGCGAGCACTGTTTCTCCGGCAAGTTCTACGCGCACCTCGAGTGCGTCGTAGAGGGTCATCGAATGCGCTTCCGCTCGAGCTGGCCAGCTCGGGCTCGGCCGAGATCGGTGTCAAGTGGCTCCAGCGCCTTGGTGAGCGTCTCGAGGATCCCTAGGGCGCGGGCTACGCGAAGCACGACGTGGAAGCTCACGCCCGGATCGCCGTGCTCGAGCTTGCGAAGCGTGTCCCGGCTGATGTCGGCTCGGTCTGCGACCTGGGCGGCGGTGAGCCCGAGGATCTTCCGCCAGCCGGCGAAGTCCAGGCCGATCTCGTGGGCGGATCTGAGAATCGCATTGGGCAGGTCTATTGCCATGGAGCACCTCCGGAACTAATGACGATTATTACCTCCACTATAGCCGTTAGTGACCAGAAATGTAGTCATTAACTAACGACTATTCGTGACGTCGTGGTAGTTACGGGATATCGGGAGCCAAGCTTTTCCGATTTAGTGCAATAAACAAATCGGGATAAGGGGCTCGTTGTTTCGAGTTAGCGGCTTCCCGAGATCCTTCGAATCCTTCAAGCGGGCTGTGAATCTGACACCTCCGTGATACACGTGATGCCGAACTGGCTCACGTGTTCAGGTAACTCTCGGATAGAGGCCCCGCAGACGCGACCGGGGTGGCTGCGCGGTCACGCCTAGTCGGACCTGCGTGAGGCACGTTCAATCGTCACTGGCTTAGGGCGGATCGGCCGGGCAAGGATCAGAACGCTGATGAGGGCAGCAGCAGCAATGGGCACCGCCAGAATGTAACTGAGCTCCGCGGGAGTCGTGAGGCGGCCTTCAGGCCGACAGAGATGTACCGTATTTCTCAAGCGTCTTCTGAAGCCAATAAGGCACAAACCGTGCGGATTTCCCTGGACTTCCTCGGATTTACGCGGATCTCGGGTGAATGGACCGCGTGTGCCGTTTGTACCGCCGGATCTCCAACCTGTGCGCCTCTGCTCGCCCCCACCGTATGTATGTGTACAGATGTGCACACTCCTCCCAACTTCCTTGATTTCGTGCGCGCCCGGGGGTTCCTGAACTTGAGTTGTCTTCGCGAGAATGTGTACGAGGCTTGAAGCCGAAGATGCCCACTCCCCTTGTCTCGTATGGGTCGTACCGCTTTCGGACACGCACACATTCCAGCGAAGAGTGAATGTGTATGAGTGTGTATTTGGGAGACATCGGCCACACAGCACCTTCCCAGTCACGTTTGGCGTGTCGAGGCCGCGTGCCTCCATGCGCTCACCGGCTGCGCACGCCCTCGCCGTGACCGATGCGAGGACGTTGACTCGGCTTCTCTCGAGCCGCCACAGGGCACCATGGAGCTCGTCGCCAGGAAGGTGCGGGCTACCCGACAGTCGCGGGGTCACCACCCACCGAATGCCTCAACGCGCGCTTGCTCACACCCGCTCACAGATGTTCCGTTACCGCTGCGTAACCGCTGGGTCAATCGCGGAATGAAAAAACCCCCTACTTCCCAATGAATCAAGGGAATGCAGGGGGCTTTCTGTGGCGGTACCGGTGGGATTTGAACCCACGGTGGAGTCTCCCCCACACAACTTTTCGAGAGTTGCACCTTCGGCCGCTCGGACACGGTACCGAGGAAGAGTTTAGTTGCAAGCGGGGGCCTTGCGCGAATCGCGATGCG
>JBBRWO010000175.1:0-3418 GCA_038249135.1 Coriobacteriia bacterium
CACGCCCTCATTCTCACAGCCCCGTTGCTGTCGGACGCAATGCCGGAGCCCATCCGCGACTCGCACTCTTAACCAGCGTCTGTTGTGTGCGTCTGGCTAGTCGATGTCAAGGAATCCTTGGAGCGCGTCCCGACCAATGAGAGTTGCTCTATCCAGCGATGCGTTGAACCACTCGCAGCTTGTCTCGGGGAGAAAAATGCACTGGTGACAAGCTCCTCCATCATCGTTCTTGACATGTGACATTGGGTTCAGGCACACAGGGTCAAGACCGCACTGTCGGCGGCCATGACAAGCTGGGCGTTTTCTAGCGAACGTCGCAACACTCGATCAAATGTGGGCTATTTCTCTGAGCCTATCGAAGTGCCGTCCGGACGGTTCCCAGCTGCGTGATTCCCGTGGCCGTGCGTTGATCTTCGCGGCGACTTCCGCCAGGCGTTCTGGACTGTGAAGATCCAAATTGGTTCCCTTGGGAAAGTACTGGCGGATCAACCCGTTGGTGTTCTCGTTGGAGCCACGCTGCCAGGGCGAATGCGCGTCACAGAAGTAGACCGGGATGGTCGTGTCGTCCTGAAACTGCTGATATTCCGCCATTTCGGAGCCCTGATCCCAGGTCAGGGATTTGCGCAGGTGCGGCGGCAGGGCCGACATAGCGTTGCCCACGTGTGTGCGAACACTGACGGCATCGTGCTTGCCGTTCAAGTGCACGAGTATCAGGTACCCGGTGGTGCGTTCTACGAGTGTGGCGATGGCCGAGCGGTTGAACGCCCCGCACACGAGGTCGCCTTCCTTACGTTGTTGTGGTGGGTGATTTCGGGACTGTCGTAGTGTTTTGATCACCCTCGGGTGGCGGGTATGGCTGAGATCGCCTTGCCGCATAAACGGCTCACTGGGAATGGCCGCCCGCTGCCCGCAGATGACTGGACCGCTGATTGAGAATTGCGACATTGATCGCTAGGTAAGGACGTGCCGGCGTGGTTATCGACAGGGAAACTGCTATCAACGAGACGGAAGGAACCTTCAGATGCCAGCAGTATGGGCGGGAATCGATTCAGGAAAGCGGGCGCATCACTGCGTCGTGATCGACCAGACCGGGGAGATACTTCTCTCCCAACGGATAGATAACGACGAGACCGTGCTGCTCGAGATCATCGCCACGGTCACCGAGATTGCCGATGGACACGAGGTCGTATGGGCGACGGATCTGAACTCAGGCGGCGCAGCTCTCCTGATTTCCCTGCTGGTCGATCACGGCCAGCAACTGCTCTACATCCCGGGCAGAATCATTCACCATGCGGCTGCGACCTACCGCGGTGATGGCAAGACAGACGCGAAAGATGCCCGGATCATCGCCGATCAGGCACGGATGCGCACCGACCTCCAACCCGTTCGCGATGGTGATCAGATCAGCGTTGACCTGAAACTCCTGACCGCTCGACGCCTGGACATCATCCACGATAGGGTGCGCGCAATCAATCGGCTCCGCGCGACCATGCTGGAGTACTTCCCTGCGCTGGTGGCGGGTAGCCCTTGTTGGTACCGATAGTCCGGCGATGTGGTGTGTAATCTCGCGACATCGTGGACAGTGAATCTCAGAACTTCGTGGACGCTGGGTCTCATGGCTTCGTGTGTCCTGTCTCAGCGCATCGTGGACACACGATCTCGTGACATCGTGGACACGATGTCTCACAGCATCGGAGACACCTGCGGCGTTGATAGTTAGGGAATGACGAATTCTCTTTCACCCCAGACTCGTGCCGCGATCATGAATTACGACCCGACCCAGCCTCACGCGCTGTCGATTATCGGGTTCTGCCGCTCTCTGAAGATCTCTCGGAGCGTGTTCTACAAGATCCGCGGACGAGCTGTCCACGAGGCTGCTGCTGCGCTGCACCCACGTTCCCGCGCCCCGAACGTCCCGGCCCGGCGTTATGGGCAGGTCGTCGTGAATGAGCTGGTGAAGATCCGCAAACAGCTCAAGACTGATGGCTGGGATTATGGTCCCCGCTCGATCTACTACGAAGCGGCCATGGACAGCGGGTTCCCCGGAGGGAAGGTCCCCTCGGTGGCGACGATCGCACGTCTTCTGGCCAGCGTCGGGCAGGTGGAGGCGTCACCGAGGAAGCGACCGAAGTCGTCCTACATCCCGTTCGTGCGCGCGACGGCGATGTCGCTGTGGCAACTGGACGCGTTCGAGTACCGGCTGGCGAACGGGCAGACCGTCACGGTGTATCAACTTCTCGACGACGCCAGCCGATACGACGTGGGCTCCGACGCGTATTCGCGTCATGAGAACAGTACTGATGCCAAGGACGTACTCGAACGGGCAATCGCCGCATGCGGGGCACCCCGGGAAGTGTTGTCGGATAACTCAATGGCGTTCAACCAGCTCCGAGCAGGCACGATCGGCTCCGTGGAGATCTTTCTGGCATCGAAAGGCACCATGCCGATCAGCGGGCTGCCGGGTAAACCCACCACACAGGGCAAGAACGAACGTTCCCATCAGACGTTGATCCGTTTCCTCGACGCCGACCGGCCGGCCACTCTTGAGCATCTCCGTGTCCGGATCCAGCGATTCCGAGAGCACTACAACAACCGCCGACCGCATCAAGCCCTCGAGCAAGCTACGCCGCGGGCGGCGTGGGACTTGCTCGAGCACACGCCCGCGACCGAGCCGATCCCGCTGTCGGTACTGGAAGCGAAAGCCTCGGAGTACCGGTGGGCTCGCGCGCGACGACAGTCCGACCTTCACCGGGCGCCGTTGACGATCTCCAAGACCGGGCAGGTCATGCCCGACGACAACGCACGGCCACAAACCGCGGATCAGTCACTCGTGGAGGTCACCAAAGCCAACCGGCAGGTCTACTTTCAGGGCTACCAGGTCTCCCTGCCGACGACGTACGCCGACCGCACGTTCTACCGGACGATCACCGACGACGCGTTCTTGTTGACCGATCCCGTGACCGCTGAGATCGTGTTCTCATTCCCGCTGCCGATGGTCGCGCTCAACGTCCGAGGCCGATATGTTGCCTCCTACTCCATCCAGGGCGTTGGCGTGACCCACCCGACGAAGCCCTGGGAACTCAAGAACGCGGAGTATCAGACACAGTTCGCCCAGCGTCAGACTGATCTACCCGCCGTGCTCGGTGAGCCAGAGCGGTAGCTGTGCACGAAGCCATGAGACCCAGCGTCCACGAAGTTCTGAGATTCACTGTCCACGATGTCGCGAGATTACACACCAACTCGCCGGACTGCCGCTACCACCATGCGCTACTCGCCAGGCAACCCGCAAATTACGAAGAGCAGCATCGATGCAATGACGTATCAGGGTGCGGATCGTCTTGGATCGTGGACGGGTGCAATGGCTCAGATAGACCATCGGGCCCCCGCCGACGCGTTCACTCAGGGAGATGTTGCAACA
>JBBRWO010000176.1:0-3416 GCA_038249135.1 Coriobacteriia bacterium
ACGCGGTTCCAGGCGACCCTGGTCGGTGGCGCGGACTGGGTGTCAGGCGTGTTGGGTGAGTCGGGGGTGCCCGGCGCCGGCAGCGCACTGGACGTATCGGTGGTTTCGATCGGTGACGACATGCTTCCTCCTCAGAGATTCGATGTGATGGCGAAATCACGCTGCTGCTCGGCATTGCGGCCAGCGCGCGCCAGCCACAGAAGGATGCCGAACGGAACAGCGATGGCAACGGCTATCAGAAGCGGCGAGAACCACCAGGCGACGAAGCTCGTCAGGGTGGTGACGAGCGTGAGCAGCCAGAGCAGTGAGCCGAGCGATGCAAACAGTCCGGCGAACCCGATGGTCGCCCCACGCAGGAGTGCGGGTCGTCGGGTGAGCACCGACCAGACCGCCCACAGGGTGGGGACGAGCGCCATCAGGAACAGGAACCCGAACGCCGTGGCCTGATTCCAGAAGCTGTCGGCAGCGCCCTGGGCGTTCCAGTGCGCTGGCAACTGGGCGGGGAGCGTGTCGCGAAGCATGAGGTAGCTGAGCAGCACCGCCGTAGTCATCGCGACCGGCATCGCCACCGCCGCCGCGAACGCCCACATCGGGGTGGAGGTGAACGGGATGTCCTCGGAGTCCGGCTCGATCAGGTGAAGGCGCACGGCGACCGCGCCCATGTTGACGTCCCAGCCCATGCCGAAGACGCGCGGCATCCAGATGCGAGGGTCGCTCGGGTTCCAGAGCCGCTCTGCGATGCGCTCAGCGGTGGGCACGCGCACGTCGTAGGGAATGCCGAGCACGCGGCCGGAGCCGATGGTGTTCGGCGCCTGAACCGTCACGCCCAGCGCCGCCGAGATGGACTCCGGCGACCCCAACTCTGCGATGAGGCGTGCGACGTCATCGGTGGTCGCCTCGGCGCCGAGACGCTCGAGCAGGTGACTTTCGAGGTCGGCCAGCACGTCGTCGCGCATCTCGGCGTCTGCGGCCTGGAGCGCTGTCGCGACATCGCGCAGGTAGGTCTCGGAGGTGTGGCGCGGCTCGCGGGGGAGGGTACTCAGCGACTGGATCGGCATCAGCGTGCACCGCCCAGCAGAATCGCATCGACCGCTCGGGACACGGACGTCCACGCGGCGGTCATCTCGGCCAGTGCGGTGACGCCGGAATCGGTGAGGCGATAGTACTTGCGTGGCGGACCCACGGGGGACTCCTGCCACGTCGAGTCGATGACACCGGCCTTCTTCAGCCGCGAGAGCAGCGGGTAGACGGTGCCGGCGCTGATGGCGAGCTCGGGATGCGACGACAGCTCCTCGACCAGCTGCGAGCCGTACATCTGCTCACGCGCCATCAGGCCGAGAACGGCGACCTCGACCACACCTTTTCGTATCTGGGAGACCCAGCTTTCTTGTTCGCGAACCACGGTGAACGTCCCTTCCGGCTACCGAGCACGGCGCGTCAGACGACCCGCCGCCGATAAGGGTACTGCAAGGTACCGTGTGATGCAAGGTAGCGGTGGGAAGTGCGCCGAGGGCGGGTGACGGAGAAGGTGTCGAGACAGTGCCAGAGCCAGCGCCGAGAGAGGGAGCCGCCGCCTAGAGCACCACGCGGGCGGCCATTGTCGGCTGGCCGGTGAGCATGCGCCAGCCGCGTGCGAACCAGGTGCTCACCTTGGCGCCGAGTCCGGGCTCGCTCACTGCCGAGACGGCGACCACGGGTACGCGGACAATCTCTTTGCCGCCTTGCGAGTAGACGATTTCACCAACCTGGTCGCCCACAGCGATGGGGGCGTGGACCTTCGCATCCAGGTCGACCAGCCGATCCACGGGACGAGCCGGGTCGAACTCGGCGACCGTCAACGAAGCGTCGGCCGCGCGAGCCGTGACCGCGCGGTCGAGGTACTCGGCGACGGGGACTGCGCCCACGGTCTCCTCGGCAGATGCGATCGATGATGCGGCGACGGCGGGGATGCGGGCGAGCGTGGTGTCGTCCTGGGTGACGACGACTTCGCCCAGCCGCTGGCCGGCGAACAACGGGAGCGCGACGGTCTTAGGCAGTGTGAGATCGTTGGTCACGGGGCCGGCGAGGTCGAAGACCGGCATCGTGGTGGTCTCGGCGAAACGGACTGAGACGCTCTTGGTTGGGTTCGCTGCGATGGACACTGAGCCCACGGTCTCCGTAGCGCACGCGACTTGCCGCGGAGCGTAGTGCTTGAAGCCCCAGTCCAACAGCTTCGCGCACTCAGTGAAGCGCGACGCGTTGCTGGCGCCGCCCAACACCACTGCGGTCAGCGTGATGCCGTTGCGCTCGGCCGAGCCGACCAGGGAGTGCCCGGCGTCGTTGGTGAAGCCGGTCTTCACGCCCAGCATGCCGCGGTACGTGGCGAGGAGCTCGTTGGTCGCTTTGAGCTTCTCGGCCTTGCGCTTCTCGTACGCGGGCAGGGTGACGGAGCGCAGTGCGACGATGCGCCGGAACTCGCCGGACTTCATGGCGACTGCAGCGAGCACCGCGATGTCTTCAGCCGAGCTGTGGTGACCCGGCGAGTCGAGACCGTGCGGGTTCACATAGTGAGTGTCATCGAGATTGAGCTGGGCGGCTTTGTCGTTCATCTGCGTGATGAACTGCGGTACCGTGCCACCGACGTGCTCCGCCAACGCGATTGCGGCGTCGTTCGAGGAGGCGATCAGCGCGAGTTCGAGCAGCTCGCGGACGGTGAACGTCTCGCCAGCGACGAGTCCGACCCCGTCGTCAACGGCTGCCGCAGTCTTCGAGATCGTCACCACGTCGTCAAGACCGCCGTTCTCCAGTGCCAGGAGCGCCGTCATCACCTTGGTGATGCTCGCCATCGGCCGCTCACTACTCGGGCGACGGCCCCATAGTTCACGGCCGTCGGCGGTCAGCAGCAGCCCGCTCTGGAAGGCCACGTCGGGCGCAAGCGTCTGCGTGATCTCGCCCGATGAAAGCGGGCGGCCGCCCACGGTGTCGGAGCCGACGCGCGTGGCGAGCGCTGAAGCGGGCGTCAGCAATGTGGCCAGTACTGTTGCCGCGACCAGTGCTGTGGCCGTGAGGGCTAAGGCGTAGCGTGAACCTGCACGACGTGGGAGCACGTCGAAGCACGGTAGCGGCGGGCGAGAACAGCGCGTTGTACGATCAGGCACGAAACCTCCAAGTGCAACTCGAGTAGGCCAAGACGACCAAAGACCTGCCCCTACCCGTTACGCGGGTGGGCGGTCATCACCTCGACTGCATGAACGACTTCCGGAGCGAACCGTTCAAGCGCCTTCAGCCCTACAGTGGCCCGTTTCGTCCACCCTGATCCGCGTTCGACGAGGGCCTCCCAGGCTAGGTCGATATCGCCCGGTCGGTCCTCTACCAGCACCTCAAGTACTTGTGCCGCTTGGGTCAAGTCCTTGTCGCGCTTCGTAGCGAATGCTGCC
>JBBRWO010000177.1:0-3381 GCA_038249135.1 Coriobacteriia bacterium
ACCTACGAATACACCGATGCAGGCAGGCTCGCACGGTTCGCGAATCCCAACGCGTCGACGACGGCGAGTTACACCTACGGTGCGCAGGGCCAGCGAGACTCATCAGTGGTGACAGTCGGCTCGCTCACAACTACGACGACGTACGTGTACGACGGCCTGTCACTGCTTAACCTCGCGGCGCAGAGAAGCGACGGGGAGACCTACTCGATCACGTACTCGTACGGCGAGGACCAGCGGGCCTGGGCGGCGGTCTATGCGTCGAGCGATACGACCGCTCCGGTGATCTTCCACCCGGTCACAACCGACCGTGGCGACGTGGTCGAACTCACCGACGCTGCCGGAGCGCCGTTCGCGGCCTACCGATACGACGCATGGGGCAAGGTGCTCTCTGAGAACTCGCAGGCGGTGACCGGTTCACTCACCGCGACGCTCGCCGCAGACATCACCGCCCGACAGCCGCTGCGCTATGCCGGCTACTGCTACGATGCGGAGAGCTCCACGTACTACCTCTCGGCACGCCAGTACGATCCGGCCACGATGCAGTTTCTGACGAAGGACCCGGCCAGAGCCGATGGCGAGGAGAGCGCGTATCAGTACTGTGGCGGGGATCCGGTAGGCGGGGTGGATCCGAGCGGGCTTTATGTCATTAACTCAGCAATCGCGTATGCATCGAGGTGGGCTGGGGGCGACGGCTCCCCGAAGTATGATCCGGCCTACTGGGTGCCAAATAGAGGCAGGGATTGCACTTGCTTTGTCTCGCAGTGCCTGAGAGCAGGAGGTATGAAGATGCAGATTCCAGCGCGCTTGGACGGATGGTGGGAGTGGGGGACCGCCAAGTGGGGGGCTACTGGCAAAGCTTGGGGCGGCTGCGCGAATCTCTACCAATACATGACGCGTGCAGGGCGGGGGTACAAGGTCAAACAGTACTCCGGTGCCATCGTCAACGGGAAACACGGATACGATTGGATTCGCGCTGCGCTTCCAGGTGACTTAATCTTCTATGACACGCGTGATGCATCCGGACCTATCAACCACGTCGCCCTGGTGATCGTTTCGTCGATGTCCGCTGGCACCCGAATCGCCGCCCACCACAACGGCTGGAACCGAGACTGGCGTATCTCCAATAACTCAATAGGCTACGCGCTCGTGCGTCCGACATTCTAGGGAGCCAGAAGTGAAGTATCACGAGGCTGGATGCACCGGAGCACTGGGCGGGCTGGCGGTCGCGCTGGGCGGGTCGGGATTCTTGCTGAATCTCGACGCATCCCAGCAGCCATCGTTGATCAACGTCGCATTCTTCGCCTTGGTCGGGTCGTCCATCGGTCTACTCGTGGGTGTCGGCTCGGCTTGGCTGGCTTCGGTCGGGGTTGGTCCTCGAGGCCGACTCGGCGAGCGGCTCTTGATACTGGCCCTATCGATGACGGTGGTGTTCTTTGTTGGGGAGCGCGCGGCGATTGCTCTTGAGTATCTCGCCGGGGGCTGGACGACCATCTCCTCGGCAGACGCCAAGTCGATCCAAGAACTCAAGACGGCTTCACCGCAAGATATTGTGACTGCGTATTACTCGAGCCTCGCTGACGGCAGGGGTCAAGTCGCTCTCGCGTGTCTTGGCCCCTATCAGAGGCCGGTCGGCGGAGTCCTCGACGATCCCGGTCAGTGGGAGGTCCTGATGAGGGACTTCCGCGCGAGTAGGGGTCTGAAATCGTTTATCGCAGTACCGTCGCAGGAAGACGAGTTCGAGGTGTCATACGTGCTTCCCGCTCGCTTTCCGCGGGGAGAAGAGGCCAGGGTTCTCGACGAGGTAGCGCATCTTGCGAAGCAACCTGATGGGACTTGGCGTATCACGCTGATTGGGCCGAGGGGACCCTAGCTGGCCTGAAACGGCCTTGAATCCGCGTGCCTGCAGTGCTCCCAATGTCGGCCTGAGCGACTCAGCAGAGCTACACCTCACCAACGCTCTCGCTCGCGAGCACGCGCACGGCCTCGCGGACCTCACTCGGCTCGACCACCTCGAGCGCCCCCAGCCTCGCCACCACCGCGCGTGCGATCCAGCCGGTACCGCCAAACGGCACCTCGGCCAGCGTCGAGCCATCCTCGGCGGATTCGACGTCGACGGCTGCCTGGCCATTCGCGCTCGATGAACGCCTCGCCGGGTGCGAAGCGGAGCCGGGCAGTCGGCAGTCCCTCGCCGGTGAACGCTGCTGCAGCGGAGTCGACGTCGACGGCTGCGAAGTGCTCGCCGGTGGGCTTGGCGCTGCGGATACGGTCGACGCGGCGGGTCGTCCCTATGCCGGCGTCTATCGCTCCGGAGGTGCGAGCGCCACGGCGTTCGGTATCGTGGCGACCGACCGTGGTGACGTGGTCGCGCTCACCGACGTCTCGGGTGCGGCCTTCGCGGGGTATCGGTATGACACGTGGGGCAAGGTCATGTCAGCGTCCACTCAGGCGGTGGCAGGCTCGCTCTCAGCGACACTCGCCGCAGACATCGCCTCAAGGCAGCCTCTGCGTTATGCCGGGTACTGCTACGATGCGGAGAGCTCCACCTACTACCTCTCGGCTCGCCAGTACGATCCGATGACCAGGCAGTTCCTCACGAAAGACCCGGCCAAGGCCGATGGTGAGGAGAGCGCGTATCAGTACTGCGGCGGGGATCCGGTGGGGAAGGTGGATCCGAGTGGTCTACACAAGTCGGTCTTGGGTACGCACTGGCACCTTCGCGGAATCTTCACCTGGCCCTACTACACGCCAGCGAGATGGCAGTACGCCTCTCGAGTGCACAACGGGTTGTATCAGGTGAGGAGGCGTCTCTACACGTGGGTGGGCTACAACGCCGTCGTGCCGATTCTCGGTGGCTCTTGGATTCCGGGCGTCGCCTCAACGGTGCTCGGCTATGCGGCATATAGCATTGAGTCGGAATACGCGTTCCACGCAGACGGCAACAAGTGGTTGGGATACCGATACACGATGGCCGCAGGGCCCTGGGGGAAGTGGTATAGGCCATGACCGAAAGCCGAAGGAGACTCTGGATCATTGTCTGGGTTGTGGGAGCATGTTTCGACGGGGCGATTCTTGCGGCGTGGATGGGTGGCTCTCATGCACTCCTCGCGCCTGCACTAGTTGTCATGGTCGCGCTGGCCTTCACGAATCCCTGGAGATGATAGTGCTCCACATGAGGACGTCGGCGCAGCAGTGCGACACAGCGGGCCGCCCCCCGGGCATGCGTGTGGCAGGCGCTCTGTCGGTTGTGTCCGAGATCTTCTGTAAGTAGCGTGGCCGCCTGAATTGATGAAGGTGGCCACCGCCCTCCATGATGGTTGGTGTTCGACGCCCACTACCAAGGAGGAAACGATGGCCAGGAACAACGCTACGACCCTGCGCGCC
>JBBRWO010000178.1:0-3266 GCA_038249135.1 Coriobacteriia bacterium
AGAACTCGCAGGATCTCGCGACGATGCTCGGAGGCGAGCGCCTTGAACACCTCATCGAGCGGGGTCTTGGTCGCTGTTTGAGTCACGTGTGTCGCCCCCAAACTAGTTCGAATACTTTCGAACAGTATGGCACGACCTCGCTGGATTCGGAAACTCGCTGCTTCCGATGCGGGGCGTGCGTCGCGTGCCAGCGGCTACACCTCGGGCTTCGCGCCGGCCTCCCGGGCATCGAGCACCTGCATCCGTGCCGCCAGCAGTAACGCCGCTGCTTCCCTTTGCGCGCTCATGAGAACGTCCGCCGAAGCGCCCTCGACTTCCTGCAACACTTCCGCAGCCACCCGCTGCACTTCTTGCAGGGCCGCAGCCGCGTCTCTCGCCGCGAGGAGTACGAGCTCGGCCTTCTCCTTGGCTGCGATCAGAACGAGCTCCGCCTTCTCTTGGGCCTCCAGAAGCACCAGTTCCGCCTTCTCCTGCGCCACGAGGAGAATCTCCGTGTCGGCTGCAACGTTCGGGTCGTTGTTCATGTATGCCTCGAGTTCTGTTCTGTTGCACTTCATCCAGCTCTGGATCCGGACAGTGGACCTTGAGCCTGGGACCTAGACGTGCAACAAACGTACCGTACGGCGCAAACCGAGCCCGCGCCGCGGTCGAGGACACACTACTTCTTCAGCTTCCCGGTCCACGCAGACGTGCCGCCGTTGACGCTCGCAACGTTGGTGAAACCCGCCTTCATCAGCGCCTTGGTCGCACTGCGGCTGCGGCTTCCGCTCTGGCAGATGACGTACGTTTCGGCGGCGGTGTCGAACTCCTCGGCGCGTGACCGGACGAACCGAAGCGGCACGTTCACCGCTCTCGGTACGTGTCCGGCCGCGAACTCGTAGGGCTCGCGCACGTCGATCAGCACGGGCTTCTTGCCCCCGCTGAGCTTCTCGGCGAGTTCAGCGGTCGATATCGTCGTGATGCGAGGTCCGAAAAACAGCACAGGCGCTCCAATGTCGGGGTCGGGTCGGCAACTGGCCGGCTCTAGTGATCTCGCTTCACTGTCGCGTACATCAAGAACCCGATGGCGAGCGACACGAACGCGCCCACGCCGGTGATGAGACGGAAGAGCGCCGGTGGCGTTCCATCGGGTACTGCGACGAAGAACAAGATCAGTGCCGAGAGTATCCCAAGTTCGCACAAGGTGACGGCGATCCACGCACCGACCATACCCCCGGGGAGCCGATACGGGCGCTCGCGGTCGGGGAAGCGGAGCCTCAATGCGATGAGCGAAGGAAACATCAGCAGGTACGGCAGCAGGAACACCACCGACGAGAGCGCGAAAATCGACCAGAAGACGCTTTCATCCTGTGCGAACAGCGTGTAGTTCATGATCGTCAATCCGCTGGCGATCATGCCCATCAGGACAAACGCGAGCCAAGGAGACCCCCATCGGTTCATGCGTCCAAACGGTCTGGGCATGGCCCCGTCGCCGGCCGCGGCCGCAACGCTGTGATTGGCGCCGATCGACCAGGTGATCATGTTGCCCAGAAACGTGACGAGCAGCGCCGCGACCATCACGTTGAACAAGACGGTGCGCCCCGGCAGCAGAGTCGAAGAAACTATCCGGAGCGCGTCGGCGATGCCGGTGACGATGTCGATCTCGCTCACCGGCACGGCCGCGAGGATGCCGAATGTTGCGAACATGTAGACGAACAGGATGACCACGCCGGCCAGTACGACCATGCGCGGCACGTCGCGCTGCGGCTCCTTGATCTCGTCGCCTGCCGAACTCATGAGCTCAAAGCCCATGAAGCTGAAGATCACGATCGGAAGATACGTTCCGCTCTGGCTCAAGTCCGGTATCCATTGCCGGGGGGCGAACGAGTTCGCCAGTCCATGCCGGGCGGCATAGACCGCCCCGCCGATGCCGACACCGACAAGCACTATCAGCTTGAGCGCTGCACTGACGTCGGGCACCCATTTGCTGAGGCGAAGCGGCAACACGCCCACGGCGACCATCACCCAGATGAGTGCGAGCACAGCCCACATCTGATGAGTGCGGCTCATCTGTGGCGCGAAGACGGACTGGAACGTCCCCACGAACAGCACGAACACACTCGGCGCCCAGAAGGCCACGTTCACCCAGTACAGCCACGCGGTCACCGTGCCCCACATGGAGCCGAAGCCCTCGCGTACCCAGACGTAGATACCGCCCTCGTCCGGCCAGGCTGCGCCCAGTTCCGCCGTGATGAGGCCGTACGGAAGGAAGAACAGCACGCCTAACACAACCCAGAAGGTGAGCCCCGACACCCCCATCGCTGCCGAGGAGGCCACCGTGTCGCCCACCAACACGGCCGAAACAGAGAACAGAATCATAGAGAGCAGGCCGAACGTTTTGTTCGGCCTGCTCTCGGTAGATGCCTTGGAGCTCTCTGGAGCAGTCACGTCGTTGACTCTCTCATCGGATGCCTCGTGGTGCCTTATCCGCGCGGCTGCTGCTGCGTGATGCAGTGGACGTTACCTCCTCCGAGCACGATCTCGCGCCCTGCGAAGGTGACCACCTCCCTATCGGGATACAGCCGCCGCAAGATCTCGATCGCCTCGGCGTCGTTCGGATCGCCAAAGACCGGGAGGATCAGGCCGCCGTTACAGAGGTAGAAGTTGATGTAGGACGCCGGAGCCTCGTCCCCCGCTTCGCGCGGAATCGTTCCCTCGACGACGTCCACACCTGCGACTTCCTGTGCCGAGTATGGCATGGGCTCGGGCATGGGCAGTGTGTGTACTTCGAATTTGCGACCCTTGGCGTCCGTCGCGGTGCGGAGCGTTTCGAGGTTCTCGGCGAGGATTTCGTGACGCCAGTCGCTCGCGTCGTCGGTCCAGCCAGCGAGCACGACACCCGGTCGCACGAAGCAGGCAACGTCGTCGACGTGGCCGTTGGTCTCCTCGGGGTCGATACCTCGCTTAAGCCAGATGACCTTCTCGATGCCGAGGTAGTCGGCGAGGTGGGCCTCGATCTCCTCTCGGCTCAGATCGGGATTGCGGCCCTCAGAGAGGAGACACTCCTCGGTGGTGATCAGCGTACCTTCGCCGTCGGTATGAAACGAGCCGCCCTCCATGATGAGCGGAGCGCGATAGCGGTCGATAGCCTCGATCTCGGCGATCTTGCGCGGGACGAGCTCGTCTTTCTCCCACGGGAAGTACAGGCCGTCGACCAGGCCGCCCCACGCGTTGAAGTGCCAGTGCACGAGGCGCACATCGCCCTTGTCGTTAACGACGAACGTGGG
>JBBRWO010000179.1:0-3254 GCA_038249135.1 Coriobacteriia bacterium
CTTCTCGACGACAGGCGTTCGCATCACGGATTGGCCCGTGACCAGTGCCGGATATTCAGGCACACTGCCCGATGGCTCGTATCAGCTGGTGTACCAACCGCCCGCCTCGCACTCGATGGGGCTCAATGAATCGGGACAGCGACGGATCACCGTCGCCGGGGCGGCGGTGCAGGTTGCCAACTTTATCGCGCAGCCGGCGCTCTGGTACGATGACTTTCAGAGCTACGCCGACTCCGCAGACCTGCACGCCAACTTTGCCACGCGGACGTCGAACGGCACCATGACGAAGAACGTGCACGGCGCAGAGTTCATCACTCTGGATCCGGCAGCCGGACCGAACGGCAGTCGCGCCATGCGCTACAACATTCCTGGTCGTCCGGGTGACTGCACTAATGCGTCGGTGGCTATGCTGCCCGCGTGGAAAGCGGCGATAGAACCGAAGCTTGACTCGTTTTACATCCGCTGGACGACGAGAGAATCTGTGGGGTTTCAAAACGGCTCGGCCGGATGCTCCGGAGGACGCTCGTACAAGTTTTTTCTGGTGCAGTACGGGTGGACGCCGCGAACGAATGCCGGAAGGATGGGTACGTACCTCGCTTACGACGACCTTGGCCTGTTTTCTGATGTCAATTTCGCAGGCGCCTTCAGGGCGACAAGCGCTGGCCTGGGTGCTGCGTCGTCGTGGGTTGGCCGATGGCACACGTGGATCATGAGAGTCAGTGCGCCTACTCAGGGTCAGCGTACACTGGAGGTCTTCAGGGATGGCGTGTTGCTGTCCACGGTGACCGGTCCGTGGGCTGCAGAAGGTGATCCGCGCGTGCTGGCATCGATGGAGCTCGGGGCCAACATCAACGCTGGCCCGGATTTCAACCAGCAACGTTGGTGGCGCGACGTCGCGGTGTATTCCACCAAGCCCACGATGATACCTTTGTTAGGTGGCGCTTCATCTGCTCCGCCGCCACCGCCCCGCACGCAGCCACGGTCATCCCGTGACCGGCTGAATCCATAGTACTGCCCCCTCACCGCGTCTCGCTCAGTGGCCCTTCTCGCAATCATCCTCGTATTCACCAACGTCTGGCGCTTCCACGACGCGTTCTCCCAGTATACGGGGAGCATTCCGGCGGCGAAGGTGATGCTGGTAGCCTCCGGGCTGATGTTGCTGATGAGCAAGCCGGACAAGTTCTTTCCTGAAGTTTTCGGGTCAAAGGTGGGTAAATACCTTGGACTCTATCTGATCGCTGCCGTCATCTCCGTCCCGTTTTCGTACCTTCGGGGCGGAGCGATCGAACGTCTCATCGATCTCCTCATTGGCAGTATTCCATTTGTGCTGATTACCGCTGCAGCAGCACGAAACGATGAAACGCTCTCGCGGATTCTCAAGGCTACCGTGATCGGCACCATCGTCGCCGCGCTGATTATGGCCGTGGGGTTGGGGCTCGTCAGCAACGGTGCCGACGGGCCGCGCACGTCGCTCCGTGGCATGTACGACCCGAATGACATCGGTGCCGTCGCTGCGGCTTGCGCAGCGTTCGCCATCTGGCTGATCAAAGACAAGTCGCGGATATGGCAGCTTGTGGGGTATGCCGGCCTGGCGGCGTCGGGGTACATCGTGATCAGGACGTACTCGCGTGGCGCAGCGCTGGCCACCGGCACCTTGGTACTTGCCGCCACCTTCCTCACCAAGGATGCCGTACCCAGGTGGGTTCGATCAGCGATAATCCCTGCCGTACTTCTGGCCTTTGTCTTTGCCCCTGCGAAATATCGCGATCGAATCAGCACGCTCGGAACCGTTGAGGCGGACTACAACCTCACGGCGAACACCGGTCGTATTGAGATCTGGAAACGTGGCCTCGGCTACATTGCCTCGCGCCCTTTGACCGGTGTTGGTCTGGGTCAATACGACCAAGCCGAAGGTCGGTGGGGTAGCGAGCAAGGCATTAGCCGAGGGTGGAAGTGGTCGGCAGCGCACAACATGTACCTCGAGTACACCGCTGAAACCGGACTACTCGGAGGCGTCGGCCTGTTCGGTATGCTGATCGCCACCCTCGCCATGTGCTTCAAGCGCATGCGGGCCACGGCTCGTACCCCCGCTGACGAAGAACGGCGACGTATGGCTATGGCCGTCTTCCTCGCCACCCTCACCTTCTGCGTGGCCGCAATTTTTGTAAGCGCGGCGCAAAGCCCGATGCTGCTCTTCCTTGTCTCACTCGGCATCGGCCTCTCTCTTCGGGAGTACGGAGCACCGGTACGCCGGGCTGCGGAGCGCATCATGCGCAATCGTACCGGGGCCCGCATACCGAAACGTCTCCCGGTACAGCCGACACGACCGCTCAGCCCCAATTGGGCGCAGGATGTCCGCTAGCAGCGCTGCCCGATGGGCCTGCCTCATGTACCACGGCACGCCTGCGAGGGTGGAGAAGCGCTTCGATGTATCGGCAGGGGCCTTTGCCGCACAGCTGCAGCTGATTCGCGAACTCGGCCGAGGTGGTACCACGCTCGAAGCGGCCGCCGCAGACAGCAGCGGTATGTCCGTCGCAATCACCTTCGACGACGCCGAGCTGTCCAACTACGGCACGGCCCTTCCCGCCCTTCAGCAGGCGGGGATGCAAGGCACCTTTTTAGTGGTCACCGAGTGGGTTGGCACCACCGGCTTCTGCAGCTGGAGCCAGCTGCGAGAGATGGCCGATGCGGGGATGTCCATACAGTCGCACACGGCGTCGCATCCGTTTCTCTCGACGCTCTCGCGCGAGCAGGTGCATCGCGAGCTGGCCGACTCGCGGCAGGAGCTCGAACAGCGGCTCGGGCGCCCCGTGCAGACGCTCGCCCTCCCTAACGGCGACCAGCCATCGCGCGCCTGTCGTGACCTGCTTTTCGAGGCCGGATACCGCGTGGTCGCCAACTCGCGCTGGGGGGCGAATCCGGTTCGCCCACCCGCCACAGACCGCATCACCTGGTGCACGCGGTTCACCGTACGCGCCGGAACCCCCGCCGCGCGCGTTCAGCGGATGATCTCCGGTGCCGAGAGCGCCTGGTCTGCTGAAGGGATCCGTCTCGCGGCACTCTCCGAGCTGCGCGACCGCCTTGGCGTGGCGCGCTACAACGGGATTCGCCGCGCGGTACTGGCGGTGCCGAACATCCTTCGCAGAGATTGAAGGATGACCGACGATTTCCGAAACGTTTTTGCCAGTGTCCTGGGTGTCGACCCAGGCTCGCTCGAGCCCTCCTCATCTCCGGACACAATGCCGGAGTGGGAC
>JBBRWO010000180.1:0-3204 GCA_038249135.1 Coriobacteriia bacterium
CGTGGTTTCACGGCGCCCCACGGTCTGCTCGTGGTCCTCGACGGCGCGAAGGGGCTCCGGGCCGCCGTACGCGAAGTACTGGGCGACGCGGTCGCCGTGCAGCGCTGCCAGTGGCACAAGCGCGAGAACGTCGTGCGCTACCTCCCCAAGTCAGCGCAACCCGCCTGGCGACGGAAGCTGCAGGCCGCGTATGCCCACCCGACCTATGCCGCCGCGCAGCGGGCGTTGCAGCGGCTGCTGTTGGAACTGCGGCTCCTCAACGCGTCGGCGGCGCGGAGCTTGGAGGAGGGGCTTGAGGAAACGCTCACGCTGCACCGCTTGGGCGTCTTCCCCGAGCTCGGGACGAGCTTCAAGACGACGAACCTGATCGAGAACGTGATGGCGCAACTCGAGCAGAAGACGCAGAAAGTCGATCGCTGGCGCACGAGTGACCAGAAGTTCCGCTGGTGCGCGGCGGCGCTGCTCGCGGTCGAGCCCCAGTTTCGGCGCGTGAAGGGCTACGCGCATCTGCCCTTGCTGGCACGCGCACTGAAAGCGAAGATTACGTTGTCGACGCGCGCAGCCGCGTGAGTCGATTCCCCGAGGTCATCACCTGAATGTCAACTGACTTCGGGACACACCCCTTTTGTTCGTGAGGCTGAATTCCGGCTGGCGCGGGGTGTAAATGGTTTTGGGAGTGTGGGTGGGTTGGAGAGAGATGGGGGCGAAGGATATTACGCCCGGCAAAGGGCCTACGTCAGGCGGCCAGGGAGGGGCTGGGATGGGTTGGCGTTGTGGACCACGGGATCCGATTCCGTCCAAGTGTGATCCGCTCGCGATCGGCGGACCGATCTGGTATTGTGTTTCCTCACCCCTGCACCGCCGACCTCCACCGGAATGATCAAAAGCATTTACATCAACAACTTCAAACTCTTCGAGGAGTTTGCGCTGGACTGCAACCCCGGCCTGAACATCATCGTGGGGAAGAACGAGGCCGGCAAGTCGACTCTCCTCGAAGCCATTCACTTGGCGCTCGCGAAGCGGCTCAACGGTCGGCCGGCGGAACTTGAACTGTCACCGTATCTGTTCAATGCCGGCTGCGTTGAGCGGTACCGCGCCGCTCTCAAGGCCGGCGACAAGCCGGCCCCGCCCAAGATCACGATCGAGCTGACGTTCGACGACATCCCCGAGCTTGCCGACATGCGTGGCTCGAACAACCACGCGAACGTGGATGCCGTCGGTCTGAGGCTGGAGATCGGCCTGGACGACGACGAAGGAGCGCGTGAGGACTACGCGGGCCTGCTCGAGAATAGCGCGCAGATCACGACCGTTCCGATCGAGTACTACAAGGTGTTCTGGTCTTCCTTCGCGGACAAGCATATTTCCGCCCGCGGATTGAAGGTAAAGGCCTCCCACATCGATGCGGCCAACATCCGATTCCAAACGGGGGCGAGCTACTACCTGAACGCGGCCATCGAGGATTCGCTCCCGCGAAAGGAGCAGGCGGCCCTGAAGTGGCAGTACCGGCGGCTGAAAGAGTTGTTCGCCGAGCAAACGGCAATCTCCGCGATCAACGACACCCTGAAGAAGCGGCACTCGTCTCTGAACAATCGAAGTTTGTCGGTCGGCGTCGACATGTCGCAGCGGGCACCGTGGGAAGCCAATCTCACTCCCTATCTGGACGAAACGCCGTTCCATCTGGCCGGGAAGGGTGAGCAGCATGCGCTCAAGATCATGTTCGCCATGGACCGCGAGGCGGAGGATTGCCAGGTGATGCTCGTTGAGGAGCCGGAGAATCACCTAGCCTTCGGTCACATGAATGTCCTGCTCGATCGAATTGCCGAGAAGCGCGGCAACCGACAGGTGTTCATTACCACGCACAGTGCGTTCGTCCTCAACAAACTTGGCCTGGAGAGTACGGTTCTGCTGCGCGATGGGAACCCTGCATTCCTTTCTGGCCTGCCGGCCGAGACAGAGACGTACTTCCGCAAATTGCCGGGCTATGACACGCTGCGGCTCATCCTTGCGAAGCGCACCATCTTGGTTGAAGGTCCCTCCGATGAGTTGTTCGTCCAGACTCTGTATCGGCAGAAGCATGGCAAGCAACCCATCGCGGACGGCGTGGATGTGTTGAGCGTGCGTGGGCTGTCGTTCCCCCGGTTTCTCGATATCGCGAGGGCGGTAGGCCACCCAACCACGGTTGTGACGGACAACGATCGCGACTACCAGCGGAAGGTCGCTGACCGCTATGCGCCGTATGCCGGCGTGTCAACGATCACGATCTGCGCTGATCCTGACGAGACACGACCAACACTGGAGTATCATGTGCTCGCCGCGTCCGGTCGCGATGCCCTCAACGCTGTGTTCGGTACTGAGTATGCTACCGACGAGGCCTTGTTGGCCCACATGCTCAGGAACAAGACGGATTGGGCCCTGAAGGCGTTCGACGCCGACATCCCTCTCGGTGTCCCACCGTACCTTCTTCCGGCTCTTGCCTAACAACGTCGTCCTCATCGCCGCGGCCGGCTCGCGCAAGACAACGTATCTCGTCGAGACCGCGCTCGAGCTTGCGGATCGTCGCGTGCTGATGACGACGTATACGCTCTACAACACAGCGCAGATCAAAAGCATGCTGACCGTGAAGGCGGGATGCATTCCGGCGGCGATATCGGTGTTGTCGTGGTATACGTTTCTCCTTCAGGAGGGCGTACGGCCGTACCAGCGAGCGATCACCGGCGGGTCCCGGGTCCGATCGATCGACTTTCTCGGGCGACCGTCGCGGTACGCGAAGAAGGCTGGCTGCGGCCCCTACTACTTCAATTCGCGGGGGGACATTTACCGAGATCGCGTCTCCGAGTGCGTGCTCGCCGCCGACGAGGCCACAGGTGGTGCCGTCCTGAGGCGGCTCGCGGCGGTGTTCGATCACCTCATGGTGGATGAGATGCAGGACCTGAACGGTTACGACATCGAACTGCTTGACAGGTTGTTCGATATGGACATCGCGGTGACGTGCGCTGGTGACCCTCGCCAGGGTACGTTCACGACGAACCGTGGGGGCAAGAACAAGAAGTTCAAGGGCGACGGGATCGTGGCTTGGCTCGCGGAGCCGGCACGGCTGGCCAAGCTGGACATCAAGACCTGGAATGAGTGTCACCGCTGCACTCAGACCATCTGTGACTTCGCAGACGCGCTGTATCCAGCTCTGCCGCGCACCGTTTCGATGAA
>JBBRWO010000181.1:0-3195 GCA_038249135.1 Coriobacteriia bacterium
AGCCAGAATCATCGCCGGCGTACTGCTCCTCAAGAACCCCCGCGTCATCAAGTTCATCAACGAGCGCCTGCCCGGCCTCATGATTCCCGAGCACATCTCGGATCGCATCGCGATGGCCGCAGATCCGCTCGAGGAGTCGATAAAGGTCGCCATCGAGCAGGTCAGGGAGCTCCGCGACATGGCTGACGGAGTCCACATCATGCCTCTGGGTGCCGACGATGCCGTGGTCCGCATTTTGGCTGGCGCCGACCTGGCGTAAGCCGACGGAGCGGGAGTGAGCTGGCGGGTGCAGCGCAGGCGACCTGCGCAGGCGCGCCCTCTGCGCCGAGTAAGACGCCGAAGCTGTACCCGCCAGCTCACGGCAGGTCAGATGGTCTACGCCTCGGGGTGTCCCAGTAGGATCCGTATCGCCGCATGCGCCTCGTGGGCGGCTGCGACCATTACGCGGGACGCTAGCAGCGAATGGCCTTGGGTCACGTCGCTTTCTAGGTCGCCCACTAGATAGTAGTTGTCGATGAGGCGCTCGGTGACCACGGTGTTGGCGGAGTCGAAGCCGGCTAGGCCTGAGGCGCCTACCAAGGGGATATCCGGGTGTTCGCGGAGCAGGGTGTTGGCGATCATGGCTTTGACTTCGGCTCGGTCGACGGCCTCGATCACCACGTCGGCGGAGGAGACCAACTCGACCAGATCCGATTCCGTCACGCATCGCTGGATGAGGTTGAGCTTGGCGCCGGGTCTGATGCGCAGCAGCGTCTCGGCCAGCGCGTCAGTCTTTGGGCGACCGAGCTGGTCGGCGAAGTAGAGCTGGCGGTTGAGGTTGCTTGGCTCCACCACGTCGAAGTCAATCAGCGTGAGCTCTCCCACGCCGCTTCTGAGCAGCATCGCGGCTGCATTGCTGCCAAGACCCCCGCAGCCGATGATCGCGACGTGAGAAGCCGCAAGACGGGCTCTGAGGGCCGGGTCGTCGTCGGGTTCGAGCGGCGGGCGACACAGGCGGCTGTCGGACTCGGGGGCCACGCGCGCTCAGCCCCCCGCGACCGGCGGGAAGATCGCAAGCCGATCACCATCGTGCAGCTCGTCGGGCTCCTCGGCGTGTCGACCGTTGACGAAGACGATGCGCGGTTCGTCGGGCAAGCTCAGTGAGGCGATCAGATCGGCAATTGTGGTGCCCGCGGCAAGAACGAACGCACGCGGGGAACGACCACCGAGCCCGTCGGGCTGGTAGTCGGCGAGGTATGCGAAGAGGGCGATGTCGACGTTCATGAGCTGAGAGGCAGCGAGGCCCGTGCCGCCGTTGCGGGCGACACGGGCACCGAATCGCTGCGACTTACGAGAGGCCCATCTTGGCGGCGGTCTCAGGGACGAAATCGAACACGCTGTCGAGTTCCGCGTCGGTGACGGTGAAGACCACGTTGTGCGGAGGGAGCTCGGCGGTGCGCATCCAGCCGGGGAGACGGTCGTCGGCGGCGGTGAAGCCGGCCTTGGCGTTGTAGAGCCGCTCCATCGTGAGTACTTCCTTGCCTAGCTGCATCAGGTCATCAGCGGTCCAGAGGTCACCGGTGTGTGCCGTCATCATCTCGTGGATGGCGGTGAAGGCCTCCGGGATGTCGAGGACGGGGAACGCGACGAAGATGCATAGGCCGAGGCTGTCGAGCATCGCCGTGGCGATCTGCAGGTTCGTCGACAGTGTGGCCTGGCCCTCGGGCGAGAGCGGGTTGACGGTGCCGCCCACCGCAAGGATGTTGGCGGTGATGGTGTAGCCGGCAGTGTGGTCGGCGCCCTGCGGGGTCGTGGCGTAGGTCACGCCGATACCCTGGACCGAGCGCGGATCGTACGCGGGCATGGCCTGGTGCTTGACGACCGGGATGTGCTCGACGCCGAGCTTCATGCCGATCGCCTCGGCACCGTCCCAGAGGAGGCGGCCGTCGCCGTCGCCGGACAGGCCGCTGTTGAGCAGGGTGAGAGCGGAGTCGGCATCGCCGAACGCGCCTAGGCCGCCGTCCATGGCTACCGCGATCGCGGCGCCCATTTCGATGGTGTCGAGGCCGAGGTCGCCACACGCGCGGTCGAGATCGGCGATCTTGTCCAGGTTATCGACGCCACAGTTGGCGCCGAATGACCATGCTGTCTCGTACTCCGGGCCCTTGGTGACGTACTCGCCGGCCTCATCGACCCAGTAGCGTGAGCACTGGATGACGCAACCGGTCTGGCAGCCGTGATTCGAGTGGCCGCCGCGGGCGAGGATGGTGTCGCGCTGCTTCTCTCCGCCGATGGCATCCGCGCTCTCGTACGTGCCGCTGGAGAAGTTACGAGTCGGTAAGCCGCCGGCCTCGGACAGGATGTTCATCAGCACATTGGTACCGTACATTGGCAGGCCTGTGCCGGAAACGCCGTGGGACTTGAGCGCATCGGTGAAGCGACGGGAGGCAGCGACGAACGCTTCCTTGTCGGCGTGCGGGATGCTCGTGTGACCCTTGTCGGATATGACGATGGCCTTGAGGCCCTTGGAGCCCATGACCGCGCCCAGACCACCGCGACCTGCGAAGCGGTTGGGATAGCCTTTGGGATCGGAGATCGCGATACCGGCCGAGAGGGCGAGCATCTCGCCGGCGGGACCGTTGGTGATGGTCGAGTAGCGGTCATCTGCGGGGCGCGTGGCCTTGATGGCGTCGGACAGCGGGTAGTTGCCCATGCCGGCCCACGCGTCGACGCGATCGATCTTGGTCGTGCCGTCCGTCTCGATGGTCAGCTGATACAGAGCCGCCGGATCCGCAGGCTTGCCGGCGATGATGAGGCCTGCGATGCCGAGGTGGGCGAGGCCGAGAGCGGCCTGGCCGCCGGAGTTCGACTCCTTGATGCCGCCGGTCAGTGGGCTCTTGGCGCCGATCGAAAGACGGCCGCCGTTGGGAGCATTGGTCGCTGCGAGGATGCCGGGGGCGATGACGAGCTCGTTATCAGGACCCAGCGGGTCGCTGTCAGCGGGGACATCACGGAAGAGCACCGCATCTGTCAGCGCACGACCGCTGTACTTGGCCCAGGCCGAGGGGACGTCTTCTTTGGTGACGCTCAGGTCGGACATGTTGACTCGGAGCAGGTACGCCATCTTTGTGCCTCCAGGTGGTTCCGTGTGGACAATGCGTGGTGCAGTGGCGATCGGGCCATGTACCAGTGGGCGGTGCGTGCGGTGCTGCTACC
>JBBRWO010000182.1:0-3177 GCA_038249135.1 Coriobacteriia bacterium
GAGCGACCCTCGCATCTGGATGCCGCGCGTCTTCGGCATGGGCTGGGACGTCAACATGGGCGCGGTCGCCGTGCGCCTTCACCTGATCGAGCCCGACTCCGAGGACGTCCCGTTCACCTCCACTCCGCCGTGGGCGTTCGCGGCGGCGGTGGCGGTGCCGGTCGTGATGACTGCCGGGATGCTACTCGGCTACCTCGTGCTTCGCGACACGCTCCCCGCCCAGTTGCCCGCGCACTGGAACGCCCAGGGCGTGGCCGACAACTACTGGGACCAAAGCACCGCGTTCGGGTTCCTGTTCCTGATGGCGCTCGTCCCCACGCTGTGGGCGGTCTGGTCGGTGCTCACCCGACGACCTGCACTCCTGCGTGGGGCGACCATCGGGTTCGCCGGACTGTTCGCGTCGCTCGGCTCACTGCTCTGGCTGCTCACGCTCGTCACCACCCTGACGAGCTTCGTCGCCTGGTGGGTGACGCCGCTTCTGATCGCCGTTGCCATCGCTGTTCCGTTCGGCATCCTTCTGTGGCTGGCGCGCGCCGGCCGCAATGCCGAGCAGCAGCGTGATCTCGCGACCACATCGAATCTCTGAGGAGGAAGCATGTCGTCACCGATCGAAACCACCGATACGTCCAGTGCGCTGGCGGCGCCGGGCACCCCCGACTCACCCAACACGCCTGACACCCAGTCCGCGCCACCGACCAGGGTCGCCTGGAACCGCGTGGCCGAGTACTACGCGATCGCTTTCGGTTTCGCCTGCCTGCTGGGCCTGGGCCTCTGGCTCGCCGGAGCGAATCTGATCAGCGGGTCTCTTACAGTTGTCGTCCAGCTCACGCTGGCGCTCTTCTACATGCCGCTTCCCATCGTGGCCGGGCTCATCGTCGAGAAGCGGGCGGGCCGCGGGTATCTGCTCAGCCTGGAGAAGCGCACGATCCTGCGCAACATCGGGCGCGTGACGCTGATCTCGTTCGCCGTCAGCATCGGCATCTATCTGGCGAATCTGGGAGTGACACTGCTGCTCGGAAACGTACTGGGGATCGAGGGCGTTGGACGACTGGTCACATCACAAGCCCAGATGCTTGCCGCGATCGCTGAGTCCATGCCCGCTGCCGCCACGCAGGCGAGCCTCGCCGCCACGCCACCGGTCGCCCTTCTCTACACCGTGGGGCCGTTCGTCGGTCTCATCGCGGGATTCACCATCAACGGACTGTTCGCCTTTGGCGAGGAGTACGGCTGGCGCGGCGTGCTGATGGACCTGCTCAAGCCACTGGGTGGCGTGAAGGCCAATCTGCTCACCGGCGTGATGTGGGGCCTATGGCATGCGCCGGCCATCGTGCTGGGCTACAACTATGGCGCCGCATGGGGCTGGGGCGTTCTGATGATGTGCCTCGTGATGATGCCGCTCAGCTTCATCCTGTGGCGCGCGCGGGAGTTCAGCCGCTCGGTCGTCGCGCCGGCCATCATCCATGGTGCGTTCAACGGGTTCGCCGGCTTCTTCCTGTTTCTCACCCTCGGCCGCTCGACGCTCGTAGCGGTACCGCTGGGCATCGCCGGCGTGCTTGCGCTCACGCTGGTTGCGGTCGTCATGTGGCGCGTTGCGAAGCCGGCCCCGGCGCTCGAGCCGAAGATCAATGACGCGTCAGCGCTTGAGACTACCCCTCCCGCAACTTCGCGATCGTAGCCTCGACCGTCTCGGCATCTGAGTTCGTGTCGGCCGCCAGGAACTCGATGTCCTCGGCGGTCGGCACGTAGCCCTCGCCCGCTGCCTTGAGCGCGTTGCGGACGTAGCTGCGGCGCATGTGCGCGAGGTCGGCGTCGTTGGCGCGGATCTGCTCGGGCCGCTCGGGGATCACGATGCTCTTGCCGGGCACGCTCTCGGCCGGGTCGCCGAGGCGGACCTCGACACCGTTCTCGCGTGCGAAGTTGAGCTGCGCCCAGTGGTGCTTGCCGGCGCCGGTGTACTCGGTCTCCTGGACCACGACGGTGGCGTCGCTCGGCAGGTCGCGGGCGAGCGACATCGCGGCGGTCATGGCGGTGTTGCCGGACGGGCCGCGCTCGAGACCTTCGAGCTTGGACATCGCCTCGGTGACGTAGAAGACCTCGCCCTGGCTCACGGTGAGGTAGCGGTCCATGTAGCGCAGCGAGCGCGCGGCGTTGCGCGGCACGTCGGCGCGGTCGGGCCACGTCGCGAACGGCACGCCGAAGCCGGTGTGGCCGGTGGTGAAGCTCTTGCGGTTGAAGTCCGCGTCGCTCGCCATATGCAGCCCCGACAGGTCCACACTCGCCGAGATGATCTGCGTGTCGACCGCACCCGCGCGCTTGAGCCCGCGTGCCGTGCCGGTGGTGTTGCCGCCACCCGCGTGCGTGACGACGACCGCCGTCGGGTACGCGCCGGTGGTCGCGAGCATCTCGGCGGCTAGCTCCGCGCCGAGGGTCTCGATGCCGGACACGCCAAAGCTCGAGTACAGCGACGCGGCGAAGTAGCCCGTCTCTTCGAGCAGCTCGAGCATGTGCGCGAACAGCTCCGGACCCACGGTCATCTGCACAACCTCGGCGCCAAACGCCTCGCAGATGCGCGACTTCTCGATGATCTCCGGCTGGCCCACGTGGCGCGAATCGAACGCCTCCTGGGCGATGATGCACTTGAGGTTGTTGCGCGCGGCCTGGCTCGACACGGCCGCCCCATAGTTGCCGCTGGTCGCGGCGATGACGCCGGCGTAGCCCTTCTCGGCGGCGACGTGGATGCTCATGGACGCGCGGCGGTCCTTGAACGAGCCGGCCATGTTGGCGGCCTCGTCCTTCACGAAGATGCGGGCGCCCATCCCCGGCGCCGAGTAGCTGCGCACGAGGTCGGTCAGGTTGCGGAGCTCGAGCAGCGGTGTGTTGCCCACGCCCGCGCGCGCCTGAATCGCGGCGATGCCGTCGAGCGAGTAGCCGTGGTCGGCCATCATGCCATCGTAGTCGAAGGCGATCGGCGAGCGCTCGAACGCCGAGTAGTCCATGCCCAGCGCGCGCTTCATGATCTCGCCCTTGCGGGCCAGGATCGCGTCGGTGCGGTTCGCCATGCTACTCACCCGCCTTCGCGCGGTACTCGGCCAGCGTCGCGCGCAGGTCGCGGCCCACGTGCGTGAGCTCCGGGATCGGGTCGCCAAAGGTGTGGTTGTAGCCCGGATTGATCGCCGA
>JBBRWO010000183.1:0-3167 GCA_038249135.1 Coriobacteriia bacterium
AGAGCACCAGCGGTCGTCGCGCCTGCGAAAGGCAGCGCTGCGGCGAACGCCAGCGCAACGAACAACGTAAACCGTGTTCTCATGCGATCACTCCTTTGCTGTGCCGGCAGCAAGTGGCTCGACCTATACCGGAGCGACAGGACGCGCCATGTGATTAGCATCGGCTCCATACCCCCTGGGGTTTATGAGGTAGGGATGAGAGTTCTCTTATAGGCCCCGCGGGCGAGAAAAGGGCTTCAGGCCGATCCACAGTCCTGCGAGACCCGCCGGGGCGAGCCGGAGCGGCGACGTGATCGAGGACCCGTACGCAACCAAAAGGCCTCCAGCGGAATGCGGTAGACTCACGAGCGTTCGCCTTTGGACGTCGCTCGTCCCCGACTTGAAGGCTCGAGGCCATGCTCAGTTGGAAGTTCTCAGCTCGCTGCGTCGTCACCGTGTTCTCCCTCGCGCTGCTGGTCGCTGCCCACGCGGGCTCCGCGAGCACCGCGACCGCAGCCGAGCTCTCACCCAACATGCGACTTGCGGAGCAGGTCTCGGCAACGAGTCTGGCGCGCACGAGCGCTCTGACCGCCATCGACAAGTACCCTCACTCCACCGTTGACGACCGCGCTTGGAGCTACACCCGGTCCACGGGGTGGATCAACGGCTTCCTGCCCGGCTCGCTGTGGTACGAGTACCAGCGGACCGGCGAGAGCAGCCTGCGCCGCGATGCCGAGAAGCGCCAGGCGACGTTCGCGACCAGAGCCGCGTCGGACAGCACGCACGACATCGGATTCATGCTGATGACCAGCTACGGGAATGCGTATCGGTTGACCGGCGATGCCAGTGCCCGAGCGATTCTCCTCTCAGGAGCCTCATCATTGTCTCGGCGATACAACGCAAGGATCGGGATGGTCAGAACCAACAACACTCCCGGGGACTTCAGGGTCTACAACGACACCATGATGAACCTGGAGCTGCTGTACTGTGGGGCGCGAAACGGCGGCGATCCCACCTGGCGAACAATGGCGACGAGTCATGCGCTGCGCACCGCCGAGGACTTCATCCGCCCCGACGGCGGCACATACCACTACGTTGCGTACAACGAGGCCAACGGCTCGGTCCGCGGCAAAGGCCAAGGTCAGGGCTACTCGGACGAGAGCACGTGGTCGCGTGGTCAGGCGTGGACGATTCACGGTATGGCGACGGCGTATCGCGAGACCGGCGACGCGCGATTCCTGCGCTCGGCGTGGAAACTGACCGATTACTGGGTGGCCAACGTGCCATCTGACCTGGTGCCCTACTGGGACTTCGATGCGCCCAACATCCCTAACGAGCCGCGGGACAGCTCTGCCGCCGCGGTGGCGACGTCGGCGTTCATCGAGCTTTCCCAACTCGAGTCCGATCCTGCGAAGCGGGCGGCCTACGATGATCTGGCGACTGCAACGCTCGAGAGCCTATGCTCGCCTGCGTACCTCTCAAACGATCCGCTGTACCCGGCGGTGCTCAAGCACGGAACGTATGCGGCGATGATCGGAGCGTCGGATACCGGTACGTCGTGGGGTGACTATTACTTCCGAGAGGCCCTCATGCGCTACCGCACCAGCGTCCGGCGCGTGGGCGGGCCGGACCGGTACCAGACGGCTGTTCGCACGAGCTATACCGCGTTCGACGATGCGACCACGGCGGTCATCGCCAGCGGCGAGACATTCCCGGATGCGCTTGCCGCAAGCACTCTGGCGGGCGTGTACGACGGCCCGATCCTACTCACCCAGCGCACGAGTCTCCCCGCTCAGGTCAAGGTCGAGCTGTTGCGGCTGGGCGTCGAGCAGGTGATCGTGGTTGGCGGCACGAGTTCTGTGGGGCCGGCGGTGGAGTTGGCGCTTCGCGGCCTGCCGGGCGTACGCGTGGCGCGCGTGTCCGGCCCGGACCGTGTCGCAACCGCTGCGGCGGTCTCGAGGCAGGTGAGCACTGAGGCGTCGGCCTCCACTTCGGTCGTATTCGTAGCGCGCGAGAACGATTTCGCAGACGCGGTCGCGGCATCCCCTATTGCGTATGCGCACACCTACCCGCTACTGCTCACGGCCACGTCGTACCTCTCGGCGGCGAGCGAGCTCGAGCTGCGACGTCTGGCACCCGAGACGGTGATCGTGCTCGGCGGCGAGCGCAGCGTCTCGCAAGGCGTGCTCCAGCGCATCGCGACGGTCACTGGTGGCCGAGCGGTTCGCGTCGCCGGCGCCGACCGCTTCGAGACGTCGGTAGCGCTAGCGAAGTGGGCCGACGAGATGGGGCTGATCGGCCGCGAGGCGCATGGGGTGGCTTCCGGCGCGGGCTTCGCCGATGCGCTGGGCGCCGGGCCGGCAATCGGGCACCGAGGCGGCGTGCTGCTGCTCACGCCGTCGGCATCACTCGCTCCCTCGGTGGGGGGCTGGCTCAGCGCGCGGGCCGATGTGCGCACGCTGGTCACGGTGTACGGCGCACCCTCCGCAGTCTCCGGACGCGCCGAGAACGACATCCGCAACGCACTGCCTGAGCAGTAAGCGGCGTCGCGCAGGCCCAGCGTGTTCCCGCATCCGCAGTTGCGCTACCGCTTCACCGGCAGCGCTACCACGACGGTTCGCTTGTTTCCCACGGAACGCGGCAGGCACGTGTAGAGTGTCAGCCGCTCCGGCCCCGTCTGGCGCATGATCCACGTGTCGCTGGGGCCCACGGTGAGCTTCTTCGAGACCCGGTATTCGTGGCTTTCGCCGCGCCAGAAGACGGTGATGGTGTCTCCCGTCTTAACCTGATGCAACATCGAGAACTGGCGTCGATTCCGATGTCCGGCGACCACCATATTGCCAGGCTTGCCGGGGTCGGCGGTCCCCGCATGATGGTAGACGCCACGCTTGAGCGCCGTGGCCGTGTCACCGCCAAGGATCGCGACGTCCACGTTGACGCTCCCGATCACCAGCCGCGCGCCCTCTTTGCTCGACGCAGCGCCTTTGGCCGGAGCCTTCACCTTGGCGATTGGGCCGAGCGTTGCTGTACCGCTCGAACTCACGGCCGGGTTGGTGCGCGACGGCGCAATCGCCTTCTCGGCGATGGTGGGGCTTGGGGCATAGAGCCAAACCGCGATGCCGAGTGCGACCAACAGCGACGCGGCGGCCGCTAGTGTTAGCCGGCTCACCCGCAGTCGCGGTCGGCGG
>JBBRWO010000184.1:0-3163 GCA_038249135.1 Coriobacteriia bacterium
ACTACACGCCCAACAAGGACATCAAGTCCGCCGAGCAGGCCAAGATGGTCCGCGACTTCGCTCGTGCGCAGGGCATCACTCACTACTACGAGATCGGCTGCATGGGCGTCGAGCACGCGCTTCTGCCCGAGCAGGGCGTGGTCGGCCCCGGCGACGTCATCATCGGCGCCGACTCGCACACCTGCACCTACGGCGCACTCGGCGCGTTCGCGACCGGAGTCGGCTCTACCGATGCGGCCGCCGGCATGGCGACCGGCGAGGCGTGGTTCAAGGTGCCGTCGTCCATCAAGTTCAACATCACGGGTGAGCTCTCGCCGTGGGTCTGCGGCAAGGACATCATCCTGCACATCATCGGCATGATCGGTGTCGACGGCGCCTTGTACCAGTCGATGGAGTTCACCGGCGACACCATCGCTCGTCTGGGCATGGACGACCGCATGACCATCTGCAACATGGCCATCGAGGCGGGCGGCAAGTCCGGCATCATCGCCGTGGACGACACGACCCGCGAGTACGTGACCGGCCGCTTCGAGCGCGAGGCCGTCCAGTACTTCAGCGACGCGGACGCCGAGTACGCCCAGATCATCGATATCGATGCCTCGACCATCGTCCCCACCGTCGCCTACCCGCACCTGCCCAGCAACACGCGCCCGGTCGCCGAAGCGCGCGACATTTGGATCGACCAGGTCGTCATCGGCAGCTGCACCAACGGGCGCATCGAGGACCTGCGTATCACCGCCAGCATCCTCAAGGGCCGCAAGGCGCATGAGAACATCCGCCTCATCATCATCCCGGCCACGCAGGACATTTACCGTCAGGCGATGCACGAGGGACTGTTCGACATCTTCCTCGATGCCAACGCTGCAGTCTCGACTCCCACGTGCGGCCCGTGCCTCGGTGGCCACATGGGAATCCTCGCTGCAGGGGAGCGTGCGCTTGCAACCACCAACCGCAACTTCGTCGGCCGCATGGGCGACCCCACCAGCGAGGTGTACCTGTGCTCGCCGGCGGTCGCGGCTGCGAGCGCGGTGCTGGGTCATATCGCGCTGCCGGATGACCTGAGCTAGGAGTACCCATGAGGCCAGAAGCCCCGTCTTCGACGTGGCACGCTGTCGGTGAGTCGCTGTCTCGCGAGGCCGTCGCTGTCGCGCTTGGGTTCACGCTGATCGCGGTGGCGATGGCTCCCCGCAACTCCGCCGCGCTCACGGCGCTGCTCTGCGGTGGGCTGTGGCCGGCATTCATCATCGGTGTTCGCCTCAGATGGCTGAGACGTCCGGGTCGTGCGGTGCTTCTCATGCTTGCTGCCAGTGCGGCTGCGGTGGGAGTTCTCACGGTCCGCTCGGCATTCGCCGCGGGATCCAGGGTCTCGCTCTGGGGCGCTGTGGGCCAGCATTCCGGAGCCCTGACGTGGGTCGTCGCGCTTCTTGTCCTGGTCGCCTCCTGCTACGCGTTTCGCCCGGGAGACTTGGGGCGCAGCGCACGTTCTTTGGCGATCGCAGGCGCGATGCTCGCCGTCGCCGCGCTTGTCCAGCGTACCGGCTTCTTCGCCGCTGTCCGGTTCTCTGCCGAGCCATCCGGAATCATGGAGAACTCCGGCTCACTGGGCCAGATGTTGTCCGTCACCTTCTTCGCGGCCATAGCGTGGGCACTGGGGTCGCGTCAGATGACTCAAAAGCTGGCGGCGTGGACGTGCGTTGCGATGGTTGTCGCGGGGCTGGTTGTCACACATTCGATCGGCGCGTGGGTCGGCGTCGGAGTCGGTGGGGCGGTCGGAATTGCGACATTCATGCTGGCTCGATACGCGACCCTTAGCGCGCGCATAGCGACCGCCGTTCTTGTGACCATCATGATCGTCTCGATTTCTGGACTCGTGTGGATGCTGAGCGATGGGATCTCTCCCGGACTCGAAACGAGACTGGCCGCGGCGTCCAACGACCGCTTCACTATATGGACCAGCGCGATTGGCCAAGTCGCTCAGGCGCCGTTGCTAGGGTCCGGTGCCGAGCAGTTCTCGGCCTGGGTGAACTGGGGGCTGGATTCCCAGTCCGGCCTGAACAAGACAGCGACATATGACCCTCACAACCTTGCACTCAATTGGCTGGTTTCGGCCGGGTTGCTCGGTGCAGTGCTGGCACTGTGTGCGGCCGGTGTGATCCTGACCCTGCTCTTCACCGCGCTGGCGGATAGACCGGTGACGCCGATCGCCGCCCTTGTCACGGCGCCGATAGCGTGGATTGTTGCGGTGATGTTTGTGTGGACGAGTCCGCTCGCGTTGTTCGCGGTGGCGTTGATCGTTGGTCAGGTTGGCTCGACTGCAGACGCAGACCCTGAGCGGGGCCCATTGGATCGCTCGGATAGTGTCGGGATATCCGCGGTGGTGGCAGTCGGGATTGCTGTTGTTCTCGTGGTGTTCTTGTGGGGCGCACCGGCTGAATACCGATGGGCGAGAAGCATCGATCGTGGAGTCAGTGATCCGATCTCGCTCGTCAGGCTCGCCACGCAGACAGGTGATCCGTCACTCGCCGTGGCGGCGTTCGATGCGGTATTGAGCGCACCGACGCAGGATCAGCAGGCGGTCGAGGGCCAGCTGGCGGTGTTGATGCCCGTACTGCAACGCGCGTCGACCTGGCATGTCGACTCCGCGTTTGCGCGATTCGTTTTCGCGATGCGCGGAGTGGTACCCAAGAACGAGTCTTCATGGAATCGTGCCTCGGCGGGGCTCTCAGCAGGGAGGCTGGCTGATCCGGGCAGCGGCCTGTGGGATTCGGTCGGCGCGATCCAGGCTACTGAGCTCGGCTTTGATGAGCAGGCGAAGGGCTACGCGCGCAACGCTTCAGTTCACGCACTTCCTGCAGATGTCGCCGCAGCCCTGGAGCCGATCCTCGCCAAGTGATGGAGCTCGATTCCACAGGCAATCGGCCCTCTGATGTCACAGGGGAAGGGTTCGAGGGCAGTCGCGGAATGTGCTAGGCTTCTTTTCCGCGCCCGAAGGCTTGAACTGCCGGTCCTCGCCGGATGTGGATCGAAGCTGGGCATGGCGCTTGCTCTCCCATCAGTCGCGCAATGGATTAGCCAGAATGAACGTCGAAAGGGTCGCAAACCGATGCAGGATACGCAAGAACACGAAAGCACCGAGTATCAGGTGGTCCAACAGGGCGGTGCT
>JBBRWO010000185.1:0-3075 GCA_038249135.1 Coriobacteriia bacterium
ACCCGTCTCGGGCTCCGCAGCGGGCACCGTGCTGTAGCTGAGCGCAACCGTCTGCGCGCCACCAGCCGGGAGGGACTTGGAAGGCAGCGCATAGAGGGTCTCGCCGGTGTCATTCTCGACGGGTGCACCTACCGGCGCAGGAGTGATCTTCACAGCCGAGATTCCCGCCGGGAGGCGCACCGAGAACAGTGTCTCGCTCGATGTGACGGACTGTATCCAGTCGATCGACGTGGAGATCGTTGTGCCCGATACACTGAGGGTTGAGGCGACCGAATCGATCTGGCCGTGCAGCGACTTCGTGAGGTAGAACTCCGCGTACTGCGCTCCTACGCCATCCGCGAGTCGGTATTCACGGGAAACGTCGCTTGACGCATCGGCACCCAGAATCTCGCCAGCCCACTCGACCCTTGAGCCGGGAATGACCGGAATACGCACCAGCGCTGGCAGCTTGGTCCCCGGAGGAAGCTCACACGAGGTGATGACGACCGTCTGTCCGTCCTGCGGCCAGATCTGCACGTCCACCGGCCCACCCGCCGAGATCGTTGCCGCAACGGCAGCCGTCGGGGCGACGAGTGCCACGGCCAGTAGCGCGCTGAATGCGAGTGACCCTATCGCGCGGCGGCGCCCGCTCACAGTTCGATCCCGGCTACACGTGCGGCGGCTCGAGCGGTGTTCATCACGAGCATCGCGCGGGTCATCGGCCCTACGCCACCCGGAACCGGCGAGATCGCACCGGCGATCGATTCCACTGCCTCGTAGTCCACATCACCCACCATGCCCTTCTCACTACTGTTGATGCCGACATCGATGACGACGGCGCCCGGCTTGACGTAGCCGGCGTCGATCATCTCGGCGCGTCCCACCGCCGCCACCAGGATGTCCGCCTCACGGCACACTGCGGGAAGGTCGGTAGTACGGCTGTGACAGATTGTGACCGTCGCATTGCGTTCCAGAAGCATGAGCGCCATGGGCTTACCAACGATAGATGACCTGCCTATGACAACCGCGCGCTTGCCGGACGGGTCGATGCCGTAGTGGTCCAGCATCGCCATCACACCCCAGGGCGTGCACGCCCGCGCGCCCTCGATACCGCGCACAAGTCGTCCGAGGTTCTCGGGGTGAAGTCCATCCACGTCCTTCTCGGGGCTGATGCGCGCAAGGGCCGCTTCCTCGTCCAGACCGGCCGGCAGCGGCAACTGCACCAGAATGCCGTGGATCGCTGGGTCGGCGTTGCAGTCATCGATGATGGCGTTCAGGTCGTCTTGTGAGAGCGTCGAATCCCGGCGGAAGTCAACGGTGCGAACTCCCACCTCGTCGCAGTCGCGTTCCTTCATGCGAACGTAGGACTGAGATGCGGGATCCTCGCCCACCAGTACCACGGCTAGCCCGGGCTCGACGCCGACGGCCTTAACGCGGTCAATCAGCGCGGCGGCCTTCGCTCGCACCTCTTGAGCGACCAACTTACCGTCGATGAACTGCGCCATGTCGCGAGTACTCCTTGGTTGTAGGGATGCCCCATCGGGGCGCGAAAACGCCGATAGTGTAGCACGCCTCTCCGCCACCTCAGGACCGGGGTGAGCGTCAGGCCGATCGGATCGACCCGCTTCAGCCTCGCTGCTTCACCAGCGCGAGAAGCGCCTTGAACTGCGGCGTTCCCGCCTCGCCAACGAGCTCGTACGCGGCGGACTCGGCGCAGGTGATGACGACGCCTGCAGCCCTGAGGCGATCCATGGCGCCGAAGTGCGCTCGCTCACTGCGCGAACAGCAGCCGTCCTCCACCACATGCACGTCCCAGCCGGCGACAAGTCCGCTGATCGCGGTCTGTGTCACGCAAATGTGCGACTCCATGCCCACGATGATCAGCTGCCGGCGATCCTTACCATCGACCGCGCCCACAAACACCGGCTCGCGGAAGCAGTCGAACGCGACCTTATCGGCGCGACTCACGGTCAGCCCTTCCGCTTCGAGAGCGGCCAACGTCTGCGCAAGCCCGGGCTCGATATCGCCGAGCCCTGCGGGATACTGCCGAGTCACCACGACGGGCACACCCACGATTCCGGCGACGGCGGCGAGAAACTCCGAACTACCGCTCACCTCATCCCGGCGAGCCATCGCAGCTGCGAGCCGCTGCTGCACATCGAGGATGAGCAGCACGGCGTTCTCGGCGTTCAGAAGCGTTGCAGTCATCTCGACGATCCCTTCGGTGGTGGAGTTCAGATTCTACGGCACGCGAGTCTAGGGTATATACGACTCGTTCGGCGAACGGCTGAATCAGTCCCGTAAACGACACGGAGGTAGACAGATGAGTGACGCTCCCGTCCTCGGCGGCATCCACCGCATGGAGGATTTCGACAGTGCTGACGACTTCACCAAGAAGCACACGCCCTACATAGACTGTCGTCGCGAGGGTGACGAGTGCATCGTCGACGTAGCCGTAGGGCACTACGTTCCCCACCCCAACATGCCCGATCACTTCTTCGAGTACATCGAGCTGTTCGCGGACGGCACATCGATCGCCAGATTCGACTTCGCGGCGGTCGCGGTCAGCCCCAAGGTGACGGCGACGCTCGTGCTTGACCCCGGCACCAAGCTGGCGGCGAACGCGTCGTGCAACCTGCACGGCGTGTGGGCGGCGGAGATTACCGTCTAGACCCAACGTGCGAGGGCTCAAAGGCCTCCCAGCGTCACTCCCCCGCGGGAGTCGAAGCCGGGAGGCCTTTGCCATGCGTGTCAGTTGGCGTGAGCCGGATCGATCGAGGCGAGCACCGCAGCGGCCTGCTCACGTCGGACACCGGCCTCGATCAGCGCACCCTCGCCGAGGAGCATCTCGGCCTGAAGATCGAGCGCCTCGGCCAGTTTGACGACCATACGGTCATCGAAACCGGATATCTCGAGGAAGGACACCATGGAAGGTGGAGCCAGTCGCAAGAACAACTCCGGGTCCATGTCGACCACCAATGAGATTGCCTGGTTCGTGAGTTCGATTGACTCCTCCGCGGGCTCGCCATCGCGAAAGCGGCGGAACGCCTCACGAATCGCGGCGCCCATCTGCTCGATGATTCGCAGTATGTAGTC
>JBBRWO010000186.1:0-3027 GCA_038249135.1 Coriobacteriia bacterium
GCTTCGGACTTCGCGGAGTTCGCGCGCGCCTTGGGTGGCACCCACCTCGCGAAGGCAAAGGACGAACTCGCAGAACTGTTCGCGCAGAAACAACGGCTAGGTTTGGCCTCTGGCGACATCCCGCTGCGCCATCTCACCGAGGATGACCCTGAATATCTGGTGGTTCTAGCCGGGTTCTCGGCGGGTGACGAAGCGCTCGATCCGCCGCTCATCGAGATGCACGAGAAGATCGTCACACGACACTACCGTCCGGAGTTACTGAGGCTCGCGAACGCGCAAAATCCGCTGAACGCAGAAGATCTGCAGCTGACAGCGGACGACATGATGACCTATCGGGAGTTCAAGGGCTATCGCAAGCGGCTGCGCGGTTAGGCGAACACCACAGTCGACCAGCGTACTCAGCCTACCGTTCCGCGCCGCGCCGCACTACGGCTCGGGAACGACGGCGATGCCCCACCCAGTTCCGGTATGCGTCGAAATCGCGGAGCCGGTCTCGTAGATAATCAGCTCGCTGATCTCATATCGCTCACGAAGTGCCGCCGCATACGCCTCCGCGCGTTCGAGTCCCAGCGCATGTCCGATGGCAAATCGGCCGCGGGTGGCTCCCTCCATCTTCTGCGCGATCCAGTTGAGGGTATGGGCGAAAGCGGCCTTATCTCCTCGGCTTCGACCAACCGGCTGGAATTCTCCGCCGGAGTCGACAGTCAGCGTCACCTTGAAGTTGAGCACGCCGCCGAGAAACACGCCCACCCTACCGATGCGCCCTCCCTTCGCGAGATTATCGAGCGTGTCGAAACCTACAATCATCCGTACCTGATCTCTCACGCGCGCGAGACGGACGAGCGCTGCTTCGTGACCCAGACCCTCTGCTGCCGAGGAAGCAGCATCAAGCACCTGCCACCCGAGACCGAAGGACAGATTCCGCGAGTCAAAGACGTGCACTTTGTCCGCGAACTGCTCGGCGGCGGCGCGGGCGGACTCGATCGTTCCGGAGAGATGCTCCGATATGTGGACGGACACCACGTTCTCGCAGGTCTCTAGCGCACGAGTGTATGCGGCCACGAACGAACCGATTGCCGGCTGCGATGTTGTCGGAAGCGCGGGCGCGGCATTCATGCGATCGAAAAACTCTTGCTGCGTCAGAACGCCATCCGAGAAGGACTCATCGCCGATGGTGACGGCAAGCGGCACGACCGTGATGCCGCGGGCCTTCGCGATCTCTGGCGCGATGTCAGCGGTGCCGTCGGTGATGACTGCGAAGAGCTGTCTTTGCGATGCGTTCACCATGGTTCCGGATCCTTTCGCACAAACAGGCTACAGCGTCTCAGACAAGGTCACAGTGCGCACGCAGGTATTTCACCAGCACGTCGATGACGCCCCAGTCCTCCTCGGCAGGAACGGGAACCGAGAGGATCGTCACGGTGCCAAAGCGCCCGAGAAGATCGTGAATGCGTGCGACACCCTTCTCGTTGTGGCCCAGCTCCGCGAGGTACTTGTCCTGGAACTTGCCCACCTTGCGAGGGTTGCGTTTCATCCAGCCGCGGAGGTTCTCCGAGGGTCCGAGGGACCTCATCCAATCGAGCCCCGAGCTCTTCCCACGTTTGACCCCCTGCGGCCACTCATAGGCCACGAGAATGCGGTAGCCGTCTTCGTTGCTCTTCGCGCCGTACACGGACTTTGTCTGAATCACAGTGAACCTTCGTCTCGAGGGCGGCACGGTCGGCTGACGCCGAAGGCTGGCCCGTGTTGTCTAGTACTGAAGTGTACCTGCGTCCCAGTTGACCGAGATGTTTTTGCGCACACTCGCCGACTGACCCGAGGAGTCGACAACGGTGAGCGCCACGCCGGTGGAACCGTACCGACGATAGCCCGGCAGTATGAACGAAATACTGCTCCCGGTGCCGGAAGCAGACACATCGAGGCCCTTGACCTGCCAGTTCAGCGAGGTGATGCCGCGGTCATCGCCCGATGTCGAGGTGCAGGTGATGTGCGCTCCCAGCTGATTGTTGTACTTCTCCCACGTGTCGTCGACTCCTGTGAGAAGAATCGTCATGGATGCGCTGGGCGGCACATCGATCTGAGCTCGGACTGTTGAGCCGGGAACGATGCCGCTGCCTGCGGCGGGAGTCTGGCGAAATACGATGCCCTGAGTCGCACCGGCAGGATCGAGCGCAAGAACAAGGCCAGCCGCCGAGCACGCTGAGCGCGCGGCCGAAGGAGACAGGCCGATGAGGCCCGGCGTACCCACGGGTGCGCGGCCTTTGGAGGCCACCAGCGACACCGTGTCACCACGCTGAGGTTGCCTCGTCCCGTCGGCTGCGAGCGACATCACGATGCCGCTCTTGACCTTATCGTCGTAGGTGTAGTGCACGGTGCTCACCGACAGACCGGCGCGCGCGAGAGCGTCCCTTGCTTGTGCCACCGTGAGCCCGACCACCGTGGGAAGCGAAGCGTTCAGGCTCCCTTTGCTAACGGTGACGGATACGACACTACCTTGTGCCACAGTGGCTCCCGCAGCAGGCGACTGGGCGACAACTGAGCCCGCTGTAACCCCGTCCACGTACACTCGGGTCACCGCACCCAGATCGAGCGCGGAGGCCCGTAGTGCGTCGTTGGCGCTGGCGAGCGTCCGCGAAACCAGATCGGGCACCGATGTCGTCTCACCTGAAACCGGGGCGGTGATAGTGCCCGCCGGCGAAGCGGGCTCGGGCGAATCGCTGAGCGTTGGCACCCTGGGCTGATTCGAGAACGACCAGAACGCGAACGCAAGACCGCCGCCGATCAGCGCCAACATGACCATGAACGACGCACCGGCGACCGCGAGGGCCCTGCGCGCACTTGAAGGCCCCTTGCGTTGGCAACTGGGGTCGACGCTCAGGTCTCTGTTGTCGGTATCAAAGGGCCCAAAAAAAACAGACGCGGGAAAACGAGTAACAGAGGGAAAAGGAGAGTTAAGAATACCCCGAAGGGGGGAGTGTGGCCCCGGGGTACCCAAAACCATAACACGGCCGAGGCCCCACGATGAAC
>JBBRWO010000187.1:0-3024 GCA_038249135.1 Coriobacteriia bacterium
CCCTGTGTCTGACGCCGCTCCTGCTGCTGCCGCTTCTCCTGCTGCTCCGCAAGCGCCGCTTCTTCGTGACGGCCGACTTCGTGCATGCAATCTTCGCCGCCGAGGAAGCTGAGCGTATGCTCCAGCGTCGCGTGCGCTGGGAGATCACCCCCGAGGACTACGAACTCGTGCGCGGGCTGGTGCAAGGGAGCGTGAACATGGAGGAGCTGCTGAACCCCGCTGAGTTCTCGCCGTCTGACGCGCAGGCACTGCGCGAGCGCTACGAACTCAGCGAGCATGACGCCGTCATCATGTCGATCGCGCAACGCGCGAAGCTCTTCTGCACAGAGAACGGCGAGCTGCGTCGTATCGGCCGTGTGCTGGAAGTCCCCACCGTCGACCATATCGAGTTCATCAATCGCTACGAAGCGCCCAAGGATGGCACGCGTACTGGATCCGCCAATCCCGAGACCACGCCGACTGAAACTGAATGATTCTGAAGGTGTGAGGATTCGTCGCGTCTCGAATGTGTAGGAATTGCGGATTTCTCGTTGACCACGCGGGCGCACGGGAGTAGCATTAGCACTTGCCAATGTAACACCTGTTACAAGGGCGCCAGATTAGGCGATTCTCAATCGCATATAGCTGTGTACTTGCAGGTCGGAGCCGGCACTCGGACCAAGGCGCAGTCGGAAGCAATCTACCAACCTATGCAATTGGTGCTTCTGTCATCGTCCCAAATGCCGCCCCCCCTGTGTTCCGAGAATCGGAGCTGTTCGATAGGAGGTGGGCCCTTTTTCGTGCTCGTTCTCGGCAAGTCTTACTAGCACTAGGAGTGCGTTAAGGAGGTTTGGGAAAGCATGGCGATAACAAGACGTCAGTTTGTTACTCGGCTGGGAACCTTGGCTGCAGCCATGGGCATGAGCCAGCTCGACCTTGCAAAGGTCAGCGAGGCGTTTGCCCATGATTCCGCACGGGCGGGTGCAGCTTGGACCACGAAGCCTAAGGTGGTCTGGGTGCATGGCGCTGAGTGCACCGGTTGTTCGGTATCTCTGCTCAGCCTGTTTGAAAACGCCACCGGTAAAGCCATCGAGGGCGCGAGCTATTCGACCGTTGCGGCGCTTGACCTTGCTGTGGGAGGCAACGGAAGCGGAGCGAACGTGCTCGGTTCCAATCCCTACGGCGATGGGACGCATCCGTACGGGTACCGCACGATCAGCAAGACGGGTAGCGTCACGGGTTCGGACTTCAACGCGGCTGCCAACGCCGCTGATCCGTACATCATCGACGTTGCCGACGTACTGATCGACTTCATCGATCTTCAGTACCATGAGACCATCATGGGCATGGGTTCCGACCTGGCGTACCAGTGGCTCAAGGACAGCATGGACACCCCGGGAGCGCCGTTTGTGCTCATCATTGAGGGTGCGATTCAGCCTAAGGAGTTTGGCGGCTACTGGGACGCTGCGGGGGCCACACCGTGGTGCTCCATCGGCGTCGACGGAACCCCTAACGCCGCCAATCCGCATGAGCTTAGCTTCGACGAAGTTGTCTACGATCTCGCGGTTCAGGCCGAGTGCGCAGCGATCATCCCGATCGGCCAGTGTGCATGCTACGGCGGATATCCCGCCTGCGTATCGCCGGTACTCGGTGAGAGCCAGACCGGTGCAATGGGAACCTACGCGTTCCTTGAGCACCGGGGCTCCACAGCCAAGAACAAGGTCGTTGCGGTTCCCGGCTGCCCGACCAACCCGTGGTGGTTCATCCTCACGGTCGTCGCGTGGCTCGTCGACTTCACCAACGGCCCCGGCAATGTCGGCCCTTCGCCCGCATTCACGCCGGCGCCTCAGGCTGGTCCTCTGGGCATCCTGAAGGCCGACGGCAGTATCGACGGTGCGGCTGTCGACAGCCAGCGTCGCCTCAAGGCCGTCTACGGCCAGACACTGCATGGTGCGTTCTGCACCCGCTACCAGGACTTCCTTGACGGTAAGTTCGCCGCAAAGTCCGGTGATCCGGGTTGCCTGCAGCTCATCGGTTGCAAGGGTATGCAGACCATGACCCTGTGTGCTGCACATGGCTGGAACGGCCAGCAGCCGACCAACAACGCCACATGGGACTACGGCATCCAGGCCGTGCATGGCATCAAGGGCGGCAACTGTGTCGCCGGTGGTGCCCCCTGCATGGGCTGCACGGAAGCCGGATATCCTGACAGCTTCTTGCCGTTCATCGTTCGATAAGAAAGAGAGGAGGTTAGCAGATGGCCTTTACTTATTCGTTCACCGGTTTGAATACGCCGTTCGTAGCGGCTGCCGAGAAGGCATTCACCGTTACCGCGCAGAGCGACGTTCCTGTCGCCGACTTCGGTATATTCAAGTTCACGTTCTCCGGAACCGGTCTCAGCCTCGGCGATGTAACCGTCAAGTACGACGATGGGACCGGCACGTATCTGAATCTGCCGCTTGCCATGTCTGGCTCGGACTTGGTTGGGTATTTCGGTCCAGGCACCGGGATGCAGTACGACACTCTGCCCCACACGTCGAACTTCAAGGCACTGTGGACTGCCGGCAACGCTGGAACCTACAGCATGCTTGCCGAGTTTGTACGCGTTTCCGACGGCGTCAACATCGGTGGCACTCAAGCGGTTCCCGTCACAGTGGCTGACCTGAAGGCAAACTCCGTGATCGAGGTCGATCCGATTTCTCGCATTGAGGGACACCTCGGCGTCAAGCTCACCACGGGACCGGACGGCCTTGTGAAGGAGGCCAATGTTCACGGAAACCTGTGGCGTGGCTTCGAGAACTTCCTGATCGGCCGTAACCCCAACGATTCGATCACGTTCGTGCAGCGCATTTGCGGTGTGTGCCCCGTACCCCACGGCACCACGGCCATGTTTGCCGTTGAGTCGGTCTACGGCTACAACAGCTTGAACTTCCAGACCGGCATGTCCGGCGCACCGGGAGTTGCCGCTGGCGAAGGCGTACCCGAGAAGGCACTTCACATCCGCAACCTTGTGCTTGCTGCCGAGTACCTGATGTCGAGCATCAC
>JBBRWO010000188.1:0-3023 GCA_038249135.1 Coriobacteriia bacterium
CTTGGAGGTATCGGCGAGCAGGCCCTTGGGGTCTTTGCCGCTGTTGGTGACGCCGAATGACATGGTCGCCTCGTCAGGCGCGGCCTGGATGGTGCCGGAACCGGAGGCCGTAACGGTGTTGGGGGCTCTGACCGCGCTTCCGGCGGGAGGCTGGCCGCATCCGGTCAGCACGGTGGCGGCGAATACCGCGACCACAAGTGCGAAGGCGATCGCGAGGTGACGTGATCCTTGAGTGCGCATGGGTTCCTCCTGGTTGACGGCTGGTCACACAGTTGCTGCTGCTTCTGTCACATCTCTCAGACGCCGCAGTGGTCGAGATGGTTCACGGAGCGCCAGGGAGCGTGAAGCAGAACGTCGTGCCGGTATCATCCGAGCGTTCCACCCAGATCCGACCGCCGAGCCGTTCGACGATGCGCTTGCAGATCGCCAGACCGATGCCCGTGCCGGGATACGCATCTCGGGGCTGTAGCCGACGAAACGCCTCGAATGCCTGCTCGAAGTACTCAGAACCAATACCGATACCGTTGTCCGTGATGCAGAATCGCCACATGGCGCCCTCGGACACCGCGGTCACCGATATATCCGGAGCCACCCCGTCTCGATGGAACTTCAGCGCGTTGCTGATCAGGTTCTGAAACACCCTCATCAGTTGGGACTCGTCAGCCATGATCATCGGTAGGCTGTCGGTGCTCACGGTGCCATCGGCGTCTGCGATCTGGCCCTGGAGATTGGCGAGAACCTGCTGCATTGCCGTCTGCGCGGACACGGGCCGAGGTGGCCTACCCTGAGTGCCGACTCGGGAATAGTCGAGCAGATCTCCCAGGAGTTTCGACATCCGTATCGCGCCTTCGACCGCGAAGTCGATGAAGTCGTCGGCGTCCGCGTCGAGCTGCCCGTGGTACCGCTTTCGCAGCAACTCCGTGTACATGGAGACCATGCGCAGCGGCTCCTGTAGGTCGTGCGATGCGATGTAGGCGAACTGCTCGAGGTCCCGGTTTGAGCGCTCGAGATTGCGTACAGCGTCAAGAAGCGCGTCACGCGACGCAACGCGTTCAGAGATGTCCTGGACCGTCCCGCTGAGCAGCGAGGGCTGTCCGGATTCGTCCAGAATCAACTCGCCTGCTTCTGCCCACACCCAGTGGATCGAACCATCCGGCCAGACCACGCGATAGTCCAGCGGGGCCGGAGTTCCGCTCTGGCTCACGTCGAGATTCGCGCGCTCGACCGCCTCCCGATCGTCGGGGTGGATGGCAGCAGCAATGACGTCGGGAAGCGATCCCGTGAAGCTCGCCTGATCGATGCCGAAGAGGTCGTACATCTCGTTGGACCATTCAAGTTGGTTCGTCTTGACGTCCCACGTCCAGCTACCCAGCCGGGCGTAGTGCTGCGCGCGATTCAGCTGCTCCTCGCTCCGTCGCAGCGCCTCGTCGGCGCGCTTGCTGCTTGTGATGTCGGTGTGGCTCCCCAGCACGCGTAGGGCCCGCCCAGCAGCGTCACGCTCGACCACACGTCCTATCGACAGCACCCACAGCCACTCGCCGTTCGTGTGCTGGACTCGGTACTCGGTTCGGTACTCGTCAATGTCGCCGCGTGTGTACGCTTCGACGAGACTCATCACCCCCTCGACGTCGTCGGGGTGGATCCTGTTCCCGAGCGTGCCCAGCTCGAACGCGCCATCCGCGGGTCCGTCACCGATCATCCGCAGGTACTCGGGTGTGACCTTGGCGACTCCGGTCGTGACATCGAGGTCGTAGAGTCCCTGGTTGGTTGCGGCGAGCGCGAGACGCAGTCGTTCCTCGCTCAGACGCAGTGAGTCCTCGGAGATCTTGCGCTCGGTGATCTCCTCGATGAGCGTGGCGAACTGACCGCGTCGTGGCGAGTACGCAACGACCTCGAAGTGCTTGCCGATTTCGGCCGAGAAGTCCTCGAAGCGCGCGGCCTCACCCGTCACGGCAACCTGGCCGTAGCGCTCGATCCATGACGGCTCGGTTCCGGGAAGCACCTCGAGCACGGTGCGTCCGATGATGTCTGCGGCCTTGAGCCCAGTGAGGGTCTCGAATGAGGCGTTCACTTCGAGGAATCGGTAGTCGCACGGACGATCGTGTTCGTCCAGGATGATCTCGTGCAGAGCCAGCCCCTCGACCATGTTGCCGAGCAGAAGCCGGTCGGTCTCGGCAGCCTTGGCGATCGAACTGACACTCTCGATGCCGACGAGCACCGAGAAGCTGTGTCGGGCGAATGACTCGACGAGCGCGGCAGGGATGTGAGCATTCGGCGAACGCGTGAGGATGTGGCAGTTGCCAAGCGCGCGCTCCCGATCCGAGATGCCGATGGTGTACACGTCGGTGACGCCAAGCTCACGGATTGCGAGTTCCGCCAGTTGCCGAGGCATACCGTCGGCGCACAGCTCGAGTAGGCCGCCATCAAGCCTGATGAGCCCGCCGCCCAGCAGTCCCGCACGATACTCCGGCGAGCACGCGAACGGCGTGCCGACAATCTCGAGTCCAACTGCCTCGACCGCGTGGGTGAGTGTCTCCTCGTCGATGCCCTTGATAACCCGGGGCATCAGATGCTCAAGGTCCGAGGTCGCTTCGTTGACGATTACCACGGCGTCCGGGATGAGTTTGACGAGGAAGCTCGAAAGCACTTCGTATACGTCGTGCGTGGTCTCGCACCCAAGCAGCGCGAATGCAGAATCCGCGAGCAGAGCGTTGTCGGAGGCCGAATGTGTGGATTCGACGTTTGGTAGTGGCTGATGATGGCGACTCGAGTCGGGCAAGCTCGCGACCTCCCTCGGCGGCGAAAATGAGAGGGGCGCTGCAGACTGCGTCACCCCTCAGAGAGTAGGTGACCATGGGGACGCGGTTTCTAACCGCGAGATGGGCTGTCGCCGAGAAACAGAAAAGGCCGGAGGGATGAGCCCCTCCGGCCTTCTGTATTCGTGGTGCGGCTTGCAGGATTCGAACCTGCGACCTTCTGATTCGTAGTCAGATACTCTATCCAGCTGAGCTAAAGCCGCGTGC
>JBBRWO010000189.1:0-2932 GCA_038249135.1 Coriobacteriia bacterium
GCCTATCAAGCGCTCGGTGAGGAGGCCTGGACCACGACCTACCGGCTCGCGATCGAGCACGTCCTCGCCCACCTCGGGCCTGAGGGAATCTGGCTGATGGATCGTGGCTTCGATGATGCCTTCTGGCTGCGCTGGATGCATCAGATGTCGGGACATGGAGTTCGAGGTTGAACTGGGAGTCGACGCCGGCGCTGGGGTGAAGCGCCGGTCGGCGGGCGCGCAGATCGAGCCGCATATCGCAACATAGGGCAATTGCCCCAAGGGGATGCTGCGGTGTCGTTTGGCGTGGATTTGCGCGTTCTTGGTGGATGCCTTGACGATACAAAAAATGATGCCCACTGCGTGAACCGGATCCCGTGTCATTGCCAATTGATCGCAACACTGGAAACGGGCTGGTCCGATCGCGATAGTGCTTGCACGAGAGGCCGAATCGAGTATGGCAGATCAGGAGCCATGCACGTCAACCACCGATGTCAGATGACAACCGTTGAGGGAGTTGTCGTGATCTTCGTGGACGGTGCCGCGTGGATGAGCTTCGACGAAGACGACGTCACGTGTCGACGGCTCGCGATGGTGCAACTGGCCGAACGAGCGGTGGGTACGCACGCTCAGATCGCGGCCGCTTTCGGGCTCGAACCTCTTGCCGTGGACCGTGCTCGGCAGGCGTATCGCCAGCATGGATTGCCGGGGTTGTTGCCCAGGAAAAAAGGACCGAAGGGCCCGAGAGTCACCGGCGGCAGGGTCGACAAGGTCATTCTGGCGGCCACGCGCGCGGGGCAGTCGGCAACCGAGATTGCCGCCAAGCTCGGAATCAATCCGCAGTCCGTGCGGAAGGCGTTGCGCAGGCTGGACTACAAGGTGGAGTCGCAGCAGGAGCGGCTTGCACTGGGCGAGTCCTCCACGGCCCCGTCGTGCGAGCCGCGGCCCGCAACTGGAGTTGCGAAGGCATCAGGCGAGGAAGGGCCGGGGTCGAGCGAATCTGCACCTGCGCAGCCCGCGATGGAGATCTCGGAGTCGAACGATGGGGTCGTCGCGCAGGACGACTCTCAACCGGTCAGGCCGACGGCGGTGCCCGCGGCATTCACGATGGACACGGATGCATCGCATCGGAGCCTCGACCGAGCGCTGGCCGCCGAGGGGCTGCTGGACGACGCGGCCCCGCTGTTCGTCGACGCCACCGGGATCCGCGACGTGGGGGCGCTGCTGGCAATTCCGGTGCTGGCTCAACAGGGCGTCTTCGTTGAGGCGCTGGGGGTGTTCGGAGGGATCGGGCCTGCGTTTTACGGGCTGCGTACGACGATTGTGTGCCTGTGCCTCATGATGATGCTCAACTTGTCTCGCCTCCAGGACGTCATGCAACGCGAGCCCCGCTCGGTCGGGAGATTACTCGGATTGGATCGCAGCCCAGAGGTCAAGACTCTGCGGCGCAAGGTGCGTGCGTTGGCCGAACAAGGTCGAGCTCTCCAGTGGATGGACGCGCTGGCCAAACGACAGCTCGACGATCCAAAGTCCGACACCACGTGGTTGTACCTCGACGGGCACGTGTCGGTATACTCGGGGAAACACAGGCTGCGGGAGCATCATGTGGCGTGTCTGCGCGCTGCGCGTCCGTCGGTCATGGACTACTGGGTCAACCAGCCGCAGGGTGAGCCACTGCTCGTGATCACCGGCACTCCGCAGGAAGGACTTGTACGGCAGGTGCCGCAGACCATCGAGAAGGTGAAGAGCCTGGCGCCGGGCCGGCCGATCACGGTAATCTTCGACCGGGAGGGATGGAGTCCACAGACGTTCGCCAGCATCAAGGAAACCGAGGGCGTGCACTTCCTCACGTACCGCAAAGCGATGAAGGGGAAAGGCCTCCCTCGACTCGCTGAGCAGCTGTTCACGCCCCACGCCATCGAGGTGACAGGACGCAAGATAACCTATGATCTGGCCGATACGCGTGTCCGGATAGCGTACTCGGAAGGGAGGCAGCGCAGGCATGTCGATCTGCGTCAGATCACGCGCCGCAAAACCGATGGCAAGCAGACGCATGTCTTGACGGATGATTACGAGAAGCCCGCGGCGGAGCTGGCGTGCAGGATGTTCGGCCGCTGGAGTCAGGAGAACTACTTCAAGTATGCGAGGGAGCATCGCGACCTGGATGCACTGGTCACCCAGGAGATGGATCCGGTCGATGGCACACGCCTCGTCCCCAATCCCGAGCGCGCGAAGCCCAAAGCGGAGCTCGCCAAGCTCCGTGCGGAGCTGCGCGCAGCCCATGAGCAGCATGGTCGTCAGCAGCTTGGCTCCGACACGGCCAGTCGCTCCGCCGATGCGAACCATGCTGTTCACGTACAGACGATTGAGGCGAATATCGCGCGAGTGCAGACCCAGTACGGCGCGCTTCCGGCCCGCGTGCCCTGGAACACCACCGACAAAGGCCACGACGCCGTGCAGCCTTGCATCGAAGTCCGCCGCCTGATGCATGTATTTCGCATCGTGGCCCACCGCGCAGAGAGCGCACTGCTGGAGCTGATTCGCCCTCACTTCCCCGACTGGCGACATGAGGGGCGTGCCCTCACACGCACTATCTTGCACAGCAGCGGCCACCTTCGTGTCACGGACACGGAGCTGCACGTGACTCTCGACCCGCTCGCCTCGCCCTACAAGACCAGGGCTCTCACCGCCTTGTGCGACGAGCTTACCCGGCTCGACTCCACTTTCCCAGGGACCACCCTCAAGATGGTCTTCCACGTCGAGTCGGCGTAGCGGCGCGTCGGGAGGAAGCGGGCATCATGAATCTCGAACTCCATGTCCCGACATCTGAAGGGTACGACATAACATTTCGAGCGCACCCCGTGGGAGCGGATGTCGAAAGGCTACGCCCGGCTCGACGAGCTCCTCGCGTCACTCGGCGGCAGCGCGGCGGGATGACAGGAGTCTTCTCCCC
>JBBRWO010000190.1:0-2912 GCA_038249135.1 Coriobacteriia bacterium
AATCGTTGTATCGGAAGGGTGCCGCGCGGGTCGTGAACGGGTATGCGTCCGAGCAATTTCGCGGCACCGTGCGTGACTGCTGCGGATTTCGGCTGAAGCCGATCACCCATTTCGGACGAAGCCGATCACCTGTTTCGGTCCAAGCCGATCACCCATTTCGGACGAAGCCGATCACCTGAGGCACTGAGCGGACGGGAGCCACGGCCGGCCCACCTTTCCCCGGGACTTTTACCCGGAGGGCGGTGGTGCCAGCAGCGAGACTTCCCATGCGACAGGTGTTCGAGGTGCTTCGCCTCGCGTACGACCAGGGCCTGAGCCAGCGGGCGGTGGCCCGGGCCCTCGGGCTCGCCCAGAGCACGGTCAACGACTACCTCCGGCGGTTCCGGGGGTCGGGATTGGCTTGGCCGATCCCGTCCGAACTGGATGCGGCCGCCGTCGAGGCGCGGCTCTATGTCGATCTCGAGCCGCCGACCGGCGAGCGGCCGGCGCCCGACTGGGCGGCGATCCATGCGGAGCTGAAGCAGAAGGGCGTGACGTTGCAACTGCTGTGGATCGAGTACAAGCAGCGTGAGCCCACGGGCTATCAGTACACGCAATTCTGTCAGCGCTATGCGGACTGGACCGCGACCATCGAGCCGGTGCTGCGCCACGTGTACATCGCCGGGGAGAAGGGCTTCGTCGACTACGCCGGGCTCACGATGCCGGTCGTGGATCCGACCACGGGTGACACGCGCGACGCGCAGATCTTCGTCGGCGCGCTCGGTGCGAGTCATCTGATCTACGCCGAGGCGACGTGGACGCAGGCGCTACCGGACTGGATCGGCAGTCACGTGCGGATGCTGGAGTACGTCGGCGGCGTGCCGGCGCTGATCGTGCCGGACAATCTCAAAGCCGGTGTCACGTCGCCGTGCTTCTACGAGCCCGTGGTGCACCCGACGTATCAGGATTTCGCGACCCACTACGGGACGGCGATTCTCCCGGCGCGCGTGCGCCATCCCCGTGACAAAGCAAAAGTGGAAACGGCAGTGCAGATCGTCGAACGCGAGATCCTCGCGCCGCTGCGGCATGATGTCTTTCACGCGCTCGCGGACCTCCAGTACGCGATTCGTCATGCGTGTGACCGGCTCAACGAGCGCCCCTTTCAGAAACTTGCCGGCAGTCGGCGCAGTGTCTTCGAGGCGACGGAGCGTGCGGCCCTGCGACCGCTCCCGCCGACACGGTACGAGCTGGCGGAGTGGAAGTCGGCGAAGGTCAACATCGACTATCACATCTCGGTCGACGGCCATTTGTATAGCGTGCCGTATCGCCTCGTCAGCCAGCAGGTAACGGTGCGGCTGACGGCGACGATGCTGGAAGTGCTGCATCAGGGCGCGCGCGTGGCGGCGCATGCGCGCAGTCTGCACAAAGGCCAGTACAGCACCGAGCCGACGCATCGGCCGAAGGCGCATCAGCGCCATCTCGAGTGGACGCCATCACGCCTGATCGCGTGGGGCACGAGTATCGGGCCGGCGACGGGCGCGGTGATCGAAGGCCTGCTGGAGCGCTACACCCATCCCGAGCAGAGCTATCGCGCGTGTCTCGGCCTGCTGTCGCTCAAGAAACGCTACGACGCGATCCGACTGGAAGCGGCGTGCGTCCGCGCGCGGGAGGCTGGCACCTGCAGTTATCGCTCCGTCAAATCCATTCTCGCGACCGCACTCGACACGATCCCGCTGGATCCGGTCGCGCCGTCGACGCGACTCCCCGCGACGCACGCGCATGTCCGCGGCGCGGCCTACTACGACCACGACACCACCGTCGTGGACGCGCCCCTCACCCTCGCCCTCACGGAGGCTCCATGCTAATCGAACAAACCCTCGCCACGCTGCACGCGCTCAAACTCTCCGGCATGGCGACCGCGCTCGACGAACAACGCGGCATCCCAGATCTTGCCGCCCTCTCGTTTGACGAGCGGCTCGCGCTGCTGCTCGAGCGCGAACAATCGGTCCGGCACGACAAGCGGCTCACGCGTCTCTTGCAACTCGCCCGACTGCGCTACGCGGCCTGCATTGAAGACGTAAACTTCCGCACGAAGCGTGGTCTCGAGCGGCATCGCTTCTTACAACTCGCCGGCGGCGACTGGATCCGCCAGCATCAGACACTGCTCCTCGTCGGACCGACCGGCACGGGGAAGTCCTGGCTCGCGTGCGCCCTCGGGCAGAGTGCGTGTCGGCAGGGCCACTCGGTGCGCTATGTCCGCGTACCGCGCCTCTTGAGCGAGGAACTCGTCCATGCCCGCGCCGATGGCTCGTACGGGAAGCTCATGCAGACGCTGGCCAAGACCGATCTCCTGATCTTGGACGACTGGGGGCTCGCGCCGCTCGGCGACCGAGAACGCCGCGATCTGCTCGAACTGGTCGAAGACCGGGCGGGCCGCCGGGCCACGCTGGTGACCAGTCAACTGCCGATTGAGCACTGGCACGACAACATCGGCGACGCCACGTTTGGCGATGCGATCCTGGACCGGCTCGTGCACCATGCTCACCGCATCACCCTCACCGGCGGCTCACTCCGCCGGCTCCCGCCGTCCGATGCGTCCACCGCATCGGAGGCCTAACCTCACCCCGTGCGCCCAGCCCAGCAGGTGATCGGCTTCGACCGAAACAGGTGATCGGCTTGGACCGAAACGAGTGATCGCTTTGGTCCGAAACAGGTGATCGGCATCACCGAAATACGCAAGTGTTTGCGGCCCAGGCGAGGACGTCCGCAGTTTGGCTGGACGTGAGCCCGAGCGGTGCTGACCACCGCCTGACACCGGCGATGTCATCTCGGCACACGTCGGGGACGTCAGCATCGCGCTGCTTTTCCACGATGATCGGGGCGGCAGCGAACAGTATTCGGCGCAGCAGCACCTCGGTGAGCCCCTCGACTGC
>JBBRWO010000191.1:0-2896 GCA_038249135.1 Coriobacteriia bacterium
GTCACTACGCGCGCCCCGACGTGTTCAGACTCGTAGTGGACGAGCGGGAGCAGCGCGCGGTCGAGTACGAGCGGTAGACGGCGCGATCCCGGTCCAGGACGGCGAACCTACCGACGGTGCGAAGCCACCAGCCGGGGCGCGGCTATGCGCGCGGCTCGGCGACCTCGGCGGCGAGGCTGACCGCGGATGGCTCCACGCTCAGTGTGATTCCGCGCAACAGCAGCCATGAAACGACCGCGCCGAGGCCGTAGAGTCCGGCCGTGATGAAGTAGCCGGTCGTGTAGGAAGTAGTGGCGAGCCGTCCACCGATCGCGCTACCGCCGAGCCAGGCGAGGCTCCACGCGACGCTCATCCAGCCGACGACCAGCGGCTTGTCGCGACTGGGCACTCCCTCGACGGCAAGCTGGTTGTACACGGGCCACGACATGTTCATCAGCGCACCGCGCGCCCACATGGCCAAGGCGACTACGGGCAGGCTCCCGGCAAGCGGAATCACCAGCAGGAACGGCAGCGAGGCCAACTCCGTGAGCACCACGGTCCCCACCAGCCCGAATCGCCTGGCGAGCAGCGGCGTAGAGAGCGTGGCGGTCGCCATGAGGAGGCCCGAGGCGCCCTGGATGAATCCGATCTGAGCGACAGTGGCGCCGAGGTGCGCTTTGAGGAACAGCGGCACGAACGGGATGATGAGCCCGGCTCCAAACGAGATGAGGGCCTCCGGTACGGCCAGCCTGACCAGCCGATTCCACGACCGGAAGCCTCGGACGGAGTTCGCGTAAATCGCCCATGGGCTTTGACGGATTCTCGGCTTCTCCGTCACGCCTAGCACCGGTAGCGCCGATCCAAGCAGAAGCACACCGGCAAGGGCGATCGCCCAACGCAGCGCCTCGACTTCGGGCATCCAGGCCGAGAGCAGCGTGGGCATGAGCCCGCCGATGAGTGCACCCACGAATGCCGCGAGGATCCGGAGCACGAAGTCGACGGTGAACAGCATCGTGCGCCCCTCCCCCGCAGGTCCGTTCTCGGAGAGGAAGGCCACGCCGACCGATCGCATAATCCCGTCGCCGACGCCGTACGCCAGGCCGAGCAGGACGATCGACGTGGGCACGAGCCCCGCGATCTGTCCCAGCCGAGAGACACCGAACGCGATGCCGGCGATCACGAGCATCACCCGGTAGCCGACCACCTCGACCAGCGGTGGCAGCAGCAGGCACACGACAGCGGCCGCCAACGCGAGTGCGCCCTCGACGTCCCCGACGACAGAGGTCGACATCCCTGAGCCGCGAACGTAGAGCGCGAACGCGGTGCCGAGTATGCCGGCGGCCACGTTCTGCATGGCGGCTGCCGTGAGGTAGCGGCGTGCATTTGGGGTGGCATCGCGGAGCGTGCGCAGGTATGCGCCCGCTCCTCTTCGCATGAACCCACTCGCACGCCTGATCACGGAGCCCGCCTCATTTTGGCCTCGGAGACAACCGCTCTACTCTATGTCCGCTTGGGCGCCAACTCAAGGTGCAGCTGGGTGGGCGCATCTGCGGGAGCGACATGTACCTCACCAGTTGCCGGCGGTGTTCGTCGCCGCCTGACGAAACGGGTAAGCACACTACTGGTCAACTACCTGCCGCCTCGATCGAAGGACACCACCCCTTGGAGCCCACCCAGAACGTCTCGGATAGTGCCGGGAGCGCCGAGTGCCAGGAGCTGACGGTCGCCAACCCGCGCTCCCGTGTCACCTACCTGCGCGTGGTCGCGTCATCGTTGCTGGTGGCTGTGGCGGTACTCGCGGCGTGCGCGGCGGTGCTCGCATACTGGGTTGACACGACCTTGCTCGACACCGACACCTTCATCACCGCCGTCAAACCGATCGTGGGTGACGAGGCCGTGCGGGATAAAGCATCAGACGCGATTGCCGCGGCCGTGATCGACGCAGTCGACGTGCGTAGGCTTGCCGACGCCGCATTGGCGGGCGCCGAATCGTCTCTGGTCGATGAGCTCGCTGCGCGCTTCGAGACGTTCGTCGGCGAGACCGTGTCATCCGCAGTGAACACCGATTCGTTCGAAAACCTCTGGCTCACCGAAATGCGCGCATGGCATGTCGAGCTTGTGGGTGCCGTGAAGGCCTCGGACGCCGAGTACACCTCTGACGGCACGGTTGTGCGCGTCACGCTCGGCCCCTACGTCGATCTGCTTGCCGAGCAGACCGAGAACTCTCTCACGCAGCGTCTGATCACGGCGCTTGTCCCCGATAGCGTCCGGAAGATGCAGGTCGTGGTGTTTGACGCCGCGCTCGTCGAAAACCGACTGCCCCTCATCAGGACTCTCGAGACGGCGCGCCCGTACCTGCCGTGGATCGCGGCGGCGGCACTCCTGTTGGCGCTGATTGCCGCTCCGAGAACGTCATTTGCAGTGCTCGGAGCGGGTGCTGCTCTGTCGGCAGGCGGAGGAGTCGCGTGGATGATGGCGCGCGTCGAGTCCGCCCGGGTAGCGACGCTGATGCAGTCGACGTTCTCGGCATCACACGAAAGCGCTACGACCTTCGCGGGGACGCTCTTCGGCCCACTCGAGACCTGGCTGGGCTACCTCGCGCTGGCCGGCATTGTGGTCGCGGTGATGGGGGCGGTCGGCGCGTTCAGACGACGCTGAGTGACACGCCAGGAGCGACCAGCGAGCGGCAACCGCCCGACACAGGCGAGCGTCAAGCCGACGCGAATGCAGAAGGCCCGCCGCCTCATCGCGAGGAGCGGGCCTTCGTCAGTTCACATGGCGGAGAGGGAGGGATTCGAACCCTCGTAACGGGGGATACCCGCTAAACAGTTTTCGAGACTGCCGCATTCAACCACTCTGCCACCTCTCCGCGGTGGCGCAGTGCTGTCCACGAGGGACAGTCGCGCGAAGCGCAGTA
>JBBRWO010000192.1:0-2837 GCA_038249135.1 Coriobacteriia bacterium
CATCACTGTGCGTGCGCGCGCTTTGATCACGGCGGCCTCCTCGTCATGTACCGGCACGTAACCTACGCAAGCGTAGCTTACGGGAGCGTAGGTGAGCCCGACGAGGTCCCCGGTCGGCGCGCACCGCAACCCTCGCGACCGGCACGCTGCCGCCGAATACGAACGGCTCGATCGCTCTCTGCTCCATCGAGCGGAGTTCGCGCTCAGTGTCGAACTGCTCGATGAGTACGTAGCGCCGGGTGCTGAGGTTCTCGACGTGGGCGCCGGCCCCGGCCGGTATGCAGAGCAGCTGCTTGGCAGAGGATGCCGAGTGGGCCTGACCGATCTGTCGGCGAACTCGCTGGAGCTGTTCTCGCAGCGGATCGAGCCGCACCTCGCCGACGGGGTGCTCTTCTGTCGGCAAGGCTCGGCGACGGACCTGGGATGGCTCGCCTCGGACTCGTTCGATGTAGTGCTGCTGATGGGACCCCTTTACCACCTTGTGAACCGCGTGGAGCGTCATGCGGCGCTACGGGAAGCATGGCGCGTGTTGCGCCCTGACGGCGTTGTGGTGGCCGCGTACATCTCTCCGTACAAGAACCTGGTCGAGGCGATCGCGGATGGCGACGAGCGCGAGGTCGAGCGCCTGTGCGTTGGGGGACCGACGACCGGCCTGCGGCACTTGGAGCACGTCACCCGTCTTCGCAAGCGGAACGGCCTACGACCACAACGGGAGGTACCGAGCCCGCCGACGGGCAGTGTCCGCAAGGGTGTCGTATACGGGACGACCCGCGTCCGTATGCGGATCGATGGCCGGGAATCTGAGGTAGTCAGGCGTAGTCGCTTGTAATACGATTGAGTGATGGACCGGTTCAGCGTTGACGACCTCGACGAGGACTGGCCTTTCGAGATAGACCAGCAAGCCAGTCACCTTTTCAAACATCCAGGTCTGGGACTGGATGACATCAGCGACGTCTGGAGCAGTGAGCCGTTGTTCTACCCGGCCAAGCCACCCGCTCACTGGCTCATGGTCGCCGAAGTATCCGGCCGCATCCTGTCCGTGCCGCTCGCGCCGTCCAACAGCGGTGACCGGCGCACCTGGCGTCCATCGGCTGCTACCTCGCCGCTGACCACCTCGCCCAACGCTACCGGGAGGACCGATGACCAAGATGACCCCCGAGCAGGAGAACGCCTTCTACGCCGAGCCCGACAACCAGGTACCGCAGGGACCGCCGGTGCGCCGCAAGGCCAAGCTCAGCGAGCCCGTGCCCGTGCGGTTTCCCGACGAGCTCTTGGCAGAGATCCGCGATCGCGCCGCCGCAGACGACCGTTCGGTGTCCAACTGGATCCGACGCGCGGTCGAGCATGAACTCGCCCGCAGCCGAGGCTGACCAGCACCGGTAGACCAATGGCGTCATCGGTGCATCAAAAGCGCACTATCCGCGCCAGATGCGGACGTTCCCCTTCCCCGCGAGCGGCAGACTCCGGTCAGGAATTGGGGGCACAATCGGGGCAGATAGCGAATCGCAACACTTTGTTTTTGCCGTACAAATACCGTACAGTGACGGGTGGAGGTTCCACCCATGACGATAACCAAGAAGCGCCGTCTCGAACTGCGCACCGACGAGGCCACCGACCAGCTGATTGCTGATGCGGCCGACCTGCTCCACGTCAGCAAGTCGGCGTTCGTGACTGACGCGGCTCGCCAGGCCGCCGAAAGGGTCATTGCCCGCTCTGATGTGACCCTCATGTCGCCAGAGGTATTTGACACCATGATGGCGTCCATCGACGTCCCCGACGAGGCCCCCGAACTGGCCGAGCTGGCGAAGCTGCCGAGGCGAATCACTCGGTGACCTCGCCGACCTTCCGGATCGCCAAGCTGGCCCCCGGCTTCGACCTGAGGACCTTCGACTGCGCGCAGCCCGCCTACAACGAATGGCTCGCCGAGCACGCCGCCAAGGCTGTCGCCGCCGGCTCCAGCATGGTCTACCTGCTGCTGGAACGGGTGAGCTCGGGCGCTGAGGAGCGAGTGGTCGGCTACTACGCAATCTGTCCGACCATGGTCGTTCGTGACGACATGCCGAAACCGCTGCAGCACGGCGTGCTGCGCGCCGCGCCCGCGTGGCTGCTGGCCAAGCTGGCCCTAGACGCTTCCCTGCGCGGCGACAAGGAGAAGCGCTGGGGATCTCAGTTGCTGCGCGAGGCGTTGGAGACAATCGTGCACAGCGTCGATGTGGGTGGAGGCCAGATCATCGTGGTCGATGCCGACAACCCGGGCCTGGTCGGCTGGTACTCCCGTCACGGGTTCAAGTCGACGGGCGGCGATGACCTGCGGCTCTACATGAAGGTCGCCACGGCCCGGAAGTACCTCGCGCAGCAGTAGGCGGACAACGCGAACACTCATTTACTGGCCGCATCGGCAAGACCTGGGACTGCACAGCGGGGAGGCTGATGATGTGGACCGCGCCTGACGGCTGTTCATCGCCATGGTCGGGCGACTTCACTATTCGCGCCATCTGCGCGCAGGCACGCAAGGCCCAGCGTCCTCAAGGCAGATCGGGATCCGGGTGGTCGACCAAGAACTTGCGGGCGGCATCGTCCCGGATAAGTCCTTGGTCGAGTAGCCATTCGACTGCTCGACGATTGACCCGAGCGTCATGGAAGGCGTGCCACGCAGAAACCAGATCTGGGTGCTCCTCGAACAGCTCGTCTTTGAACCGACGAAAAGCTCCCCGGCCTCTGATGGCCCGCTCCAGCCGCTGCCCTGCAGCGTCGTCACTGACCCCCTCTGCGAAGTCAGCCATGTCCGCGTACCAAACCCAAGACGGGAGCGGGTCGATCGGCATGAGATCCAGTTC
>JBBRWO010000193.1:0-2772 GCA_038249135.1 Coriobacteriia bacterium
GATTCCGTACGGGCTCGCCACACAGGGGATCACCCCGTCAGTGGTAAACAACATCGCATTCGCTTTGGGGCATATTCTCATCGTGTCCGGCTTCGTGCGTTACGCGCTTCGACCGGAGACTCCGATTCATGACGAGCCCGTCTCCCGCAGACGGGAGCCAGCACCGATACCAGCACCGATACCAGCACCGATGCCAGTGCGAAAGGAAGGCCGCGGATGAAAGCATCGCGCGCCAGCGGTCCCGGTCTCTCGCTGACCGCCAGGTTTGCGCTCGTCGCGGTCCTCGTGGCCGTCGTCGTCGCAGTGCTTGCGACCAGCAGGTGTCGGGCCCTCATCGATGCCGGTTCCGGTTCGTCGGCTGAGACGAGCGCAAGCGCGAACGCCCCCGACGCGCCGGTCTCCACCCTGCCGTCGCTGCCCGTTGCGCCGCTTCCGGTCGCAGGCAAGGTCCTGCCTCCCCAGAAGGGCGCGTATCTCGGCGCGTACTCGCCACCGGCACCTTTCACGCTCACCCGGGTGGATACGTTCGAGCAGCTGGTGGGCAAGGACCTGTCGATCGTGATGTGGTATCAGCCGTGGGCGACCGAGAACCGCTCGCGCTTCGACGCCTCGGCGTGCCTCGAGATCATGCGCCGAGGCAAGGTGCCGATGATCACGTGGGAGCCATGGGATCCGGGCTCAGACGCCAACCTCGTCAAGAATCCCAGCAAGCAGCCGAAGTATCGGCTGAGAGAGATCACCTCGGGACGATACGACGCCTACATCCGACAGTGGGCAATCGATATTCGCACGCTTGGCGGTCCGGTGATGCTGCGACCGATGCACGAGATGAACGGCAACTGGTATCCGTGGAGCGGCACTGAGAACGGCAATACGCCCGCAGAGTTCGTGAAGGCGTGGCGCCATATCCACGACATCTTCGAGCAAGAGGGCGCGACCAACGTCACGTGGGTATGGAGCATCAACCACGTGAGCGTTCCCGACGACAAAGGGAACGCTTACGCCGACTACTACCCGGGTGACGAGTACGTGGACTGGACCTCGATCAGCGGCTTCAACTGGGGAACCACCAGCCGCTACTCGAGCTGGCAGCCGTTCATGCGCTGGTACGAGAGGCCGCTCAAGTACCTGGGTAAGCTCAAGAAGCCGATCGTCATCTCGGAGTTCGCCTCAGTTGAGAAGGGTGGCAAGAAGAGTGTCTGGATCACCGACGCGTACAAGCGGATTCGAGCCGTGCCGAAGGTACGCGCAGTCGTCTACTACGACTCGATCGAGCGCAGCGCATCGAGCACGCAGGATTGGCGCGTGAACACGTCAAAGGCCAGCCTGGCGGCGTTCAAGGTCGCGATTGCGTCTGACTATTTCTACTCGGCTGCGCCTGAAGCACTGTCGGCTTGGGCAAGTTCTCTGGACGAAGAGGACTGGCGATACCTGAGTTCGCTGGCACCTATCTACTGATTCTGAAAGGCGGGTGCGGTACACATGACGGTCAGAACGACACGTGAGCTTGTCGCCGCGCTCGGTCTCGGTGCGCCCCAAGACCCCATCGACGTCACCATCGTGCTGCCGGCGTACAACGAGGTAGACAATATCCAGGGCAGCTACGATGAGATCTCCGAGGTCTTGCAGACAACGGCACTCGACTATGAGTTCATCTTCGTCGACGACGGTTCTTGTGACGGCACGTGGGAGGCGATTTCCGACCTCGCCGCCAAGGACACACGCGTGCGTGGGTTGCGCCACCGTCAGAACTCCGGGAAGGCGAGCGCGCTGGCCAACGGCATCACCTATGCGAGGGGCCGGATTGTCGCGATCGTGGACGCGGACCTGCAGTACGACGCGGCAGATGTGCTTCGCGTCATCGAGCAGGCAGGCGTCGGCTACGACGCCGTCACCGCAGCCAAGGTGCTTCGCAAGGACCGACTCACCAAGCGAATCCCGTCGAAGTTCTTCAATACGTTCGTGCGCAACATGACCGGCGTGAAGCTGCACGACATGAACGCCGGCCTCAAGGCATTCAGCTACGAAGCCGCCAACGAGCTCGTTCGCTACGGCTACGGTGAACTGCACCGGTTCTTCATGGTGATTCTCGCGATCAAGGGCTACTCGGTGCATGAAATCCCCGTCGAAAGCCGTCCGCGCGTCGCCGGCATCACCAAGTACGGCGCAGAGCGTTACCTGCGCGGCGCGATGGACTTCCTCACGGTCATCTTCCTCTCGGGCTACATGGAGCGGCCGCTGCATCTCTTTGGAGGGATCGGAGTGGGGCTGATAGGGACGGGCACGCTCCTTGTCTCCTACACGCTCGCGGGCAACCTGTTTGGCTTCCCGTATCCCGGAGGCGGCACCCTGTTCTCGGTGGGCGCGCTGATGATCCTGACCGGGATCCAGCTGTTTGGCGTCGGATTCGTCGCCGAGATGATCGGCAATCTCGACGGCGCGGTTCGCTCCAAGGGCAAGGTGTCCGAGGTCATCGGCATCGAGCGCCGTTCCCGCCGTACCAGCGCCGCCAACGTGGTCGTGGATCGCCGAGAAGGTCGCGATCACCAGATCGTCATCGAGCGCGAGGGGGCCGACTCGGTTCCTGTCGACGACCCCGGGCACCGCGAGCCGCGCTAGTCGCGTTCGTCGCGCGATTCTTCGCCCACAACGTACTCCCACGCGAATCCGGCCTGCTGTAGCACGATGCTCGCGCCCAGAAGGGGGACGATTGCGACGATCTTGGGGTCGTTGCGGTGCATCCGCAGAATCTGCGTGTAGCTGGCCAGACGC
>JBBRWO010000194.1:0-2755 GCA_038249135.1 Coriobacteriia bacterium
CGTGGTGCCTCACGTAAGAATGTCGTCGAACACCACATTCGTTGACTCATCATAGATGTCGTCGAACTCCGGTGCCTGCACCTCCCTTCGTCTGATCGATTCTTTGAGACTCACCAGTTCATAGAGCCGGCGCTGAGAAGTAGCGATCTCTCGCTTGAGAGCCACGGGGTTCAGTGTGTCGTAGCGCTTGGTCAGCCGCTTCTTGGCCGCATCGGTGACACGGTCGGAGGCGAGCACTCGCGCATAGGGGGTCATGGGCCTGTCGTAGTGTTTGATCACCTTTGCGCCGTCCCGTGTCTTTGAGACAAGCTTGGTGCTCGGCATGAAGAAGTTGGTGTGGAGCCGCAGGGTCTCGTAGAGATCACCGAGCACCCCAAGCTCCTCTGATGTGTCGAAGCGCGCGTAACCGACGTTTCTTCGCACCACAGACCAGTTCTTCTGCTCGACATAGCAGCCGTCGTTCTTCTTGTAGGCCCTTGAGCGGGTGAAGGTGATCCGCTTCTCCTCGCAGTAGCGCTTGAGTTCGTGGTTGATGAACTCACTGCCGTTATCCGAGTCGATTCCCCGAAGCGGGAAGGGTAGCGCCTCGCGGATCTCTCTCAAGGCTCGAAACACGTGCACCTGCGCCTTGTTCTGCACCGCACGCGTCTCGGTCCAGCCCGTGGCGACATCGGTGACATCGAGGGTCTGGCAATACTCCCCGCGCCCGATTCCGCCGTCGTGTCCGACCAGATCGATCTCGACGAAGCCGGGCCGCACATCGTCCCAGTCCTCGAAGGTACGTATCGGGATCTGGTGTTTGAGCAGGGTGCCTGGCTTGGTCCCCGTCCGTCCCTTCAAGGCGAGCTTCGCGCGGTCGGGGGCGAGCAGCCGGTCGACTGTGGATGCCGAGACCGAGAGCAGTTTGGTGCGTACGTCGTTTGAGACCGAGATCTCCCCGAACCGCTCCATGGCCCTAAGAGTCGGAGACATCACGGCCACCAGACGCTTGCCGCAAAGACCGTCGAGGGTGGCCCAGATGCGGCGAAGCGCGAAGAGGACCTCGGCATCATAGACCCGCGGGCGCGACCTGCGTCGCACTCTGGGCGGCTTCGCCTTTGGACCTGCGCGCAGAAGCCTTGCGGCATGGTCTCGGCAGTACCCGGTGATCTCGCAAAGCGTGTCCAGGATCTCACCCTTCTCCGATCTCGATGCTCGTCGGTAACGTTCACCGAGCTTCCTTGTGACCGCATGTCTCTCCGTCATCGAAAGCGACACCATCACACGACCTCCTCGCATCGGTTCTCCCGACACAAGAAGGTTATGCGTTCGACGACACTCTTACGTGAGGCAACGAATCGGTTTGGACGACATTTCTGGTGAGGCAACGCGCCTGCTTGACTCATCGCCTCCGCGGGCATATCGTAACCAAACACTACTGTTTCAGTCAGGATTGGGTGCGATAGAACTATGCGGCTCACCGCAAAGAGCGAATACGGCCTTCTCGCCATGATCTACTTGGCCTCCTCGTCCGAGGACGGTCCGGTCAGCGCGCGCGAGATATCTGAGCAGCAGGAGATCCCCGCCAAGTTCCTCGAGCAACTGTTCGTGGGGCTGCGTCAGGCCGGTCTTGTGAGCGCTGTCCGCGGAGCTCGCGGTGGTTTCGCTCTTGCTCACGCTCCTGAGGATATCAACGTGCTCGCAATCGTCGAGGCCCTTGAGGGCCCGCTCGTTGCAACCGTATGTGAGGGAGATCGCGGGCTTACCTGTGGACGTGGTGGCGCATGTGCCGCGGCTGCTGTCTGGAATCGCGCCACTGCCGCTTTGAGAGATGTATTCGAGTCAGCAACGCTCGCCGAACTCGTGACTGCGCAAGACGTCATCGACTCGCGCCCGATAGGATAGGAAAGGTACCGACATGGATACTCCCCGTCGCATCTACTTTGATTACGCGGCCACGACACCGGTCGATCAGCGTGTCATGGAGGCGATGATGCCGTACTTCATGGAAGACTACGGCAACGCTAACTCGCTCTATGCTTTGGGTCGCGACGCCTATCGTGCGCTCGAGGACGCCCGGGAGCGATTCGCCAAGGGTATCGGCGCCACGCATCCCAATGAGATTACCTTCACGGGATGTGGCACCGAATCAGACAACGCCGCACTCCTCGGCATAACAGCACGCAAATCGCCCAAGGGCGGCCATGTGATCGTTTCCAAGTTCGAGCATCACGCGATCCTCGAGCCGGCGCACCTGCTTGAGAAGCGTGGCTACGAGGTCACGTACTTAGGCCCGCGTGAGGATGGCATCATCCACGTCGAGGACCTTGCCGCCGCACTGCGCGACGATACGGTGCTCGTCTCGATCATGCACGGCAACAATGAGATCGGTACCATCCAACCCATCAAGGAGCTCGCCGCCGCCGCTCACGAGCGTGGCGCGCTGTTCCACACTGATGGGGCCCAAACGCTCGGCAAGATCCCGTTCGACGTCGCGGAGCTTGGCGTGGACGCCGCGTCGTTCTCCGGCCACAAGATCTACGGCCCCAAGGGCGTCGGCGCGCTGTACCTCAAGCGTGGAACCCCATTCGAGCCGCAGATCCTCGGCGGTGGGCAGGAGTCCAAGAAGCGTTCGGGCACTCAGAATGTCCCTGGGGTCGTCGGCTTCGCAAAGGCGCTCGAGCTCATGCTCGAGGACCAGGCCGAGGAGAGCCCGCGCTTGGCGGCGCTTCGAGAGAAGCTCACTAGCGGCGTGATCGAACGCCTTGAGAACACC
>JBBRWO010000195.1:0-2600 GCA_038249135.1 Coriobacteriia bacterium
AAGGCGCCGGGCACCTACACGCATTCAGTCGCCACTGCCAACCTCGCGGAGGCGGGAGCCGAGGAGATCGGGGCCGACACGCTCATCGCCCGCGTCGGGGCGTACTACCACGACATCGGCAAGATCCGACGCCCCTGCTACTTCTTCGAGAATCAGCAGGACGGCGAGAATCCGCACGACACCACCAAGCCGAGCCTCTCGGCGGTCATCATCACCGCTCACATTCGCGATGGCCTGTCACTTGCCGAGGAGTACCGCCTGCCGGAGCGTATTCGCGACATCATCTTCCAGCACCACGGCACCTCGCTGGTCAGCTACTTCTTCAACAAGGCTTTCGCAGCGGATGCCGATGTCTACGAGGCCGACTTCCGCTATCAAGGGATTGCGCCCACCACTCGCGAGGCTGCGCTGGTCATGCTTGCCGATGCGAGCGAGGCCTCGGTCCGCGCGCTCAGCAAACCGTCGGCGCCCCGCGTCGAGGCGATGGTTCGAACTGTGGTCGCCGAGAAGACCGCCGATCACCAACTCGACGACGCGCAGCTCGCCGTCGGCGATCTCGAGCGCATCATCGCGGTCTACTCGCGTATGCTCGTGAGCATGTACCACGGCCGCTGCGAGTATCCGCAGGCGGAAGTTCAGAAGGGGAGGCCCGTCAGTGGAGATCAACGTCACCAGCCATCGAGAGCCTGAGCCGCTCGACCCGGCAGGCTTCGTCCGTCTCGCCGAGTTCGTGCTCGTCGCCGAGGAGGCGCCGGCCAACAGCGAGCTCTCCATCGCGCTCGTCGATCTCGATGAGATGACGGCGCTCAACGGTGAGTATCGCGGCAAGGAGGGCCCCACCGACGTGCTCTCGTTTGAGTGCGACGATCCGTGTGCGGTCGCGTCGGCGGATCAGCCGGTGATGCTCGGCGACGTCATCATCGCGCCTGAGGTCGCCGTCGCGCAGGCTGAGGAGTACGGACATACGGTCGAGGAGGAGTTGAACCTGCTGCTCGTTCACGGGATTCTGCACCTCTTGGGCTACGACCACATCGAAGACGCCGACGCTGAAGCCATGCAGGCTCGTGAGCGCGTCGTTCTCAGCGCCTGGCTGACCGAGAGCGCCTGAGCGACGTGCGCAGCCGCTCGCTCATCTGGAGCTTCAACTACGCGATCGAAGGCGTCGTCTACGCGCTGCGCACCCAGCGCAACATGCGGCTTCACGTCGCGTCCGCCCTCATGGCGCTGGTGGCCGCGCTCATCTTGGATGTCAGCCGATTCGAGCTGATCGCCATCATCTTCGCAATCAGCCTCGTGTTCGTGACCGAGCTGGTCAACACGGCTATCGAGGCCACGGTCGATCTAGCGATTCAGACCTATGACCCGGTCGCCAAGATCGCAAAGGACGTGAGTGCCGGAGCCGTGCTCGTCGCCGCGACCAACGCGGTGGTCATCGCGTTCCTGGTGCTATTCGACCCTGTGCGCCTCGTTTTGCAAAACGGGCTGTCGTGGGTCGGCGTCGCGCCAACGGGGCTCACCGCGGTTGCTCTGGCGTTCGTGGCCCTCGGCGTGATCAGTATGAAAGCCGGGTCACGGGAGGGCACATTCCTCCACGGCGGGTGGCCAAGCGGTCACACCGCACTGGCGTTTGGCGCCGCCACCGCGCTCGGATTCGTCACAGGAAGCGCCGGCGCGCTGCTCCTGGCATTCTTCATTGCAGCACTCGTCGCGCAGAGCCGCATCGAGACGGAAGTGCACACCGTCGCGCAGACGGCTTTGGGCGCATTGCTCGGCGTACTCATCGTCACCGCAACGTTTCAGGTATTCTTCCGATAGGTGCGTGAGCGCCTGCGACCTTACTCTCTCTATCCCGGAGCACACGTGCTGTATCTCGTTCTCATCGTAGCCCTCATCCTCGACGCGCTTGCGGCGGTACTTGCTGCTGCGGAGACGTCGGTCATGCTGCTCTCGCCCGGGCGCATCCACCGCCTCGAGGAGGCGGAGCAGGCCGGAGCCGAGCAGCTCGAAGTGCTCTCCTCGCACGCGCACCGCGTTCGAGCCGCATCTTCGCTACTCGCCGGTCTCGGTTTTGGCGCGAGCGCGATTCTCGGCGTGGTGATCGGGAGCTTGTTGCCCAACATCGGCGGTACGCTGGCCGGTGTTGTCGGGGCCGTGCTGCTTCTTCTTCTCACGTTCGCGCTCTTCCAAGCGCTGCCTCGCACGCTTTCCGTCGCTAACCCTGAGCGCATCGGGTTGGGGATCGCACCGGCCGCCCTGGTGGTGAGTCGAGCGGTCTATCCCATCGCGAGGCTGCTGGGAGTCCCGTGGTCGTGGGCGACGAGCCTGAGCGCCGACGAGCGTCCGTCCTCCGCCTGGGCCACAGGCTCCGACTGGCGCTTCGCCGAGAGCGATGAGGTATCCGACCGCCAGGAGGCCGAAGAGGCGCTCCTCGAGGCCGTCTCATCCTTCGCCGAGAAGGTCGCACGCGAGATTATGATTCCCCGCACCGACATGGCGGCTCTGCCGGATACCGCCACGCTCGAAGAGGCAGTGAAGCTGATCCAGAAGACCGGCTACACACGCATCCCGATCTACCGCGGTACCGTCGACGACATCAGGGG
>JBBRWO010000196.1:0-2543 GCA_038249135.1 Coriobacteriia bacterium
GACGATCTTCAGGCAGAGGTCGATCGCATAGCCGACCGGCTGTTTGTTGGCGTCGAGGTAGGAGAAGGGCGAGGAGGTCTCGCGATGCCCGATGGTAATCGTGCCAGTGTCCTTTAACTTCTTGAGGGTGCCGGTTGGTTCCTGCGCCCCGGCGGCGTTTGCAACCGATATCAACGCGGGTCCCGTCCCGGCGGTGGTGGACTTTCGCTGAGCGGCGTTCTCCGGCTGCTTGAAGTTATCGGCTCATGCGGTCAGGTCAACGGGCTTCGCAAGCGCAACCGGCAGGGTCTGCCAGCCATCGATCTTGCGCAGCACGATCTGGCCTGAGGCGAGCAGCGCCCAGAACAGCATGGCCGCTGTTTCCGCCGAGGGCAGCACGGTCTGCGTCTTGATCCGGCGCTTGAACTCTTCATGCAGGCGTTCGATTGCATTCGTCGTGCGCGCGCTCTTCCACTGCGCGACCGGCAGACGCGTGAACGTGAACAGATGCTCGCCGGCTTCTTCGAGGCTGTCGCCGCCAGCCTCGCACTTCACGTACCATTTGTTGAGGAATGCCTTGCGTTTCTTCGCGACGGCCGTGGCATCCTCGGCGTAGATCATGTCCTGATAATCGGCCGCGATTTCCTCGGCGAATTTCTTCGGCGCATGCGCAATCAGGTTGCGAAGCTTATGCACCGTGCAGCGCTGGATCGGAAGATCCGACCAGAGCGAGGCGAGCGCCTTCTCCAAACCGGGCGCGCCGTCGACAATGGCGAGTTCCGGCTTGCGCAGGCCACGCCTGGTCAGATCGTCCAATATCGTTCTCCAGGCCGCCTCGCTCTCGCCGCCCATGTTCTTCACGGATAGCAGCACTTTCTGGCCATCCCGGCGAATACCGAGGACCACCAGCAACGACACGGCGGTGGCCTTTTTATCCATGCGGACTTTGACGTGCGTGCCGTCGAGAATAAGGCGCACGATGTCGTCGTTGGCCAGATCGCGTTTGTTCCAGTTGTCCCAGTCGGCCTTGATCTTTCGCCACACGCGGCTGACCACCGACTTGCTGATCGCTGGCCCGCCGAATAATGCGCCAAGCGCACGCCCGACGCGGCGCGTGTTGGTGCCCGACAGATACGCGCTGGCAATCAGCGCATCGACTTCCTTCGTGCGCCGCTGATAACGCTGCAGAACCTTGGTTTTCCACTCGGCCGTTTTGCCGGGTTCGCAGGTCGCGATGCGTGCGCGTGGCAAGGCGATGTCGATCTTACCGAACGTGCCCATGACGGTGCGCCCGCGATGGCCGTTGCGATGGCCTTTGGTGGGCTCAGAGACGGGCGCAGACGTGGACGCTGGTGGCGCGACCTGCTCTTCATCGCCGAGACCTTCACTGGCCGCTGGGGCCACGGCTGCGGGTGTTTTCGATCCGAGCCGCTTGTAGCGCGCCCGCCCGAGCGCTTCGGCAAGTTCGGCCTCGATCAGCGCCTCGATGAGGTGCCTGACGCCGTCGCGTATCTGACCCTCTAGCTGGTCGTGCCAGCCGTCGTCACGCAAGAATGTTCGGCTGACCTCGATGTCGTCGGCAATCGGCTGTGGCGCCGGCCGCTTGGGCTTGGGCGGCGGGTTGACTGCCGCAGCGGTGTCCGCCGCCGACGCGGCGTCGTCGGTCTTGGCAGACGGGTCGAATGCTGGTTCTGTGGTCACGGCGTGATCTCCATCGACCGGTTGGCGCCGGTCGGTTTGGCTTGCTGAACAAGCCGGAGATTACGCTGTCATCGATTCCCCACCACTCCTGGGACGGGACGGCGATTTGATCCGCACGGTGAGTTCTTGAAGTTGTCCCATCAGCTCCGCCATGGCGACCCGAACCAAGGCTGGCACATTCGATACCGATGGTCCCGCTACCAGTTTCAACAGATCAGCAAGTCCAGTTCTACCTTGAGCAGCTATGACTCCGAACTCGGCCAGCTGCGCCCGCAGGCTATTGATCAGCATTCCTATCTGACGCACGAGAAGTTCCCGAGTTCGATGCAGGGTCAAAGCGGCTTGCTGCTCTTCGGTTTTGATCGGTACGAACCTCATCGTCGGTCGTGCAACCGCCTCGCAGATAGCTTCGGCATCGGCAGCATCGTTTTTTTGCCGTTTGACGTAAGGCTTTACGTACTGTGGTGGCATCAGGCGCACTCGATGACCGAGCTTCTCCAGGGTACGCGCCGAATGGTGGGAGCTGGGGCACGCCTCAATGCCAATTAGACACGGGGCAAGCCCAGAAAAGAAATTCACGACCTGACCTCGCCGCAACTGCCGCGACAGCAGCACCCTGCCATCTTCGGCCACGCCGTGGATCTGGAACACGTTCTTCGCGATATCGAGACCTATTCTGATGACCGTCATAGCTAGCCCCCAAAGTTGGACACTCGATCCTGGATGATGGGCCAGGGAGCGTCCACACCATCACGGCAGCAGTTCGTCGATCTGCGACGCCGGATGGCCGGCGATACGAGCCAGCACATCGGCGAGCCAAGCCTGCGGGTCGATGTCGTTCATTTTTGCCGTGACGATCAGGC
>JBBRWO010000197.1:0-2530 GCA_038249135.1 Coriobacteriia bacterium
ACCTTTAGTGAATCGGGTAAGAGCCCGTTCGGCGGTGGCCCGGTAGGCGACGAGGTCGTGAAATGTCGGCTCGAGCGCGGTGAAGTCGCCGCTGTATTCGTGACGGAAGTGCGGCTGGCCGACGCGCACGTAGAAGCGGGTGTCGCCGTTCTCGGTGACCGATTGCTGCGGTTCCGAGGCGATGAAGCCTGACAGCGATTGCTGGGTGTGAAGTGCCATGGGACTTGACCTCCGGTGTTCGGGCGGACCGTCGTGATCCGCGCTCACTACGAGGTGCGCCACGCGCTCCACGGCGTCCACGTTGTGTTGGCGAACTTGAGGTTCCGCGCGACTGAGCCACAGATTGCGATTGGCCAGTAGACCACCCCAGTGACCATGGCGCGCCGAGTATCCTCCAGGTCCCGCCAGGTTCTGCGTATGAACGGCGATCGAGCCCGTGCCGCGGTCGACGCGTTCGGAGCGACGATCACACTCGTCCACTTTCCGCGGTCCTGTCGGCGTTGGGCCAAGTCGCCTCGCAGTATTGACGGGCGAACGAGCGACGCTTAGGACGGCTGGCTGTCGTGCCTTTTGGTGAATGTGCATTCCAGAGGCACGGCCGAGAACCATGGAGGGCGCTACTGGCCTTGATGATGTCGGGCAGGGTCCAGAATGGGCCAATGGCCGTCCCAATCAACCTAAACTTTACGCTCATCCAGTGCGTGCGTTGCGGCTCCAATCAGCGCGTCGCGGGACGGCCGTGTTCCGAATGCGGGAACATGGGCCGGCATGACGAAGTCAACGCGCTCGTCATCCGGCGGCGGCAAGGTATTCGAGCGGTGCTCGCACACCTTGCGGAAATTGAGACCGTCGAATCCGAGGTGTTGCCGTTTTACCTCACTTGTTCGTCCTGGCGCGCCTCGACGAGCGATGCTCTCGACGAGTCGCTGTCCGCGATGGCCAAGTTCTCAACTGCGCCTTTGAATTCCGGCTCTCAGCTGGCGATGGGGGTGTCGGTGGCACGGTTGCGGCAGATTGACCGGGACTTGTCCAGGTTCGCACCAAGAAGGCCTTATGTTTCGAACCTCGAAGCCAATCGACAGGCGGCGGGATGTCTGGTCCGAATGGCTGATTTGTACATTGCTGCCCTCGAAACCGATCTGCCGGCCGAAGCGCAGGCTCTTGGGAGGCGCGCCCAGTACGAGATCGATGCTGCGATCAAATTCATGAACGACGCAGAAATCCAACAGCAGATAGGCGATCAGCTCGGATCCGCCGAGCCGCCGGATTTTGCGAGCGCAGCTCTCACCGCCCTCGCCACGCTCTATCCGGAAAAGACCTTCATGGAGGTTGACGCGGTCAGACAATCACTTTTGGCCCGAGATCTCGGCCGCGAAGTCGCCGTGGGGCAAGGTGCGGCGTATGAAATCGCCCTGGCTCTGGCAAAGTCCATTCTTGACGTGAAACGGTTCGAATCAGTAGTTGCAGAAGCCTCGCGGCTCTTCGCCTCGAGCACGCAGCTTCTGGAAATCGCCGGTGAGCCTGGCGCCCTGGCTACTTTGCGGCGGGCACGGAACGCGATTGTCGAATCCACAGCGGCCTTCGCAGTGACGCTTAGGGTGTCGACGACTGACGAGGCACGGCTCGCGCGGACAATCAACCTCTATCGAGAACTCTTCGAATACGCCGGGCTGCCATTGTTCGCATGGTTCCTCCGCATCGCTGGCGCCAAGTCAGCGCCGCTATCAACACTCATGCTAGAAGACTCCACAGCCCTGCTTGGCGCCGTTTCGAGGCGCCCAGAGCTCGCGAGCATCTTCGTGGGGGCAGATAAGAATATCCGCACTGCCGCAAGCCACGGCTTCGGCTACGAACTGGTCGGTGACGAGGTCGTCTTCAACACCAGATCGTTCACTGGAACGATGACGGTGGAGGTTGTGATCGATCTTCTCCTCGCACTGATCGAGAGTTTTCTCGCGGCATTCTGGGTGCTGGACAACGAATTGACTGTCGCTGGAGTCGACGGTCACACTTCCGCGGACTCTCTTGTCGGCGCACCGATGCTCGTCGTTGCAGAAGAAGTCCTCAAGCACTTGGGGGCGACGGTTGTATCCGCAAGCCTGACCGAAGTCGGGTGGCGGTTCGAGGTCGCGGAGGGCTCGCCATCTACCGCTCTTGTCTATGCAGAGGGTTTGGCGGCAAACCCCCCGCCCGGCGTCGACGAGATCTCGATCGTTTGCCCGCATTTGGCCGACGGCGAGCTCCGAATCCCGCGCGCGGCAAGCGCGCGGTTCAGGCTAGCGAAAGACGCAACGCCGATGACATTGATCGGCGCAAACCTTGACTTGCTCAGCGAATCATCATTGGACGGGCGAAGCGCTGTTCAAGCAGAGCATCTTCGATGGTCAGCGTGCGTCGCAGGCCTCGCGCTGTTGTCAGAAGACAACACAGAAGCCATCGGGCTACTCCGTCACTGCATCAGGCTGGCGCGCGAAGCGGGCGCAACAGACGTCCTGCGATTCGCCGAATCGGCGATCACCCAGTGGCGATC
>JBBRWO010000198.1:0-2466 GCA_038249135.1 Coriobacteriia bacterium
CAACAACACGCCGCTCTACCTCGACGCCTGCCGCATCACGGAGAACGCGTATCTCATCAAGCAGCGCGAGCCGGAGTTCGCCAACGTGAGCGTCAAGGAGATCGTCCGCGAGATGTGTGCGCTCGCCGAGGGCTGCACCATGAGCGCCAAGAAGGACGCCATCGTCAACATCGGCGGCTTCCTCGCCACGCGAGACGCGGAGATCGCTCGCGAGCAGAAGGACCTGCTCATCCTCACCGAGGGCTTCCCCACCTACGGCGGCCTTTCCGGCCGTGACCTCGAGGCCATCGCCGTGGGCATGGAAGAGGCCGTCGACGAGGACTACCTGCACTACCGAATCGCCTCGACGCGCTACATCGGCGAGCACCTCAAGGCCGCCGGCATCCCCATCCTTTGGCCGCCAGGCGGCCACGCCATCTACGTCGACGCCGTCCACTTCGCGCCGCATCTCGCGCCCACGGACTTCCCCGGCGTCTCCATCGCGATCGCCATGTACCTGCACGGCGGCGTGCGCGCCTGCGAGATCGGCACCTTGATGTTCGGCCACCGCGACGCCGAGACGGGCGAGGAAGTCGCCGGCCCGCGCGAGCTGGTGCGCCTCGCCATCCCGCGCCGCACCTACACCCAAAGCCACATGGACTACGTCATCGAGGTCATGGTGAAGGTGTTCGCCGAGCGCGACCAACTCACCCCGTACCGCATCGTCGAGCAGGCACCGTTCCTGCGCCACTTCTCGGCGAAGCTGGAACCAGTGGAGTAGCGAGCGGCGAGCGTCCCGCCCAAACGCACCGACGCCCGGCAGCTACGTCCAGCTGCCGGGCGTCGTGTTGTCACAGCACGCCTCCGCCTGCGTGCGAGCCTGCGCCCGCGAGCGTACGCTCACGCGGTCGATCGGGCTTACGGAACCTGCACCACCCGGACCTCGCCGATGCCGCGCGTCAGTCGCATCTCAAGCTTGGGACCTGAGCCCGAGTACGCCGCGTTCACGAGGTCGCGACCCTCCGCAGTGAAGCCGGGGGTCTCGAAATCACCCAAGCCGTCCTCGGCACCGATGATACGCACGCCCATGTCGCTCGGTACGCGGATGAGCATCTCGCCCACTCCACACTCGATGGTCGCGTTGATGTCGCCGGTCCGCTCGCCCGACAGGTCGATCTTGGCCGAACCCACGCCGGTGAGCACCTCGAGTTCGCGCACGTCCACGTTGCGCAGGTCGATCGTGCTCTCGCCCACACCCAGCTTCAGCGACAGCTCGGTGGCGACACCCGTCGGGAACTTCATCGTCCAGCTGTTACGCAGGTCGTTGCCGAGTCGCATCGGCTCCGATTCCGGCTGGTCGACCCAGTACTGGGCCTTGGTTCCGTCGGTCTCGAACTTGACGTCGGGCTTCCAGCTCACGGGCGCGTACTCGAACCTGCTCGTGATCGTATCGCTGTCGTCGGCGCTTCCGGTGAGCGTGAGTTCGCCCACTCCCATGCGGAGCGTACCTACGAGCGTCTCGGCGCCCTCGAGTTCATGCGACTGCTTGTCCACGGTGACGGCAGTCGGTTCTCCGCCGATGGTCTGCGACAGCGGTACGCGGGTACATCCGGTCGCCGCGAGTGCGCCGATCAGCGCCACTCCCACAGCAATGAGTGCGATTGTTCTCTTCATCACAGCTCCCCTCCAGCCGAGACGGGTGTCTCGGTCACAGCCGGCGCGCCTTCGAAACGGCCGACCAGCATCGTCTTTGCCCACATGCCGTGCACGAACCCGACGCCCTTAGCGATCCACAGCGTCGCGAACAGGCCCAGCCCACCGACCGCCATGACAAGAGGCATCGCCCACGGCTGGATCAGGTAGCCGTAGTTGATGGTGCGGATCACCGCTTCGCCGGCCACCATCTGCACGATCGGCAGCATGAACACGGCCACCGACAGCGCCAGCGCACTCACCACGGTCGTGAAATACACGATCCCAAGCGGCAGCTGCAGCACCATGTACAGCATCGTCGTCCACGAGCGGTAGTCGGTCAGCCAGCTCTTGATGCGGGTCCACAAGCCACCCTGTGCACCCACCATACGGGGCCGCCGGGGCATACGCTCGCCGAGGAGACCCTCGACCATGCGGCCCTCCGCCAGCGAGATCGCGCGGACCACCGCCAGGAACAGCAGTGCGAACGGCACGCCGACGACGAGAATCGCGAGGCCGAAGCTGAGAGACAGGCCGGTCACCACGATCGTGAAGTACATGACGCCGGTCGCCAGCGCGAGCAGCATGTAGAACAGCGCGCCCCACGCCGACGGGTCCAGGATGATACCGAAGAAGCGCCCGAGCGGGCTGGCTCCGAGCTTCGACGTCGCGGCAGGCGAGGTCGGCTTGCGAAGCGCGGCGGCGACGGTCAGCTCCGCGTCACGGTAGGCAGCTGCAACCTCCTCGGGAGTGCCGTAGGACTCGATGGCGGCCTCGAGCGATTCCGGTGAGCCG
>JBBRWO010000199.1:0-2436 GCA_038249135.1 Coriobacteriia bacterium
TCCGCTGGTGCGCGCCGAGGACATGGAGGAACAGTTTCCCGGTTCACAGCGCACGTACGTGAAAGTGGCAGGAGGGCGGGTTACCGGCGGCAACACGGTGCTCGTCTCGGCGGATCTGCTGAGGCGCAATCGCGAGATCGGGCAGCGGCTGTTCGAGACCCGCAAGAGCCCGCTGGCAATGGCCCGGGTGATCGGCATCCCCTTCATCTTCAAGTACATCAGCGGGCGGCTGCGCGTCGACGACGTCGAGCGCAAGCTGGCCCAGTTGCTCGACTCGAAGTGCGCTGCGATCTTCACGTCGCACGCGTCGATCGGTGCTGACGTCGACAAGCCGATTGATGTTGTTGTGGCGGAGAGGGTGTTGTATCAGCGTTCATCGGATACGATAGGTTCAGGTAGCGTCTAGCGCTGGGAGGGCGACCGGGGGGCCGTCGCCACTAGCAAAGGGGGAATTGTGCAAATCACCAACGTCGCACTGCGTGCGGTCGCAATGAACAAGGTGTGTGCGATCGCAAGCATCGTCATCGACGATGCATTCGTCATCCACGATCTGCGGATCGTGAACGGGGACAAGGGACTCTTCGTCGCCATGCCCTCGCGCAAGCTCCCCAATGGGGATTTCCGTGACATCTGTCACCCCATAAACTCCGATGCCCGCACAGAGATCCAGTCTGTCGTGCTTGAGGCGTTCGAGAACGAAGGCGGCATTGCGGCCTTCTCGGCGGCGGCGGAAGGTCCCGGTGAGGCAAGCGTCTGACCGTAGCGGTTGACGCGCCCCGACACTGCTTCTTACACTGCAGTGCGCACCAGACGCCGATCGCGCGTCATATTGGGGCATCGTCTAACGGCAGGACTCGGGCTTTTGGTGCCCGCTATCCAGGTTCGAATCCTGGTGCCCCAGCCATGCGCTCCCGGTCAGCTCGCCCCCAAAAGGGCGACGCGCCGACGACAAAGGAGTCACTTTTGAGCTCGATCGCGCTCATCCTCGCTGCGGGTGAAGGTACCCGCATGAAGTCCGACAAGCCCAAAGTCGCGCACGAGATTCTCGGCATGCCCATGGTGCAGTGGGTCGTGCGGGCAGCAACCGCCGCCGGCTGTGAGCGAATCATCGCCATCACCGGCCACAAGGCTGAGGTCGTCGAGGCGCTCCTCCCCGGAATCGCCAGCGTGCGACAGGAGTCTCGGCTCGGCACCGGTCACGCCGTCATGTGCGCGCGTGATGAGCTCCAGGGCGCGACCGGCTCGCTGTTGGTGCTCTCCGGCGATACCCCGCTCCTGTCCGCCGAGACGATTTCTGGGCTGGTCGCGATGCGGGAGTCGAGCGGCTCGGTTCTGACGCTGCTCACCACTCATCTTGCCGATCCCACCGGCTACGGCCGCATCGTGCGTGACATGCGCGATGGGAGTGTCGAGCGCATCGTCGAGGAGAAGGACTGCACTCCGGAGCAGCGTCGGATCACCGAGGTCAATACCGGCACCTACTGCTTCGACTCCGCGGTACTCTTCGCGCACCTCGACCGCCTCACCACCGCGAACGCCCAGGGTGAGTACTACCTCACCGACATGGTCGCCGTTTTTGGCGGCGAGGGGCTCACCGTGAGTGCGATGGCCACTGACGACCCGCTCGAGACTCTGGGCGTGAACTCGCGCGTTCAGCTGGCAGAGGCCGCCAAGATCATGCAACGCCGCATCAACCGTCACCATCTGCTCGCCGGAGTGGGCATGACCGACCCCGATCTGGTGTGGATCGGCCCGGATGTGGAATTCGGCCGAGATGTTGAACTTCTTCCGATGTCGTTCTTGTCGGGCGCAACCACAATAGGCGACCGGGCGGTGATCGGACCCAACTCGCGCCTCACCAACGCAGTAGTTGCCGAGGACGCTGTGGTCGACGCCTCAATCGTGACCGAGGCGGTCGTCGGTGTCGCCGCAACGGTCGGCCCCGTCTCTTACCTGCGCAAAGGCGCCGTACTCCACGCTCGTGCCAAGGCCGGTGCATGCGTCGAGATCAAGAACTCGGTGGTCGGCGAGGGGAGCAAGGTCCCGCATCTGTCCTACATCGGCGACGCTACGATCGGCACCGGAGTGAACGTGGGAGCCGGTTCGATCACGTGCAATTACGACGGATTCGAGAAGCATCCGACCGTAATCGGCGACGGAGCCTTCATCGGCTCTGATACCATGCTCGTGGCGCCCGTGACGGTGGGCGAAGGTTCGGTGACGGCAGCGGGCTCAACTATCGCCCGCGATGTGCCTGCCGGATCGCTTGCGCTCGAGAGAACCAAGCAGATCACCGTCGAAGGCTGGGCTGCTCGGCAGCGCGCCAAGAAGGAGATCTAGCCGACCACGGCACGGAACGGAGCGGATCGACGATGGGCAAGCGCATGTTGGTCTTCGCGGGCACCAGCAACTCGGAGCTCGCAGAAGGCGTCGCGA
>JBBRWO010000200.1:0-2360 GCA_038249135.1 Coriobacteriia bacterium
AGGCGGCCGTGGGCACGCCGAGGACTCAGGAGCCGGAGCCGGTGGGATACAGGATCGCCGAGGATGGCGAGAATGCTTCCGTGCCCGCACGCGCGTGCGGGCTGGAGTGCCGAGGAGTTGGCCCGCCTAACGTGTTTGCGCATCAGCTGCGCGCGAAGCGAGTCTGCTGGAAGCCATTGTTAGATGCCATCTGCCGCGACACCAGCACGGCCTCCTGCCTACTTCACGATGTCCTCTAGTTCATTCAGAGCAGCACGCATCGCACTCAGAACCTGCGCTGAGCGGTCGTCTGGCTCCGGGGCGAACATGCCTTCAACTCGAGGTATGTCACCTGCGAGGCAGGTCGCAGCACGTAGCTGTACGGTGCGGTACTCCTGAAGGCGCTTACGCAACTCCTCCGGGTCCCCTCCGACTTTGCGCAGCGCGAAGTCGCTTACCTTCTTGACCGTGATTCCGACGATAATCAATCCCGCGATTCCGGCGGTCATCGGATTCAAGCCCAGCAGGGCCAGGCTGGAAGCCAGGCCGGCAGTCGTCCCAATTGCCGCGAGACCTGAGGTGATGCCGACCGCCGAGAACCCCGTGATTCCCGCCATGTAGAGTACGCCGAGCGGAACGCCGACCGCTGCAGCGCGCGACGCCATCTCTCGCGGATCAAGCGCGTTCGCCATGTGCTCATCCCCTGCACCCATCTGTCGCAGCAGGCCGTTCTCCCAGGTCACCCAGTCTTCCATGACCTTCAGCTGCTCTGGCGTGAGACGAATCTGGGCGAGCAGTCGTTGGACGGCCTCGCGCGTAGCGTTCGTATCCTGCGTCTTCTCGATGAAGAGCGCATCCTTCGCGAGCGCCATCCGCAGCTCTTCGTTGTCCAGGATCGCCGGCGGGAGCTCGAAGTCGCCAAGGCCCTCAGGTTCGAGCACAACACGACGCAGAAGGCCAACGCGCTCCGCGTCCCCTGTGCCGAGGAGCGCGTGGATCCCGTAGAGCCTCCTGATCTCCTCCGCATCCACCGCGCCGTCGGCCACGATGGTCGCCGCCATTGCGGTCAAGTAGGCAGCGCGCGCGGGGTTAAGTGGATTGCCACACTGCGGACACGACACTGCCTTTGATGAAACCCCAGAACCACACTCAGGACATTCCGCGATCACCATGAAGCCCCTCCTCGGTTGACCCCCGTATGTGCATCTAACGTGTTAGGCATGACCCGCGCCCGTTGACTTCCATGGTAGCCGAGGACTTGCGAAGTCGGGTCGATGCCTTTGTTAGCGCTCAGCTCTCAGTAGAGGCAGGCGTCCAAGATCGAGAGCACTTCCTCCAGAACCGACTCCGGCGCGGCTCCAATGCGCTTCACAGCACGGGCCCTGAAATCGATGGACTTCACCTGCTCCACCATCACCACCCCCGTGACGCTCTCGCCGTCAGGAATCGAGACGTGGAAGGGGAAATCGCGCCGGGTGTTCGTCACCGGGCACGCGATGCAGAACCCCGTTGCCTTGTTGAACAGATCATTGCTCACCACAAGCGCGGGACGCCGGCCGCGCTGCTCGTGGCCCGACTGCGGATCGAAGGTCACCGCGACGAAGTCCCCCTTGCGAGGGATGTAGGCCGCCACCTACCACACCTCGCGACCGGCCGGAGGGCCCCAATCGAGCTCTTCGGGCTCGTAGTCTCGCGGAATGCGCGCGACGAGCTGCTCCAGGTCGAGCCCGCCCCTCACGCGACGTGCGGGTGTGATGACGAGAGAGCCCTCATGCACGCTCACGTCAACCGCGTCACCCACATCGATCCGGACGTCTGTGAGCAGCTCCTTGCTCAGGCGGAGACCCTGGCTGTTACCCCACTTCTGGACCTTGGTGATCATATGGCACCTCCGTTGGATAGCCGAAGTATATCCGCGACGGTGCTAGCGAGTCAACGGTGCGTCTGTAGCGCTAGCGTGCTTCGGCTTGAGCAGACGCCGAGCGCCTGCATCTCGATTCTACATTGCGGCGTTCTGCAAGAAGCCGGGGTTAGCCCTACCCTCACAGATCGATGCGGTCAAGATCCAGAATGCGGCGCTCGTGCTGCACGGTGAGGACGACAATCTCAGTGCTGTCGCGGCGGTAGACTACCCTGTAGGGCTCGACCAGGACTTCCCGGAGCGATTCGCGCCCCGCTTCCGGAACCATGCGTCCTTGATCGGGCAGCTGGGACAAGGACTCCGTTTTCGACACGACGCGCTCGAACCACTTGAGCGCTGCGGCCGGACGCTCGACGGCAATGTAGGTGAAGATATCGGCCACTTGCTCTTCGGCCATCGGGGCCCACGTCACCTTCACTTCGTGAACCTCGCGCGGAGGCGCGCCACCACTTCCTCATGC
>JBBRWO010000201.1:0-2355 GCA_038249135.1 Coriobacteriia bacterium
ACGGGCTTGCCGGCGAACGTCTGGTAGAACCGCTCGTACTCGGCCTGTGCGTGCGGCGTCTGCATCCCGTCACTCGCATTGAGCGAGCCCAGAGGCCCGGTGCGCATGATCTGCCGAGAAGTCGCGTCGGACACGCCGTTCCACCCGAGCTTCTTCAGGTACGGCATCTTGAGGTAGCTCCACGGCACGATCGCCTCGGCGATGTGGTCGAGGTACTCGCTGGGGTGATAGCGCACGACCTCGTTGCCGTCGGCGTCGACCACGCGCACGTCACCGTCGTAGGCGTCGGGCTGGTTCTGCTTGTTGACCAGCGCGAGGTACGCGGTCTGGTTGTAGTAGGCTTTGGAGAGCACCATCTTGAGCAGCCGGTCGTTCTTGAGCACGAGTGAGTCGAAGATCACCAGCGACTCACGCGCGAACTGCACCATGTAGTCGCCGATCTCGCGCAACCGCGCCGCCGACTCCTTCGACACCGGCTTCGAGATCCCGCCCGGCACCATGCCCACCGGATGGATCCGTCGACCGCCGAGAATCTCGGCGACCTCGTGCGCTTCCTTGCGCATGCGGATGACCTTGCCGGCGATCTCCGGTCCCACTCGTTTGATGACGCCGATGATGTTGCGCTCGGCAGCCGGTGCGTCGGGGCCGACGATGAAGTCCGGGCCGCCCAGCGCGTAGAAGTGCGTCGCGTGGTCACCGGCCATGAAGGCGTTGTACTGCAGCCGGCGGACGATCTCCGCTGATTCCGGGATCGTCACGTTGTAGACGGCGTCGGCGGCCTTGGCGGCAGCGGTGTGGTGAGCCTCGGGGCACACGCCGCAGATGCGCGCGGTGATCTGCGGCATCTCCTCGACGGGGCGGCCCTCGAGGAACTTCTCGAAGCCGCGAAGCTCCGGGATCACCAGGAAGGCGTCGTTGACGGCACCGTCGTCGCCTAAGAACAGGTCGATGCGACCGTGTCCCTCAAGACGCGTGATGGGGTCGATGCTGACGCGGGTCACGAGCGCACCTCCTCGGCGGGATTCGCGGAACGTGCGCGGCCGAGGAGCGAGGTCGCGAGCGTGAAGCAGTAGAAGGTGCCAGCGGGGTCGACCACTTCGGCGACAGTCCGGCGGATGACGGCCTCGTCCTCCGAGTCGACCAGTGTGCCGAGAACAGCGACCATCGCAGCGCCTTGGTCGAGCGAGTCGCCGGCGGGGCCAAAGCAGCCGCGACACGGCATGAGCGCGTCGGTGCACTGGCCGCCGCAGCCGGAGCGCGTGGCCGGCCCCATGCAGACGATGCCCTGCTCGAGGAGGCAGTGGCCGTCCTCGGCGATGATCTCGTGCGAGCGCGCGAACTTCGCGACGCGGGTGCCGCGCTTCTCGAGGCGGCAGTCATCGCAGACGGACTTGGTGCCGGCACCGACGATTGCCGGCGCTCCCGGAAGCTCGCCGGCGACGATGGCTTGGACGACCTCCCACACGCGGTCGGTCGAAGGCGGGCAGCCGGGGAGGGTGTAGTCGACGGCGACCAGGTCGCCCAGCGAGGTGACAGTGCCGGCGATCGCGGGAAGCCCCACGCTGGAGCCGTCGAGGTGAGTCGCGCTGGCCGAGGGGCGCTGGCCGGTGGGAGCGTCGGTCGACTGCGTGGTGAACGCGCGGTCGATGACATCCTGGATCGGGTAGAGGTTCGCCAGACCGGGCACGCCGCCAAACGACGAGCACGCGCCGTAAGCGACGAGCACCTTGGACTTGGCGCGCAGGAGTCTTGCGATGTGTGTGTTCTCGGCGTTACGGATCGCGCCGTTGAAGAAGCAGACGTCGATGTGATCGTCGGGCATCGCCTCGACGTCGGCGTACTTGAAGTCAGTGGCGGCGGGCCAGAACGCGATGTCGGCCGCGGCGACGATGTCGAGCAGGTGCTCGTGCACCTCGAGGAGCGAGATGTCGCAGCCGCCACACCCGGCGGCGCAGTACATGCCCAGCCTCAGCTTGGTCACAGCGCCACCTCCTTGTCGGCCATGTCGGTCTTGTCCGCCGAGCGGTTCCACGACAGTGGCCCCAGCGCGCGGACCTGCTCGGTCATCTCGGCGACGAGCTCGGCGTAGCGTGTGCCCTCGGAGGCGCTGATCCACTCGAGGCGGACGCGCTCAGGCTCGATGCCCAGCTGACCGAGCATCGTGGACAGCACGCTCATGCGAGCGGCGGCTTTGCAGTTGCCGTTGATGTAGTGGCAGTCACCGGGGTGGCAGCCGCATACGAGCACGCCGTCAGCGCCGTCGGCCAGCGCGGAGATGATGAACGAGGGATCGACCCGGCCGCTGCACATCACGCGGACGACTTCGACGTTGGGGGGATAGGCGGTGCGAGACTG
>JBBRWO010000202.1:0-2353 GCA_038249135.1 Coriobacteriia bacterium
ATCGCTCCGACTCCGCCTTGGGGCCTCAACGTCGCGTAGACCCCGCCCGCACGAGATTCGCATTCAGGTCCGCTTTTCGAGAACACAATTGCTTGAAAAGCGTATTCTGGTTATACTTTCCAAGTATGAGCGTTGTTGTTGAACCGATCCTTGAGGAACTGGCTGCCGGCCAGTGGGGTCTATTCACCACAGCTCAGGCGCGGGCGCGGGGTGTGAGTCGCGCCAATCTCTCGCATCGGGAACGAGATGGGCGACTCGAGCGACTCGCCCACGGCGTGTACCGGCTTGGGGGAGTGCCGGTCGCTCCTCTGGATGATCTGCGCGCTGCATGGATGTCGACTGAACCCATGGTGCTGGCGTGGGATCGAGTGAGTACCTCGGGAGTTGTGGTGGGCGGGGCGGCCGCGGCAGCTGTTCATGAGTGCGGCGATATCAATCCAGTCCCGTACCGTCTGATCACCAGCGAGCGACGCCAAACGCAACGAACCGACATTGTCTACAGCCGGCGCCAGCTGGATTCCCGCGACGTTGTGGTTGTCGGGGGCCTCCCGGTGACGAGCATCGAACGAACGGTCGCCGACCTGGTCGACGAGATCGGCGACCTGTCCCTGGTCGGAGACGTGCTGGCCGACGCGACCCGGGGAGAACGCGCGGTCGACCTTGAACACCTCGGCCTTCTGCTGACCCCGTTCGCGGCACGATACGGTCACGCTCGAGGCAAGGGCCCAGCTCTGCTGGAACAGCTGCGCCGGAGCGCGGGAATCGATGATGTCGCCGCGGCGCGTGCGCTCGTGCAGCGGCCGGCTATCGGCGCCGCTCTCGAGGGAATCGTCAGCCAGGCAGTGCGGGAGCAGCTGAGGACCATCGTCGCCGGCCTGCAGCCGCAGCTGGCGGGGAGTGTCGAGCTGCGCGAACGCATCGAGCGGATGATCGCACCGGTCCTTGTTGAGCAGAGTCGGCTCGTGTCCGAAATCACGGACACCGTGCTCGCCCCATTACTTCAGCGCCAGCGTGAACAGATGGATCACATCACGAAATCCATTGCGACGCAGATATCGGAATCGCTGCCGAACATCACCACTCCCGCGATCGCCTTCTCAGCCCAAACCGGGAACTCGCCGGCTCCGACAGTCGGCGCCACAGAAAGTCCAGCAACCAAGGGGAAGAACAATGATCGTTAGCGACCCGTACCCAGATGGGCGTGCGGTGCTTTCCGCGATCAGGGAGAAGGCTCGCGCGGCGCACCGAAGCGGCGTCGGTTCTTCCGTCCAGAGCCTCATCGAACTGGCCGTCTTCGATCGCTTTCTCTGCCGGGTGTTCTCGCGGGACGATTGCTCCTTCGCACTGAAAGGAGGCACGAGCATGCTTGCTCGGCTTCCCCAATCGCGCAGCACGACCGATGTGGACCTCGAGACGGCGGAGATGAGTATCGACACCGCCATCGCCCAACTCACCGCGGCCGCGAGCATCGACCTGGGCGATCATTTCGAGTTCCGCTATGCCAGCCACCGCGACACCGGCGGCCCCAATCAGCCCGAGCTCCACGCCGCGGCCATCACATTCAGCGTCACCGTTCGAGGTGCCGGCACCCGAAACCCCCTCAGAGTCGACCTGGCCATCCACAAGCGCACCCCTGCCGCACCCCTGGACATCCTTTCTCCAGCATTCAGGCTCGACATGTCGCGCCTGGGACCGGCCGTGGCCTACCAGGCGATCGCGGTCGAAGACCAGATCGCCGACAAGGTGTGCGCGACCCTATCGACCTACGGCGGCCAGACCTCCACCCGAACAAAAGATCTCGTCGATCTGGCCATCCTCACGAAGACGATGCGAATCGATGCACGCCAACTCCGCATCAGCGTCCACACCGAAGCGCACCAACGTGGCCTGCCGCCGTTCACCATGCTCCACGTGCCACGCTCCATGACCGACGGATACCGCACAGTTGCCAAGACCGTTCCTGTCTTGAGCGACGTCCTCGACCATGAAGCTGCGCTCTCCCTGGTCAACGCGATGCTGCTGCCAGCCCTCAGCGCCACAATCGAGGACGGGGCCTGGGACCCATCACAACAACAGTGGGTCCGCCCGCGCTGACCGGTGCCAGACCCGCGACCAAGCCCCGAACTTGCCCTCACTAGGCGCGGCGAAATCATCCACAGGCGAACCGCTAGTACCGTTACGAATCGGAGTCCCCCCACTCCAACGATTAGCCCCGGTACTCATACTCGTCTGCCCCAGGCGATCCATGCCGGGGCTTTTCGCACTCCGCAGCCCGGCCACGCAATTAGGGGTAGGCAACCGCGGGCACACCGGGCAGTCGTGAAGCCAAGCGCCATCACCGCCACTTTATAAG
>JBBRWO010000203.1:0-2275 GCA_038249135.1 Coriobacteriia bacterium
ACCCTTCTTGGTGGGCTTGAGCGACACCGACGCGAGCAGCCCCGCGAACCATGCGTTGGTGCCGTCCGGAACCTCATCGAGCGCCCCGAGCGAGTAGTCCCCAGCGCGGCGGATCTCCTCGGCGATCTCCTTGAGCGGGTGATCCGAGACGTAGATGCCCAGCATCTCCTTCTCAAACGCGAGCCGCATGGGCTTGTCCCACTCGTCGTCGTTGGCGTTGGGGATGTACTCGGCGAATCCGGAGTCCTCCTCGGCGAACATATCGAACATCGAGACCTGACCGGAGTCGATATCCTTCTGCTTCTTGGAGGCCGCGTCGACGCACGACTCCATCATGCCCATGAGGTGCTTGCGGGTGTAGCCGGTCGAATCGAACGCGCCCGCTTTGATGAGCGCCTCGAGCGTCTTCTTGTTGGCCTGCTTCATGTCCACGCGATTGCAGAAGTCCTGCAGCGAGGTGAACGGACCGGCTGCGTCACGCGCAACGAGGATGGTGTCGACCACCGCCGCCCCGACGCCGCGGATGCCCGCGAGCCCAAAGCGGATACCCTCGCCCGTGACCGGCGTGAAGTGGCGGCGCGACGAGTTCACGTCAGGAGGCAACACCGTGTAGCCCGCACGGTTGCATGCCGAGACGTAGCGCACGATCTGGTCGGTCTTGCCGGTGTAGCTGGTGAGCACCGCCGCCATGTACTCCAGCGGATAGTGCGCCTTCAGGTACGCCGTCTGCATGGTGATGAGCCCGTAGGCCGCCGAGTGACTCTTGTTGAACGCGTACTCGGCGAACGGCAGGATGTCGGCCCACATCTTCTCGGCGATTCTGGGGTCGTAGCCGTTGTCGCGCGCTCCGTTGACCCAATCTTCCTTGAGCGGCTCCAGTTCGGCGACCTTCTTCTTGCCCATGGCTTTGCGGAGTTTGCCGGCCTTCGCCGCCGAGAACCCGCTCATCGTCATCGACAGACGCATGACCTGCTCTTGGTACACGACGGTGCCGTAGGTCTCCTCGAGAATCGGCTTGAGGCGTTCGTCGTAGTAGGTGACCTCGCGTCGGCCGTGCTTGCGCTCGACGAAGTCCTTCACCATCCCTGAGCCGAGAGGGCCCGGGCGGTACAGTGCGAGCACGGCGACGATATCGCCAAACGATGTCGGGTTGAGATCCTTCAGTAGCTGGCGCATTCCCGCCGACTCGACTTGGAACACGCCGACGGTATCTGCGCGCTGGAGCAGCGCGAACGTTTCGGGGTCGTCGATGGGCAGCTCGTCCGGGACGAGCTTGATGCCGTAATTCTCAGCGACGTTGGTGACGGCGTCGGCGATGACGGTCAGCGTACGCAGGCCGAGGAAGTCCATCTTGAGCAGGCCGATCTCGGCGACCGTGCCTCCGTCGTACTGGGTGATCACCGAGCCACCCTTGGTGTCGTACTTCACCGGCACATAGAAGTGCAGCGGGTCTCGGCAGATGACGACGGCGGCGGCGTGCACTCCCTCGCCGCGGACGATGCCCTCGAGCGAGCGAGCTGCGTCCACGATGCGCGCGGTGTCGGGGTTCTGCTTGTAGTCGACGCCGAACTCGGCGTTTTGCAGGAGCGACGAGTCGATGGTGGCCTTGAGGTCGTCGACGATCATCTTCGAGATCTTGTCCGGCACGCCGTACGGATAGCCCAGTACCCGGCCGGCGTCACGCAGCGCCGCGCGCGCCTTCATCTTGCCGAAGGTGACGATCTGGGCGACCTTGTCCGCGCCGTACTTGTCGCGGACGTATTCGATGACTTCTTGGCGACGTTCGTCGTCGAAGTCCATGTCGATGTCGGGCATCTCCGTGCGCTCGGGGTCGAGAAAACGCTCGAAGAGCAGGCCGTGCTTGATCGGGTCGAGGTTGGTGATGCCCAGCGAGTACGCGATGATCGAACCCGCCGCCGAGCCACGACCCGGTCCGACGCCAATGCCCTGGTCCTTCGCCCACTGCGTGAAGTCCTGCACGATCAGGAAGTACGCCGAGATACCCTTGGGCATCACGATCGACAGTTCGTAATCGAGGCGGCCGACGACCTCTTCCGGGATCGGGTCGCCGTAGCGGACCTTGAGCCCCGCGATGCACTGCTCGCGAAGGAAGCTGTCCATCGAGTGCTCTTCCGGGACCTCGAAGACCGGGAGGATGATCTTGCCGGTCTCGATCTCGACGTCGCACTTCTCGGCGATGGCGAGTGTGTTGGCGATCGCCTCGGGATACTGGTTGCCGATCGACTCAAGCATCTCCTCGTGCGACTTCATGTAG
>JBBRWO010000204.1:0-2224 GCA_038249135.1 Coriobacteriia bacterium
CCGAGCTCGTCTGGGAACTGTCCGCACTGCACCTGCATTGGCTCTGCGCATACGACCCCGACCAGCACGGCTCGGCCCCATTCGGATGGCACCGCGACTTCGCTGATGCCCGCCAGCGCCTCCACGACTGGGTTTCGATATCGGGGACGCGCCTCGAGCGCGACCGTCCGACGCGCCAGACTTCGTGGCCGGGAGAGCCGCCGGCGGAGGCCGTCGACGACATCGTGATCAGCGATCGCGACGAGGACTTCGTGCAATTCGTCGTCGATGACGTCGCCAGGCGGCGAGCGGCCGAGGCGGCTTTCTATGCGCGTGCCGAATCTCCTTGATTCAGGGACTCGTTTTAGACGATCAAGAAACTCGATTTTCCAGGGTTCTAGGAACCGACCGTCTTGACGCAGGCGTGTCGCTGCCCATCAGTTTGATAAGCACGAGGTGATGGCTTCGTGCATGTCGGCGCACACGCCTAGCCTTGGAACATGACCACATCAGATCTGATTCAGGTAACCGCCGTTCTCACAGCCGTTGCCGCGGCGATCGTGGCATTAATTGTCTCCGCATTGGATCGTAGGAACGCACGACGGATCGCCGACACCGATCGAGCGAGTGCGCTCAGTCATTCGCATCTCATGTTTGAACTCGAAGCGCTAACGCGTTTATCCCAGAATCTCAATCGGGGAGGAACCACCGACGCGCTTGAGCGGGCAAGGATGGGCGCGGAAGCCCTGACTCTCGTCGGAGTGCTCAGCTCCCAGCGACTACCCGAGTTGTGGGAGCGGAAGATCGGCGATGATGATCGTCTGCGAGCCGCGTTCAATGACTCAGAGATGCCGGACTACCAGAAGGACGCGCTCGAGACGCAACTAGCGATCAGCGCTGTTCTGCGGGAGATCCGCAAAGAGACCGCGGCGGTCTAGGTGGACATCGCAGCTCTCACGGTCGAAGATGATCCTCCACGGAACGCGCCTCTCCCCGTTCGGCATTTTATCCGTCTGACTAGTGAGCAGTAGCCTGCTGGTATGGGCAAGGAAGAGCAAGAACTCACCGGGGGCAACGCCTCAGGCACCGTCGTCCAAGTCGGTGGCACCGTGCGAAAGCCCTGGATCGAAAACACCGCTGTCGTGCAGAGCTATCTCGCTGTGCTCCGATCACACGGGGTGGACGCTCCTCAACCACTCGGCCGCGATGAGTCCGGTCGTCAATCGGTCGAGTATGTGGAAGGCAGCATCGCGCTAAGCCAGATGCCACTTGGAACTGATGATCTGCGGCGGGTCGGTCGAATGATTCGCCATATCCACGACGTGAGTGAATCCGTTCCCATTCCCGATTCTAAGGATTGGAAGATGCTGCTGCCAGTCGAGAATCCGAACCTGATGTGTCACAACGATCTCGCACCGTGGAACCTGGTCATCGGCGATCGCTGGGTCTTCATCGATTGGGATGCGGCCGGCCCGAGCACCCGGCTGTGGGATCTGGCCTACGCCGCACAAGCCTTTGGCATGCTCATCAACGGTGCACCTGTCGAGGCGGCAGCGTCAAGACTGCATGCTCTCGTCGACGGGTACGAGGCCGACACCGCACTCCGTGAGGCCCTTCCGGTAGCGATGGCGAAACGGACCGCGGCCATGTTTGACCTGTTGCGCAACGCAAACGAGACCGGACACCAACCGTGGGCCGATATGTACGTCAACGGCCATGGGGACTTCTGGCGTGACGCTGCCGAATATGTCACCCGAAACCAGACGGTTTGGGAGCGAGCCCTCTCGCCATCGCAAAAGCGTCCTAAACAAGAGACCCTGCGGTCACGAACTGCAAACTGAGGCAGGTTCCACAGACTTTTGGACAATTGTCCAACAGCCCGTTGGAAAATTCCACGAGGGATCGATACCACGCGGCAGAAGGTCCCCGCTGATGGTCAGGCTTATGGGCGACGGCGCCTGTGCACGGGCCGGGCATCGCACGGGCTCCGATCGAAGTCAGGACGCGAGCACCGTCACCTCAAGCGCGGGCGTAGCGCAGCGCAAGTTGGCACAGGGTGGCTTCGATACCGGCGGCGTTCTGCCGAGGAAAGCCGAGCAACTCCAAGACCTTGCCCTGCACGGCTGGGACGGTGCTGTAGTCGAACGTCTCAGTGACGCGCGTAGACGTGGGCGTGAGCGGCGTGAGTTCCCAGCGCCACCGGTGGCCCGCTGGGCTACGCCATTCCACAAGCCGACCATCCTCG
>JBBRWO010000205.1:0-2131 GCA_038249135.1 Coriobacteriia bacterium
GGACGCGTACTGCCACTTCACGTCGCCCATCAGGCGCTACCCGGACCTGATCGTCCACCGACTCCTCAAGGCGCAGTTGCGTGGCACGCTCGAGTCGGATCACGACGCGTCGCTCATGACGCCGGAGCTCGGCTGGCTCGCCGAGCACGCCAGCCACATGGAGCGCGAGGCATCCATGGCCGAGATGGACTCGACCAAGTACAAGCTCTGCGAACTCATGGCCGACCACATCGACGAGGAGTATGCCGGCATCGTCACCGGCGTCGCCAACTTCGGCCTCTTCGTCCAGCTCGCCAACACCGCCGAGGGCATGGTGCGCACCGACTCGCTCCCCGGGGCTCACTACCGGTATGAGCCCAGTCGCCACATGCTCGTGGGCGAGAAGAAGGGCGACTCGTATCGACTCGGCGCTGCGGTGACCGTACGCATCGCGAATGTGTCGCTCGGCGACTCGCGTATCGACCTCGAGCTCATCTAGAGCGTAACGGTCGTCCAACGCTTGCCCACGAGCCCGTAACGCATCGGCGCTCCTCGGCACGCGTCACTCACGCTGGTGGCGAGCACGATTCCGCCTCGCCGAGGGAGACCGCAATGTATGACATCGCCATCGTTGGAGCAGGACCCTGTGGGTCCACGCTCGCGCGGCTGTTGGGTTCGAGTCACCGTGTGCTGCTGGTCGATCGCCGGCCGCTGGGCCGCGCGCATTCGGTTGGCGACTTGGCGAAGCCGTGCGGGGGGCTGCTCGCTCCCGCTGCACAAGCGGAGCTCGCGCGGCAGGGTCTCGGAGTTCCGTCGAGCATCGTGTCAGGCCCTCAACTGTTTGCGGTGCGCACCCTTGACCTGGTCGCCGACCTTGAACGCCTCTACCAGCGCTTCTACGTGAATGTCGATCGAGAGGCGTTCGACCGCTGGCTCGTGTCCCTGGTGCCGGACCGCGTGGAGACGGCCTTCGGCTGGACCTTGCACGCGCTGGAGCCCGACGCCGACGGGCCCTTCCTGCGCTTCCGCACCGCAGAAGGCGGAACCGCCGGAGTTCGCGCCCGCTGCGTGATCGGCGCCGATGGGGCGGCCTCGCTGGTCCGCCGGCTCTCGTATCCGCTCGTTCCGACCCCACGCCGCTACATCGCCATCCAAGCGGAGTTCAGCCATGGCACGTTCGACCCGCACTATGGCGCGCTCTTCGATTCTAGGCTGACCGACTACTACGGCTGGACGATCCCCAAGGGCGACAAGCTGCTCATCGGCGCCGTATTCCCTTCCTCATCCGGAATCGCCCAGAACTTCTCGGCATTGGTGCAGCGAGCGCGCGAGTGCGGGTTCGGGTTCGGCGAGGAGACAGCGCGGTCTGCGGCACAGGTCGCTCGCCCGTCGAGCCTGCTTGAATTGTGCCCGGGTAGCCGCAATGTGCTGTTGGCGGGGGAGGCGGCGGGCTTCATCAGTCCCAGTTCCGCCGAGGGCATCAGCTTCGCGCTGCGAAGCGCGGCGGCACTGGCCGGGGCGCTCGAGCCGGGACTCGCCGGCGCAGACGCTCGGTACCGCGCTGCCGCGTGGCCGCTCGCGCTCTCAGTGCAGGCCAAGGCGATCAATTCATCGGCGATCTACGGTCGCGTCACCCGCCGGGCCATCATGCGCTCGGGCCTCGGGAGTATCCCGGCCGAGGCGGGTTCACGACTGGCGCCGACGGTCGCGGTGCAGCGGTAAGGACCCCGCGTGGCGCCCATCACGCCACACGGCTAGACTAGCAAGGTTCACATCATTCCGATTCGGAGGCACACCCATGCAGAAGAAGGATCTTGCGTTTCTGAGCGAACTCGTCGAGGCTCCGTCGCCGTCAGGCTTCGAGCAGCCCGCTGCCAAGGTATTCCGCGATCGTCTCACGCCCGTCGCCGATGAGATCGAGACCAACGTCATGGGCTCGGTCCACGCTGTGCTCAAAGGCAAGAACGAGGGCGTCTCGGTCATGCTCGCAGGTCACATCGACGAGATCGGTCTGATGGTCAACTACATCACCGCCGAGGGGTTCATCGCATTTGCCGCCATCGGTGGCGTCGATGCGGCGATTCTCCCCGGCATGCGTGTCCGTTTGCACACAGCTGACGGCGAGTTGCTCGGCGTCATGGGCCGTAAGCCC
>JBBRWO010000206.1:0-2072 GCA_038249135.1 Coriobacteriia bacterium
AAGCGCGGCGCTGATTTCGATCAGGGCGATCGCATTTTGATAGCTCGCCCCATCGGCCCCGGGCATCGACGACCACAGTTGAATACCGAACAATTCGATGAACGCGAAGCCGAGCAAACCGAACCATGCGACGCGGGGAGTGCCGTACACCGCAACGGCGTACAGTGCGATGGGTACGGCAACAAGGTCGTTGGTGTCGCCGAGAGGCGGACTAAGTACTGACGCGATGACCGCCACTGCGATGAACACGGTGACGGGACGATGCCGCCGGAAGACCAGACACGCCGCAGAGACCGGCACCAGCAGGAGAAGCCAGATCGTCTCCCCCGGCACCCCTGTGGCCAGACTGTAGGCTCTCGCGAGCATCAGTTGAGTTGCATATACGACGGCGATCGTGATGTCCACAAGCCAGGGGTGTGACTGCGGGAAGCCGATTCTCGCCGGGAAGTCTTCGGCGGAGATGGGCGCTGCCCCGGCAGGTGAGGTGGTCGCCTCGCCCTGCCGGGCAGATCGCGATCGTGTCACTACACGTCTTTTCTCTTCAGCAGCACTAAGGCAAGCGCGACCGACGCGACCACCCAACCGAGAAAGACCAGGAAGCCCGTCGCAAGCGTCGACCAGCCGACGGCATCCACCGGCTTGAGCAGCATTATACCAGCGGCGCTGGGCAGCAACTGGGCCAGCCGCGAAGCGAACTCGCCGGGAACGAGGCCGAGGATGCTGGGAACGATGAGGAATAGCCCGAGCACGATGCCAGCGCCCGCCGCTGTGCTGCGGACCACCGACGCCACCGCGGTAGACATCACACCGATCAGGCCAGTGAACACTGCCGCACCGACAACGACCTGCGCGAGAATCGGATCGAGAAGGGATTGCTCGAACCCGTAGTGTGCGAAGGTCGGCGCTGTGATCAGCACCGTCGCGACGGCCGCGACGAATCCCAGCAGCGTTCCCGCGACGCCGCTCAGCAGCAGCTTCGCGGTGAGCGCGGGAGTGCGTGAGGGAACCGCGACGAGCGTCGTGTTCCACAGTCCCGACGCGCGCTCGGTGCTGATCAGGAGAACGCCTAGGATGGCGACGAGCGCGTAGGTGAGCTTGATGTCGAAGCCGATGACCGCGAGCGCGGGGCGGTCGCCGATCTCACTGAACATCTCGGCGGCGGTGAGTGTCGAGTCGAGGGACGGACCGACCAGGAAGGCGTACGACATGAGGCCGGCGAGACCGGCCCCGCCGACGAGCGCGAGCGCGACCCCCCAGAGGGTGGATCGGATCGTCGTGAATTTGATCCACTCCGACCTCAGAACTCGGGCGAAGCTGAGCTGCCCGCGTGCGGGTGGCACCGCGGCGACCCCGAGAGCGGGGGAAATGGTGGAGGCTGACATGATTCTCCGTTCCGATTCTGTGAGAGAAGAAGATGGGGTGGGCGTCGCGTTCATCGAACCGCAGCCCCTGAGGTGAATTCCACCGATGACCGGGTGAGTGACATGTAGGCGTCCTCGAGCGACGCCGTGTGGGTGGAGAGCTCGTGGAGCAGCACGCCGGCGTCTGCCGCGACGCGCGCGATGGTGCCCGCGTCGATGCCGATGATCTCAAGCTCATCGTGGGCGACCGTCGTCACGGTGACCGAGGGCGCGGCAAGGGCCGCTGTCAGGCGAGCAGCGTCATTAGTGCGAACGAGCACCCGGCTCTTGTCTGCGCCCGCCAGCACCTCGGCGATCGGCGAGTCAGCGATGAGCTGGCCGCGACCGATCACGATCAGGTGGTCGGCGCTCATCGCCATCTCGCTCATCAGGTGCGAGGAGAGAAACACGGTGCGGCCGCCGGCCGCCAGTTCGCGCAGCAACTGGCGAACCCAGAGAACACCGTCTGGATCGAGGCCATTGATCGGTTCGTCCATGACGAGGGTGGCGGGGTCGCCGAGAAGTGCCCCAGCGATACCGAGCCGCTGGCCCATGCCGAGCGAGAAGGTGCCAGCACGCTTGTTGGCCACCGATTCCAGTCCGGTCAGCTCGATGACCTCGCGCACCCTCGTGCGTCCGATCCCGTGGGTCGCGGCAAGCGCGAGCAGGTGG
>JBBRWO010000207.1:0-2070 GCA_038249135.1 Coriobacteriia bacterium
GACTCCGCAGGACCAGGCGATGCCTGCGCTGGTTGTCGCGATCGCCGTGAAGCCGACCTGCTCAAGAATCCGGGCAGACCCTGCGTCCCAGGCGTTGGGAAGCACGAAACCGGAACCGGCGTGCAAGGCAAGTAGGTGGGCGGCTTTGTCGGCCAACGGCCCGGTGGTCACGAGTCCCTCACATCAACGTCGGCGCACGACACACCACCGGAGAGCCGTACGTACCTGGGTCCCAGATCGAAGACCAACCCGGCCGGACCCCGTCGCGATTCGCGTGTAGCACTCGTCATCGTCGCGTCGTGGGAGGGCGAATCATTCTCGAGCTCTCCGGTGCGCATCGCCCCATAGTCATCGGTTGCGACATCCCGCACAACCCCACGTAGTCATCGCGCGATCCGCTCACGCCGAATTGAGCCTTTTCGGTGGATGAGTGAAGTTCCGCCCAGGATTCATCGACGAAACGGTGAGGGTTGTATCGTTCAACTACCAGCTCAGCGACGGAATGGTCTCACCGGATCTGACGATCGGCATCCGTCCAGAGGAGAAACCGTGACACAGAAACTTACTCAGCTACTCGGCGTGCAAGCACCGATCGTTCTCGGCGCGTTCGGTGGCCTGTCGTCAATCCAACTCACCAGTCTCGTGAGCAACCGGGGTGGTCTTGGGTCTTACGGACTTTATGGGTATAGCGGAGAGCGCATCTTCTCGACCATCCAGGAGCTGCGCCACCTGACAGTGAGCCCATTCGCTGTGAACCTCTGGCTGCCTCTTCCCGGCGAACCCTCCCCCGCCGACTCACACGCCGAATTCTCAGCAGCGCTCGACGCCCTCAAACCGATCTTCGTCGAACTCGACATCGAACCACCGCAACGACCGGACCGATACCTACCGTCGTTTTCGGAGCAGATCGATGCGGTTCTCACAGCACGCCCGGCGGTGGTCAGTTTCGTCTACGGGGTTCCGCCGGCCGAAATCGTCGATGCTGCCCACCGCTACGGAATCGTCATCCTCGGCACCGCGACAACCGTCGATGAAGCGATCGCGTTGGAGCGCGGCGGCGTTGATGCCGTAATCGCCTCCGGGGCGGAGGCTGCCGGCCACCGTGTGTCCTTCATCGATGCCGCCGAGGACTCACTCGTGGGCACATTCGCACTGGTACCTCAGGTCGTCGACGCTGTTACCGTTCCAGTCATCGCAGCAGGCGGCATCGCGGACCGTCGAGGGGTGGCCGCCGCACACGCGCTCGGCGCCGCAGGCGTGCAGGTTGGCACCGCGTTCCTCCGCGCCCGCCAGTCGGCCGCCACCGAGGCGCACCGGTTGGCGATCACGTCCACTCCGGCACACGGCACCGTGCTCACCCGGTCGATGAGCGGTCGGCTCGCTCGAGGAATACCCAACCGCGCCGTCCGCACCATTGATTCCGACAGCACACACATCGCGCCCTTCCCCGTGCAGAACTGGCTCACCGGGCAGTTCCGCACCGTGGCAAGCCGCCGCAACCTCGGTGACCTCGTGTCACTATGGGCTGGTCAAGCCGGCCCACTCGCCACGTGGGATGATGCCGACGACGTCTTCACCGAGCTCTTACGCGGGTTGCCACCCCGTGGCTAGAGCGACAGTGCCAAGATCACACCGCCATGCGATTCGACACGGGATCCCACCGGCAGTCGCCCGGCAGCGCGTCACAACTCGCGGCTCTAGGAACACGAGGCGTCTCGAGGGAACTTGCGCGATGTGGACAACCGTGGCACGCCAGCGTTCGGAGATGCTCGCCCATGCCAGCCCCGAGGCCTCCGCCCCCCCTTCCGGCACGTCTTGACCGGCGAGGGCCGGCGGGCGGTGGAGGAGTTGGCGGAGTGGGTCGGCTCTCCGTGAGCGTTGCGATGCGGAGGCTGGCACAGTCGCCGAGACGGCTAACGCGTACGCCGCGTCTCGTGCGCCCAGATCGCGATCTCCACGCGATTGCGGGCGCCGAGCTTGGTCATCAGGCTCGCGACGTGGGTCTTGACCGTGCTCAACGTGATGTAGAGCTCGCCCGCGATCTCGCTGTTGCTCAAGCCGCTCGCGACC
>JBBRWO010000208.1:0-2009 GCA_038249135.1 Coriobacteriia bacterium
ATGGACGTCGCTGTGCAAATCGCCAAGCTCAATCCGGCTGCGCGCGATGGTGGAGTCGAGGTACGACCCATGTTCGTCCCGCCAAAGAAGTGAGTCGCGAGACACGCTCAACCGAAATACCGAGAGGGAGCGAAACGGATGTCCACGACTGTTGACTTCAAGGACGTGACTGCGGTTGGGTTGGAGACCTCGCCCGTGGCAGAAGCACTTGCCGGGCTGCGAGCGAATGAAGCCCGGTACTTCATGAACAAATACACGCATGAGTTCAGTGTCACGGCAGCTAGCGAAAGCCGGGACACGGTTGCGTCCCGAAAGTTCTGTAACTTACCCTCCGGTCTGGTCTCAGTCTAGCTGACGGCGGTCAGCTGCGGCGCCACCTCCTGTTCTGCGGTGAGCATCTCTGTCAGCGCGTCCATGTCGAGGAAGCGCCGGTTCGTCATCCATTCCTCACTCGTCTCCACGCACAGAGCGCTCACGAGTCGCAGGCAGCTCCCCTCGTTGGGGAAGATTCGCACGACCCGCGTGCGACGCTTGATCTCTTGATTGAAGCGCTCAAGGGCATTGTTGGTGCGCAGGAACAGGCGGTGTCCGGCCGGGAAGTGCAGGACCGCTAAACACTCCTCGACGCTCTCGTCGAGCGCATCGGCGATCCTGGGGTGTGTGTCGCGCCACGCATCGGCGACGTCGGACGCGGCGTCGAGTGCCGCAGACGTCGTGGTGGCGGCCCAGATCCCCGTGAGGTCTGTCGCGAGCCGCTTGCGATACTTGAAAGCGACCGTCTTGAACAAGTCGCGCCCGAAATGCACCTGACATCTCTGCCAGCTCGCACCCTGGAAGTGGCGTGCGATCGCGGCTTTCAAGCCCGCGTGCGCGTCACTGGTCACAAGCAGGACCCCGGACAGTCCGCGGGTCTTCAGATCACAGAACAGCGCGTGGTAGGTCGCCTCACTCTCGGTGTCGGCGCACGTCACAGCCACGATCTCCCTGAACCCGTCGTCGCGTACGCCGTAGGCGATCAACACGCCTTGGCTCACCACCCGTCCGCCCCGGCGCACCTTCTCATAGCGGGCGTCGACGAACAGGTAGGGCCACGTGTGCTCGGACAGTGAGCGCGTCCGCCAGGCGGTGAGTTCGGCATCGAGCCGGCCGCACAGAGCCGATACCGTGGACTTCGAAAACGTCGTGCCGCAGAGCTCCTCCGTCACACGTGCGACCTTTCTCGTCGATACGCCGACGACATACATCTCCATGAGTGCCAGCACGAGCGCCTTCTCGGTGCGCTGATAGCGGGCGAACAGCTTCGTGGAGAAGGTGCCGTCCCGATCCTGAGGAACCGTCAAGGTCATCGTGCCGACACGGGTTTTCAGGGTGTGGGGCTTGTAGCCGTTGCGCCGGCCCGTGCGCGAATCGGTGCGTTCGTGGGGCCTCGCGCCCACGTGCTCGGTCATCTCGGCCTCGAGGAACTCCTGCAGCGCGACATGCAGGATCCCGCGAAGCGTCTCGGGGTCGTCGAGCAGCGCCTCTTGCACATCGGGCGGCAGGGTCGTAGCGTTCTTCTTGGTCATCGTCTTCTCCTTGGTAGTCGGCGTTGAACACCAACCATCTTGGAGGGCGATGGCCACCTTCGTCATCTCAGGCGGCCACGCTACTTACAGAAGATTCCGGACACAACCTTGCGAACCGCTCCCCGACATGATTGGTGTCACGCTGATCACGTAGAGCTCCTCCCCGAGCTTCGTTCTGATCACCTGGCCCGGCATGTCCAGGCAGGTAACTCCGAATATATTCGGTGTTCAGCCTGCTGGCTAGCCGCTGTACTCGGTGTATGGCGAAACCACGTGAGATATACGTTCAGTTCGGACGACGGCTCAGAACGCTTCGAGAGGCACGAGACCTCACACAGGAGCGTCTGGCGGAGCTCGCACGTCTTGACCGTACCTACATCGGTGACGCAGAGCTGGGGAAGAGGAACCCGACCCTTCGCAGCATCGAGAAGCTTGCCGATGCGC
>JBBRWO010000209.1:0-1930 GCA_038249135.1 Coriobacteriia bacterium
GGCGACGACATCAGGGTTGCGCGGCAGCGGCGCCGAGGCGAGCGCGAAGACGCCTCGGCTGAGTACCTCGACAGTCCCGTGGTCCCTCATCCAGTAGAGGGTACGCAGGTGGATGCCGACTTCACGTGCCTCGCCCGTGGTCATGACACCGGCATGCGCGGCGAAGATACTCACGGCTGCAGCGACTGCCTTATCAGTGGGTTCTCGCATGGGATAAATACTACAACATGTGGCGCTAGCTGTTGCAACTTCTATCCCGTCTGAGCACGAGGCCCCTTCAGGGATTTCTGGGCGCGGGCACCAAGTCAGGGCAATCGATTTGCGACGAGAACGGAAGCCGCCCTTGCCGTCTTTGTGATTAATCATATAATCGCGTTAGCGTTTATCGATTCAATCAGGAAGGTTCCTCACCGTGTACATATTTGAGATGACAGAGGCGGTCGTCGGCGGCGTCCGCCGGATCGCAGAGCTCCGCGCCCGCCTCGACGCACAAGGGCCACTCCCTCGCATCTGGGTCGGTCGGACGCGACGCGACCTCGAGGCAGAAGCCATTGCCGCCTCCACCATCATGGAAGGAGTGACGGTCACCGTCGACGAGGCGCGCCGTATTCTGGCAGGCGACAAACCGACAGGCGTCTCGGTGGAAGACATCGATCTTGTCGACGGCTACCGCGATGCCATGCGGTTCGTACTGGCTCGCGCCGATGCCGACGCCTTCCAGTGGCAAAGCGAGCTGCTGCTCTCGCTGCATCACCTGGTGCTCGGCGGTTCGTACGCCAAGGGCGCGGGCCGATTCAGGGAAACCCAGAACTGGCTCACGAACAGGGCAAACGGTAAGCAGGTGTACCTGCCCCCGCCTGCCGAAAAGGTGCCATCGCTCATCGATGACTTGACGGGGTGGCTTCAAGAGGCAGACGAACCCGGACCGGTGAAGTCGGCACTCGCACATGTCTGCGTGGCGGGTATCCATCCGTTCGGCGACGGCAACGGCCGAACCGCGCGCATCGCCGCATCTCTAGCGATGTATCGCGCCGGATACCGATTGCCTCAGTTCACCAGCCTTGAGGAGTGGTGGGGCCGTCATCTTGAGGACTACTACGGCGCCTTCGGTTGTCTCGGCACAGAGTGGGCACCTGATACCGACGTCACTCCGTTCCTAGAGGCCCATGTGTGTGCACAGGTCGCACAGGTCGAGGCGCTCTCACTTCGCAACACCACCGAGCGCGCCCTGTGGACGGTACTACAGGACGTCGCAGTGAGAGACATGGGGCTGAACGAACGCGCCACGCATGCGCTTTACGACGCATTCTTCGCGCGCGAGGTCACCAACCGCTACTACCGTGGGATGGCCGACGTCTCCGAAGTGACAGCGTCACACGACTTGGCGAAGCTCGTTGCATCCGGCGCTCTCGAAGCGAGGGGCGCCGGGCGCAGCGCACATTACGTCGCGGCGCCAGCGCTTTACGATCTCGTGGTAAAGCACGCCGATCTCGACCAGCGATGGCTAGGAGTACCTGGGGACAATGTCGCGCAGAGAGACGCTGTTCTGACAGGACTCGCGAATCGCTTGCATGCCGCAGACGAGAGGCGCGGGGTCTGAGGGGTCCATCGTGCCACATCCTCGTGGGATCGATGCGCCAGTCCTTTCCGGCACCGTAATCGACGGCCCGAAACCGCGTTTACGCAGGTAGACACCCCTGTTTTCACAGAGGGGTCTACGTAGAATCTGGTGCCCCCAAGGGAATTCGAATCCTGATTGTGCTTGTGACTGTTGGTGACTATTGGGACTCGTTGGTACTCAAGAGCTGCGGTGAGTCCCAATAGGTACCAACGAGTACCAACAGTCACCATGTATTTGGGCAACAAACCAGGGCATCCGGCCGGACTCGCTCATGCTCTTCCGTCCCGTGAGTACTTGGATGCCCTGTAC
>JBBRWO010000210.1:0-1912 GCA_038249135.1 Coriobacteriia bacterium
CCGCGATCCGTCTCGGCGAGGGTGATGCGTCGTGAGCGCGAGTATCAGGCCGATGCGTGTGACCGATATCGAGCGCGTGACCGTTCTCGAGGCGCGGATCTTTAAGGATGCGTGGTCCGCCCTGATGTTCGAGGCGGAGCTGACCGCACCGCACCGTGCGTGGTTCGTCGCTGAAGAAGCGGGTGAAATCGTCGGGTACGGTGGCGTGGGCGTCTTCGCTGCCACCGATGCGCACCTGATGAACCTCGCGGTGGACGAGTCGCTGCGGGGTCGCGGAATCGGCCGCCGGCTACTCGCTGCGACACGTGGTGCCGCTGCCGCGATGGGCGCGAGTCGCATCACGCTGGAGGTCCGGCCTAGCAGCACGGCCGCGATAGCGCTGTATGAGTCCGAGGAATTCGCGCACGCCGGCGTTCGGCCCGGCTACTACGACGACGAGGATGCCCTGATCATGTGGGGCGAGCTTTCGCCGCCGGGCGAGATCATTCTGGCGATCGAGTCGTCGTGTGATGAGACTGCCGCCGCCATCATGCGGGGCGGGACGGAGCTGCTCGCCAATGTGGTCTCCAGCCAGATCGACTTCCACGCGCGCTTTGGCGGCGTTGTTCCTGAAATCGCGAGTCGCAAGCACACCGAGGCGATCGTCGGCGTCATCGATGAGGCCATGGAGCAGGCGGCGACCGCGCTTGGCAAGGAACGATTCGACTTCGCGGACCTGGATGCGATCGCAATCACGTATGGCCCCGGACTTGTCGGCGCGCTGGTGGTGGGAGTGGCTTATGCCAAGGGCCTGGCGATGGGCACCGGTCTGCCGCTTGTAGGCGTGAACCACCTCGAAGGGCACATCTTTGCCAACGTGTTCGCTGACGCGGAAGTCGCGCCGCCGCTCATCGCGCTGGTCGTCTCGGGTGGGCATACGTCGCTGGTGCACATGCCCGAGTGGGGCGTGTATCGCACGCTGGGAGAGACGCTCGACGATGCAACGGGGGAGGCGTACGACAAGGTCGCCAAGGTACTCGGGCTCGAGTACCCCGGAGGGCCGATCCTCTCGCGTCTCGCCGAGACCGGTGATCCTGCCGCCATCAACTTCCCACGGGCGATGCTCCACAGCGGCGACTATGCGTTCTCGCTCTCCGGGCTCAAGACCGCGGTCATCAATCACATCCGTCACGAACGGGAGGCCGGCCGAGAGATCGACGTACCAGATCTCGCGGCGTCGTTCCAGGCCGCCGTCATCGACGTACAGGTCGCCAAGGCGGTGCGCGCTGTGACTGAGACGCAGGCGACCTCGTTCTGCCTCGGGGGAGGCGTTGCGGCGAACCCCGCACTGCGAGCGGCCCTGCGAGCAGCGATCGAGCCTCTCGGCGTGCATGTGAGTGTGCCACCGCTGCATCTGTGCACCGACAACGCTGCCATGATCGCGGCGGCGGCTCACTATCGTTACTGGCGCGGCGACCGGCTGGGACTTGACGCCGAGCCGCTGCCGGGGCTGCGGCTGGACACTGAGTAGCTCACGTCGTCGCAAGCCGTCGTCAGACATCTCACTGCTCACATGCGTTCTCGCGGCTAGCGCCGCCCACCGTGCTCACGGAGTGAATCTAAGCGTCTCGCACTCAGATATGCCGTGGAATTTCCATGTGACCGCTTGCGCCGGTGCAGGTGTCTGGGTAGAATCCGAGTTCGTTGGCACTCGGCGGGCTTGAGTGCCAGCACTCGGCGAGACACTCCGCGCGCGGTGGGTATGTACTCTCCTGCCGCGCGAAGTGCGAGCCACAGGTCATGTGCGCGGGCAAACGCTCGCGAACGTCGTATACGAATGGGAAGAGCAGGAGGGACGTCGATGAATCTGAAGCCTTTGGGCGATCGCGTCATCGTCAAGGCCGCTGAGGCCGAGACCACCACTAAGAGCGGA
>JBBRWO010000211.1:0-1896 GCA_038249135.1 Coriobacteriia bacterium
AGGATCGGGATGCCCAGCTCGAGCACGGCCGGATCCATGTGCGGAGCGCCCTCGGCGTACACGCTGGCAGGACCGCCCGAGAGGATGATCGCGGCCGGCGCGCGGCGCGAGACCTCCTCGGCGGAGATGTCGAACGGAACGATCTCCGAGTATACCCGGGCCTCGCGGACGCGACGCGCGATGAGCTGCGCGTATTGCGCCCCGAAGTCTAGGACGAAGACGGTCGGCTGGCTGTCGTGCTGCGTTGCGGGCACTAGCGGCCCATCCCAACACCCTGGGAGTTCTGCAGTGTCTTGCCCTCGGTCTGGAGCGACGGGGCGATCATGACTTCGGCCTTCTGGAAGGTCTTGAGGTTCTCGTAGCCGGTGGTCGCCATCGACGTGCGCAGACCGCCGAGCAGGTTGAGGCTGCCGTCGTTCTGGTGCGCCGGGCCGAGGAGGATTTCCTCGAGGGTGCCGGCGATACCGCCGCGAACGCGGGTGCCGCGGGGAAGCTCGGGGTGGAACGTCGCCATGCCCCAGTGGAAGCCGCGGCCGGGGGCCTCGGCAGCACGGGCGAGCGGCGAGCCGATCATGATGGCGTCGGCACCGCAGGCGATGGCCTTGGCGAGGTCGCCGCCGGTGCGCATGCCGCCGTCAGCGATGACGTGAGCGTAGCGGCCGGTCTCCTCGAGGTAACGGGTGCGAGCGGCAGCCGCGTCGGCGATCGCGGTGGCCTGCGGGACGCCGATACCGAGCACGCGACGCGAGGTGCAGGCGTGGCCGGGGCCGACGCCCACGAGGACGCCCACGGCGCCGGAGCGCATCAGGTGCAGGGCACCCTGGTAGCTGCAGCAGCCACCGATGATGCACGGGATGTCGAGCGACTCGACAAACGCGTTGAGGTCGAGCGGCTTGTCAAAGGTCGAGACGTGCTCGGCCGAGACGACGGTGCCCTGGATGACGAGGAGGTCCAGCCCGCCGTCAAGCGCGGCCTGCAGGTAGCGCTCGCAGTTTTGCGGGGTGAGCGACGCGGCAGCCAGAACGCCACCGTCCTTGATCTCACGGATGCGCTTGGTGATGAGCTCGGGCTTGATCGGCTCCTTGTAGATCTCCTGCATGTTGGCGGTCGCGCACTCGTTGTCGAACGAGGCGATCGCGTCGAGGTGCTCTGAAGGATCCTCGTAGCGCGTCTGGATGCCTTCGAGGTTCAGGACCGCCAGGCCGCCGAGCTTGCCCAGCGCGATGGCGAACTTGGGATCGACCACGCCGTCCATCGCCGAGGCGAGGATGGGCAGAGGGAAGTTGTAGTCACGGCCGCGGAAGGTGAAGTTCCATGCGATATCGACGTCGCGAGGGTCGCGCGTGCGGCGCGAGGGAACGATCGCGATGTCGTCGAAGCCGTACGCCTGCCGTGCTGTCTTTCCGCGTCCGATCTCAATCTCCATGCTGGTGCAGCCTCCTCGTTACTCAAAGCCCAGTCGGGCACTTGTGACGCTGTTGCGGTGCTCGGATACGACGAGACCAGGCACACTTCCCGCCGAGAGAATCGAGCGGCGATGCCTGGTCCGATGAAATGCTGCGAGCCTCGCCCCGGTTGTGCCGCCACGCGGCGGGGTCACCCGGTTCAGACAGTTTAGACCAGAGAGGCGCGTTCGTGAACCGCCGTTGACCCGTATGTATGGGCTTTTTGCCCGTTGAATCGCCCGGTTACGCAGGCCATGCAGTAAGCACGACCGCCACGAGCGCCAACACGATACCCACACGCTGCCAGCCGCGCAGACGCTCGTGCAGGATGTAGCGAGCGAGAATCACCGTCACGACCGGGTAGAGCGCACCCAGTACCGACGCGATCGCCAGCGGCCCGATCCGCAGCGCCGTCACCTGCACGGCGTTGGCCGCCGCATCGGTGAGGCCG
>JBBRWO010000212.1:0-1850 GCA_038249135.1 Coriobacteriia bacterium
CGCCATCCACGCCTCGATGTAGGGTGGCGTGTCCCGTAGCCGTTCGAGCCACATCTCGCGCCATGCGTCGCCCACGAAGCGCGGGTCGGCGGGACGCGCGTTGAGCGCGTGCATCCACTCGGCCCACTTGAGCATGTCGCTTGCGAGCAAACAGCCGCCCTGGTAGTGGCAGTCATCGGCGTAGCGGTCGTCGGTGGAATACATCGTGACCACAGCCTTGAGCTGGGGCGGCCGGCGCGCGGCGACCTGGAGGCCGTTGAAGCCGCCCCATGAGTGACCGATCATGCCGCAGTTCCCAGTGCACCACGGCTGAGCCGCGATCCAGGCGAAGACCTCGAGCGCGTCATCCTGCTCCTGGCGCAGGTACTCGTCGCGGCAGATACCGTCCGAGTCGCCGGTCCCGCGCAGGTCCACGCGAACGCCTGCGAAGCCGCGATCGGCGAAGTAGGGGTAGCGCGCCGCGTCTGCAGCGGCGGTCGCATCGTCCTTGCGATACGGGATGTACTCGAGGATCGCGGGGACGGGGTTCTCGGCAGAGGCGGAGGAGGGCAGCCAAATCCTCGCCGAGAGGCGAGTGCCGTCGGCCAGGGGAATCCAGATGTGCTCGATTTCGGTCACGCCTGATCCTCTCGGATGCGTGTAGTTGTCGTCTCTGCGTGCATATTCCCGAATCGCGGCTCACAGCCTCGTCGGGCTAGAATAGGGTGCCCGAACAGGGCTCACGGCGAGTTGCGAACCCCGGGGAGGGCGCATAGGTATGGACGTCCTGACAGGAATCACATTGGCCGCCCCTGCGGGCGTGAACGCCTACATCCCGCTGCTTGCGCTCGCCGCGGCGCAGCGTGTCGGCTGGGTGCAACTGCGCGAGCCGTTCGACATGCTCGGCACCTGGTGGGCGATTCTGCTGATCACACTCTTCCTCATTATCGAGATCTTCGCCGACAAGATTCCGGCGGTCGACCATGTCAACGACGTGATCCAGACGTTCGTTCGTCCGGCGGCAGGTGGCTTCCTGGCACTGTCCACGACTGGCGACGGTGCCGTCGCTCCGTGGTTGGCGCTCGCGGCCGGCGTGATCATCGCCGGCGGAGTGCATGCCCTCAAGGCAACATCGCGTCCGCTTATCAACGTCGCGACGGGCGGGACGGGGGCTCCGGTCGCGTCCACCGTCGAGGACGCAGGTGCCGTGGGAATCTCGGCGCTCGCGATCGCAGCACCGCTCATCGGCTTCATCACGGTCGCCATTGCGATCATCGCGAGCGTGTGGGGGCTGAGCAAGCTGCGCCGCCGCAAGGCCGAGGAGCCCGCGGCGGTCGACTAGCGCTCGATGTCCGCGGGGCGCAGTCGGGGCGCGCTCGTGCCACCAACTTTGCGCGGCACTGTGACGCTGGTGTGATGGAGGTCACAGGCACTCATCGGCAAGTGGTTCACTATTGCACTGCACCGCTCGATACTGAGTGTGCACACCGATTCACGTAACGCCTCGGCGAGATTCTTGTCCCCTCCCTCGCCGAGAGATCGATCTCGCTGCCGACGGTCCGGCCGGCTCGAGGTCACCGCACATGGTCGACGCTCCCCCCATTGGCGTCGATAGGAAAAGGACGCGAGACGCGGGGTCTCGCGTCCTTTTCTATTCTCCCGAGGATGACGCTGCGGATCAGGCTCCCCGCGAATCAGGCTCCCACGACGCCGATCTTGCGCCAGGTGACCGGCGATGACAGCACGATCGAGGTCGTGGTGTTGCCGTAGGGGAGGAACTTCACCACGATGCGCTCCAGATGCTCGATCGATGTGACGGCGACTTTGAGCACATAACCCTCGGTGCCCGTCACGCGGTGGAACTCAAGCAC
>JBBRWO010000213.1:0-1812 GCA_038249135.1 Coriobacteriia bacterium
GAGTTGCACCCTGATCTGCGTATCGGGGGCGATGCTCTTTGGCAGCATCATGCCGACAACGTCGTTGCCATCAGCCTCGGCGCCCTTGCTGAAGCACTCACGGACCGCCTGAACCGTCGTCGTGCCCGTGTAGATGGTTGAGCCGTCGGTGCCGTCTTCTTGCGCAAGCCCGTCAAGACGTTTCACGAGGTCGGCGATGCTCTGTGGAGCGTACGCGCGCTTGGAACCTCTCAACCATTCGTGCATCCCGCTCCCTACGCCGCCTGCAGCCGGCGCACTACCGAACGCGCCGAGATCCCACCACTGATCATCCGTCAGTGCGTACAGCTCACCGCCCACTAGGCGAAGGTTACGCGGACCACTGAGTTCAAAATCATCGCCATTCCACTTGAACGTCGAGCCGAAGTCGGCTGCGGAGACCTGTTCGGAAACGTCTACGTCTGGAAGGGGCTCTTCACGCTTGCCGTCTGCCCTGGTTGCCTGAAGGCTCGTCACGACGGTACCCGATGTGCCGAGCTCGATCGTCTTGGCAACCGCTTGTGCCATGGCAGCGTATGCGGACTCGGTGCTTGATCGCCCAATTAGACCGAACGCACCAAACAGAAGCGCCGCAGCGAGAGCGCCAACTCCGACCGTCGATATTGCGCGACGGCTGATACCCGATGGCTTCCAGCGACGCGATTCGGAACAACTCACGACGGGTGAGGCGACGATCCGGTCACGAAGCGCCTCAAAATCCACTTCGGCCGGGTTGGTAATTCCAGGATCGGCTTCGCGCAAAGCCTCCATGCCTCTGTCAGTCATTTCGCGCTCCTTTCAGTGGCGGACCTCGCCGAGTGCTCCCCGGCGAGCGCGAGTGAGTCGGTCAGGTTGATCGTTTGAGCCATCGTGGCCTGCTGGTGGCACTCTGAAACTGACTCGTATGCCTCGCGAAAGCGTCTGCGGGCTCGATGCAGACGCCCGCGAGCCGAATTGCTGGAGCAACCGGTCACGGCCGCAATCTCGGCCGATGACAGCCGCTCCCATTCCGCAAGAAGAAGAACCTCGCGGTCGATTGGCTTGAGGCGCCCGAGGGCCTCATGGACGAGTTCGTGCGGATCTTTGGCCTCGGCGAAATCGTAGAGTGCCGGGTCTCCGCGCCAAGCGGAGATCCGCTCGAGCAGGCTCACGGACCGACGCGCGGACCGAAGCTGGTTGGCGGTCACACGCCGAGCGGTGGCATAAAGCCATGCGCGGGCAGCGTCGCCCTCCGGAACCTCGTCGAGTCTTCGCCATACGATCAAGAAGACCTCGGCCAAGGCGTCTTCACCGTCCGCCGCAGAACGGGAACGTGTTCGGCAGTACGCGAGGATTCTGGTGCGGTACTCCGTGTACAGCTCGTCAAAGCGTGCCGTCCGCGGTGGGGGATGTTGCATCATACGGTCAACCTCCTTGCTGGATTAGTATGTGGCCTGATGCTCGATAAGTGTCCGGCATGGGTGATTGTGTTAGCGAAATGATGGAACTGGTTCTTGTTATGTCGGCTGGCTGCCCGGGATGGTACTGCTCAGCGAGTCGCTCTGGCGCGCCGCGCCCTAGAGAGCCTGTGACCTTCAATGCATCAACCGGATTGGGCGCGTTGTTGCTGCCCGCTAACAAGCGCTTCAACCTGACGCGCAGAAGCGGGTCAGCGCTTCGCGCAGTAAGCTATTGGCGCGCAGGTTAAGCGCAACACGTTCGATGCACCCAGGAAAGGCGGACTCGTGCCCTACTACGACAAGGATGTGGATGCCATCGCGACGCTGGAGTCGGAGCTCGCAGTCGTGGGCCTAC
>JBBRWO010000214.1:0-1803 GCA_038249135.1 Coriobacteriia bacterium
ATCGAGATCATGGTCGCGCTAGGACTGTGGTTATGGGCGGGCGCTGCAGCGACGGGGATGGTACCGGCGGATTCCCCGCTCAACGCCGGCTTCTACCTGAACGCATCCCTGGTCGGACTCTCGCCCGAGGCCACCCTCACGGCCGTGACCAACATGGTGCTGGCTGTCGTCGTCTGCGCCGGAACCATCGCCGAATGCGATCGTCGAGTTTGCGGGAAGCCAAGCCGCTGGGCCGCTCCCGCGCTCTGGTTCGCCGGCGCTTCAATTGCCGTCGTGACGATCTCAATGGCCACTCAAAACCTGCAGCAGGTGACCCTGGTCGATGCGCTGTCGACGGTTTTCCTGGGCAGTGCCGGCACGATGGCCCAGTTCTTTACCTCCACCTTCATTTTCATCGGCTACGCGTATCTGTTCGGCGCCCGACTCTCCGCCCGAGGGACTGGCTGGATTCAGCTCGAGCTCCTGCGCTACGGATCCCACTCACGCTGGTACCGGCAGGTGGGCAGCCACGAACTGGTCAAAGCCCTTACCTTCATTGCGGTGCTCCTCGGGACGGCGTGCGTGTCCTATGTCTTGCTCGGTGGCCGCGACTTCGCGCTGCCCGCCGCGGGAATGGCGGCGTGGCTATTCCACTTCCTGGTGAACGGCGTGCTGCAACTCGCCGTGTACCTCATCATCATTTTCGGTGCGACCTGGCTTTCCCCCAGCAGAGCAGGCGTGCTCGTGGCCACCGCCACGCTCGTCGTTCTCGCGTATCTCCAATCGGCCCCCACACTCCGGCTGCCGGTCCAACTTTCGGGAATGGCCTTCGCCGCCGGAGGCTGGCCGAAAGTTCTCGCCGCCACAGCCTCGCTCCTCGCGGCCTTCTTCATCGCAGCAGCTTTGCTCCCGATCCTGTTCCGCTGGCAACAACGACGTTCCTGAAAGGACAAGAAATGACCATTGTGTCGGTGCGAGGCGTAACCAAGCGGTACAAGGGGCACGTCATCTTCGATGACATCTCCTTCGACATCGAGCAGGGAAGAACCTACGGCCTGGTCGGACCGAACGGGTCCGGGAAGTCCGTCCTTCTCAAACTCCTCTGCGGATTCGCGGTACCGGATGCGGGTGAAATCTGGGTCGACCCCCGGTACCTGTCCAAGAATCGAAGCTTTCCCGATCGATTCGGCGTCACCATCAACGGGCCCGCCTATATCGCTGGCGCGACAGCGCGACGAAACCTCCTGGAACTCGCGGCTATCCGGAATCGAATCGGGACAGAAGAGGTCGACGCCGCCCTTCTACAAGTCGGCCTGCGACCCGAGCTGAAGCAGAAGGTGCGCAACTACTCGCTTGGGATGAAGCAGAAACTGTCTCTCGCCCAAGCGCTCATGGAAAACCCTGAAGTGCTACTCCTCGACGAGCCGTTCAACGCCCTGGACGCCGACAGCGTCATCACCCTCAAGCGCATCCTGCGCGACGAACAGGCCAAAGGGACCACGATCGTTTTCACCAGCCATAATCCCGCAGACATCCACGAATTCTCCACCGAGATCCTGCAAATCGAGAACACCAACGTGCGGCCACCCAGTCGCGTCAACCGAGATGGCTGACGGCCGAGATCGACCGATCTGCATTGACTCGGTGACGCGTTGCCTATTGAGGTCCCGGCTTCGCGGGCACGTCGGGAAATACTGCGGAGGGTGTCCCGATGAGGGTTCGGCGAATACGACACTTCGGCGAATGATCGGCACACCGTAATGCTAGAAAGGTGGCTGGATAGCATGGGTCCATGAAGATGACCGACTTTGTTGTACCTGACTC
>JBBRWO010000215.1:0-1762 GCA_038249135.1 Coriobacteriia bacterium
ATCGCGTACTTCGAGTGCCTGCACGAGGTCAAGCTCATCGTCGACCTGATGTTTGAGGGCGGCATGGCCAAGATGCGCGACTCCATCTCCAACACCGCCGAGTACGGCGACTACTACACCGGCCCCAAGATCATCACCGACGACACCCGTGAGGCCATGGCCGAGGCGCTCTGGAACATCCAGAACGGCACCTTCGCCCGCGACTTCATCCTCGAGAACAAGGCCGGCCAGCCGTGGTTCAAGTCGATGCGACGCATCCACGCCGAGGCCTACGTCGAGGAAGTCGGCTCCGAGCTCCGCTCGATGTTCAGCTGGATCAAGAAGGAAGCGTAGTCATGCAGAAGAAGTACCTGATGACGCCGGGGCCCACCCCGGTACCCGCCGAGGTCATGCTCAAAATGGCCGCGCCGATCATCCACCATCGCACGCCGGACTTCTCGGCGGCGTTCGCTGAGTGCATCACCGGCCTCAAGTACGTCTTCCAGACCGAGGGCGATGTGCTGCTCTTCGCGTGCTCCGGCACGGGCGTCATGGAAGCCGGCATCGTGAACTGCTTCAGCGCGGGAGACACGGTCATCGTGTGTCGCAACGGCAAGTTCGGCGACCGCCAGAAGAAGATCGCCGAGACCTACGGCCTCAACGTGATCGACCTGCAGTACGGCTGGACCGAAGTCGTCCGTCCCGCCGACGTCGCCGAGGCGCTCAGCCAGCACCCCGAGGCGCGCGGCGTCATCGTCACGCAGTCGGAGACCTCGACGGGTGTGCTCAACGACGTCAAGGCGATCGGCGAGATCGTGGGTCCGCTCGAGGACGTCGTGCTCATCGTCGACTCCATCACCGGCATCGGCGCGGTCGAGTGCAAGACTGACGAGTGGGGCCTCGACGTGGTCATGACCGGCTCCCAGAAGGGGCTCATGCTCCCGCCGGGTCTGGCAGCCTGCACCGTCAGCAAGAAGGCGTGGCGCGCCTACGAGCGCTCGACGCTCCCCAAGTTCTACTTCGACTGGATGAGCTACCAGAAGAACGTCGCCAAGGACACGACGCCGTTCACGCCTGCGGTCACGCTGGTCCTCGGCCTGAACGAGTCGCTCAAGATGATCCGCGAAGAGGGCATCGAGAACACCATCATCCGCCACGCGCGTCTGGCCGAGGCCACCCGCCGTGGCTGCGAAGCGCTCGGCCTGAAGCTGTTCGCGCCGCCCGAGGGTCGCGGCAGCGCGGTCACGCCGGCGTGGGTGCCCGAGGGTATCGACGGCAAGAAGATCGTCAGCATCCTCAAGAACAAGTACGGCGTCACGATCGCCGGTGGCCAGGACGACTACGTGGGCAAGATCATCCGCATCGGCCACCTCGGCTACTTTGGCGAGTTCGACATCATCACCACGCTCGCGGCGCTCGAGATGACGTTCGCCGAGTTGGGCTACGAATTCACCCGCGGCGCCGGAGTCATCGCCGCCGAATCCGTGTTCATGGAAGGTTAGGGGACCCCTATGAAGGTACTTGTCGCCGAGCAGATCGCCGCAAGTGGCGTAGCACTGCTCAAGGAGAAGTTCGACGTCGACGTGAAGACGGACCTCACGCCCGAGGAGCTCGTTGCCGCGATTCCCGCCTACGACGCGCTCATCGTGCGCTCGGCCACGCAGGCTTCGCGCGAGGTCATCGAGGCCGGCGTGAACCTCAAGATCATCGGCCGAGCGGGCGTGGGCGTGGACAACGTCGATGTCGACGCCGCCACGGAGCGCGGAGTCATCGTGTGCAACGC
>JBBRWO010000216.1:0-1720 GCA_038249135.1 Coriobacteriia bacterium
GAGAGGACCTCTGTCGCCTGCCTTCGGCTCGCCTTGTCGCCGCCGTCCAGCAGGACGTCGAGCTCGAGGACGACGGTGTGCAGGATCCGCAGGGGTCGGGTGCCGCCGAGCAGCGCCACCTGACCGGCGGTTAACCGGTCGGTGCCCTGAAGCGGGAGAGGCCGGCTCGCGAAGATCGGATCGAGCCACGGGTCGAGGTTTCCGTGCCCGGCCATGGCAACGAAACCCACGAGATTGGCCCGGAAGGTCGCCGTCACCAGATGCGAAAGGATCGGTCGGAAGGTCGAGAGGCGATGCTCGATCAGCTCTTCGAGCTCGTGGCGGAACACGTTGTCGAGGTTGGCGGTCATGGACGAGCCCTCGGGCGGTGCGCCAGAGCATCCCATGGTAACCGAGCCGAGGACAACGTCGAACCCCTTCGCGCCGGGCGGGGAAGCGGGATGATCGAGATCGCGCCGCTCGTAAACGCGGGCCCACAAAGAACGCGATGTGTCAACAAATTCCACCTGCACCTGACCGATCCCCTGGTTTGTTTCTTGCCTCCGGAATCCATCGCCACGTAGCACTGTTGGAGGGGCATGACGACGAACACCCCTCCGACTTCGACCCCGTTGGCCAGCACCGCTTCTGCGCGCCGCCCGGCGGCCGCGAGGCTTTCTCCGCTCCAGGTCCATGAGGTTGTCGTCGATCTGCTCGGCGAAGACGTCCACGCGACGCGCGTGCTGTCCTTCGCGCGCGGCGTGGTCGGCGTGCTCCACGCGGCCGCCCTGGGAGTTCACGCCATCGGTCGTGGGCTTGCCCAGGCGATGGGCCTCGAGCCGAAGCACGCCATCAAGCAGGTCGACCGCCTCTTGAGCAACACCGGTGTGAACGTGTGGGGCTGGTTCACCCACTGGGTCATGTTCGTTGTCGCAGCGCGGCAGGAGCTGGTGGTCGCACTCGATTGGACCGAGTTCGACAAGGATGATCACTCCACCATCGCGATGTACCTCGTGACGTCGCATGGGCGGGCGACACCGCTCTTGTGGAAGACGGTTCAGAAGTCGGCGCTGAAGAATCGGCGCAACGACTACGAGGCCGAGCTGATCGAGCGGCTGCACCAGATCCTGCCTGAAACGCTGAACGTGACGCTACTCGCGGATCGCGGTTTCGGCGATCAGAAGCTGTTCATGTACCTGGACATGCTCGGGTGGTCCTATGCGATTCGCTTCCGGCAGATCATCCATGTGACGCACCGCGAACGCACGATGTCGGCCGCGGAATGGGTGCCCCTTGGCGGTCACGCCAAGATGCTTCGCGACGTGCAAATCACGGCGGACAAGACCAGCATCCCCGCGGTGGTCCTGAAGCACCAGAAGGGCATGAAGGAAGCCTGGTGTATCGCAACGAACCGCGTCGACCTCGGCGCCGCGGGCGTCGTGAAGCTCCATGCTCGCAGGTTCACGATTGAAGAGACCTTCCGGGACATCAAGGACAACCACTTCGGTATGGGCCTGTCTGCAACCCACATCGGTTCTGCGCAGCGTCGCGACCGCCTTCTCCTGTTGGCCGCGGTCGCGCATGCACTGCTGACCCTCCTCGGCGCCGCAGGCGAGGCGTGCGGATTTGATCGCACGCTCAAGGCGAACACGGTCAAGACATCGAACGATGTTGCTCTACAACCAAGGTTGCTACTGGTACGGTGCGATCCCGGCGATGCGCGACGAGAAGCTCGTGCACC
>JBBRWO010000217.1:0-1688 GCA_038249135.1 Coriobacteriia bacterium
TCAGCCGTGACAACGGTGACGATCTGTCGCCGGGCGTCAACGAGCTAGTTCGCGTGTACGTCGCGCAGAAGCGCAAGATTCAGGAAGGCGACAAGCTTGCTGGCCGTCACGGCAACAAGGGCGTCATCTCCAAGATCCTCCCGATCGAGGACATGCCATACACCGCCGATGGTCAGCCGGTCGACATCATCCTCAACCCCCTCGGCGTGCCGAGCCGCATGAACGTCGGCCAGGTGCTCGAAGCCCACCTCGGCTACTGCGCCCGTTGGGGTTGGACCAACCCGGACGGCACCACGGTCGGCGACGCGCCGATTCGTGGCACCGAAACCAAGACGCGCCCCAACACCAAGCCGTCCACGTTCGTGGCCACGCCGGTGTTCGACGGTGCGAACTGGGACGAGAAGGAGAAGTCGCTCGACCATCCGACCATCCAGGAGATCCTCGAGCGGCTCAACCCCGAGGCGGCCAATGGCGATCGCCTCGTCGGTACCAACGGCAAGCTCGAGCTGTACAACGGCCGCACCGGCGACAAGTACGACAACCAGATCACCTGCGGGTACATGTACATCTTGAAGTTGGCCCACCTGGTCGACGACAAGATCCACGCCCGCTCGACCGGCCCGTACTCGATGATCACCCAGCAGCCGCTCGGTGGCAAGGCCCAGTTCGGTGGACAGCGATTCGGCGAGATGGAAGTGTGGGCTCTCGAGGCCTACGGCGCGGCCTACTGCTTGCAGGAGCTGCTCACCATCAAGTCCGACGACGTGCTCGGCCGTGTCCGTGTGTACGAAGCAATCGTGAAGGGCGACAACATCCCCGAACCGGGTGTGCCCGAGAGCTTCAAGGTGCTCATGAAGGAGATGCAGGCACTCTGCATCAACGTCGAAGTGCTCACCGAGGACGGCCACGAGATCGAGATGCGCGACCTCGACGACGAGGTGTACCGCGCTGCCGAGGAACTCGGCATCGACATCTCACGCCCCGAGCGCGGCACCGACGAAGACGACGCACGACGCGAACGCGAAAAAGCCGAACGCACCGCCCGTTACTAGACCGCTCGTGGTGGTCGCAGAGGGGTCAGACCCCAGATGCGACCACCGTGAAGCGCAAGTCCGTCAGCAGACGGGGTGCGTTGAATCTGGGGTCTGACCCCTGGCTCCGGCCAGAGACCCGAACGAAGAGATGACCAGAACACCCGAGAGCGATTACGAGGAACCACATGCTCGACGTCAACATGTTCGACCAACTGAAGATCCGTTTGGCCACGGCGGACCAGATCCGCAACTGGTCCCACGGTGAGGTGAAGAAGCCCGAGACCATCAACTACCGCACGCTGCGTCCCGAGAAGGACGGCCTGTTCTGCGAGAAGATCTTCGGGCCGACCCGCGACTGGGAGTGCTACTGCGGCAAGTACAAGCGCGTCCGCTTCAAGGGCATCATCTGCGAGCGCTGCGGCGTCGAGGTCACCCGCTCGAAGGTTCGCCGCGACCGCATGGGCCACATCGAGTTGGCTGCTCCCGCCGTGCACATCTGGTACCTGCGCGGTACCCGTTCGTGGCTCGCCTATCTCCTCGCCGGCATCGAGCCGAAGGAGGAGCTCAAGGCCAAGATGCTCGAAAAGGTCATCTACTTCGCGGCCCATCTCGTCAGCTGGGTCGACGAGGACGGACGCCACGAGGCGCTGCCGA
>JBBRWO010000218.1:0-1647 GCA_038249135.1 Coriobacteriia bacterium
GGTGAGTTGCGAATGGACGATCTCCCGGTAGGTTTCGCAGCTCGCCATCAGTTCGTCGTGCGTGCCGGCGCCGACGATGGTGCCGTTGTCCATGACGATGATGTTGTCTGCGTGCATGATCGTGCTCACGCGCTGCGCCACGATGATGACCGTCGCGTCGGTGATGTCGTTCTTGAGGGCGCTCCGCAGTGCCGAGTCGGTCTTGAAGTCGAGCGCCGAGAAGGAGTCGTCGAAGACGTATACCTCGGGGCGCTTCACGAGCGCGCGAGCAATAGCGAGACGCTGACGCTGACCACCCGAGACGTTCGTGCCGCCCTGGGCGATTGGCGCGTCGAGTCCCTCGGGCATGGATGTCACGAACGCCTTGCCCTGCGCGACCTTGAGCGCGTGCCACAACTCTTCGTCGGTCGCGTCCTCCTTGCCGTAGCGCAGGTTGCTCGCCACGGTGCCGCTGAACAGGAACGCCTTTTGGGGGATGAAGCCGATCTTGCCCCAGAGCCGCTCCTGCGTCATCTCCCGGATGTCGACGCCGTCGACCAAGACCGCCCCACTGGTGACGTCGTAGAAGCGCGGGATGAGGTTGATGAGCGTGGACTTGCCGCTGCCGGTGCTGCCGACGATTGCCGTGGTCTGACCGGGCTCGGCCTTGAACGAGACGCCGCACAGCACCGGGTCCTCGGCGCCGGGATAGCGGAACTCGACGTCGCGGAACTCGATGATGCCGTAGCCGCCGGTCTCCTCGGTGGGCGTTGCCGGGTCACTGATCTGCGGCTCGGTCTCAAGCACCTCTTTGATGCGCTCGACCGAGGCGGCCGCACGCGGAACCATGACGAACATGAGGACGGCCATCATGACCGACATGAGGATCTGCATGATGTAGGTGAGAAATGCGGTGAGGTTGCCGATGGGCATCGCACCACTCTCGATACGCAGGCCGCCGAACCACATGACAGCCACGAACGAGATGTTGAAGATCGCCATGACCGCCGGGATCATGATGGCGAAGAGACGTCCGACCTTGAGCGAGGTATCGGTAAGGTCGAGGTTCGCCACGTCGAAGCGCGCCTCCTCGTAGTCGCTACGCACGAACGCGCGAATCACGCGGATGCCGGCCAGCTTCTCGCGCATGACCTGGTTCACGCGGTCGATCTTGACCTGCATCGCCTTGAACAGCGGCAGCGCCTTGCTCATGAGGCTGCCGATGATGATTGCCATGAGCGGGATGATGACCACGAGCAGGCCGGAGAGTGGCACGTCCTGGCGAAGCGCCATGATGATGCCGCCGATCGACATGACCGGGGCGGCGAGCATCATGTTGAGGCCGAGCAACACGAGCATCTGCACCTGTTGGACGTCGTTGGTGTTGCGCGTGATGAGCGACGGTGGCCCGAACGTGTTCACCTCGGCAAGTGAGAAGCTCTCCACGCGGCGGAAGACCGAGTGGCGGAGGTCACGTCCGAACGCCATAGCGGTCTTGGAACCCCAGTACACCGAGATGATCGATGTCACGCCGAGCAGAAGTGTGACCAGCAGCATGAAGCCGCCGATCTTCATAATGTACGCGGTGTCGCCCTTGGCCACGCCGTTGTTGATGATGTCGGCGTTCAGTTCCGGCAGGTAGAGGTTGGCGATCGACTGCGCGAGCAC
>JBBRWO010000219.1:0-1598 GCA_038249135.1 Coriobacteriia bacterium
CGCCTGCGGTAGGTTCGCTGCGACCCACTCCGGCCGCACGCTCATGCGTGCGAGCCTCTGCAGCCTGGCGAACATCCATCTCAGGCTGGGACTCCGTAGGGTCAATGAGGCCTTCAAGGACGAGGGCCATGGTAGGGCTTTATGCGACCTGTGAGGCTCGGGGGCGTGGGGAGTGGGTGGACCGCAGCGAACCTACCGCAGGCGTCGTCGGCTCCGCCGACGCCGCCGAGGACAGTTCGCGAAGGCCCACCCACTCCCCACGCCCTCCCACCACCGCTCGTCACAAAGGCCCGCCGTTCGGTCATCCCGCACCCCATCATGTCGTCCCTGCGTGCTATCCTGACCACGCTATCTAGTGGTTCACGCCTTCTTCCGGGGGAGTCCTTCACGTATGCCTGATGCCCGCGTCCGCACGCCCGAAGTCGATGAGCTTCTCGCCGCGTTTCTCGCCCTCGAGACCGCAGATGAGGCCTTCGCGCTGTTGCAGGACCTGTGCACGATCCGTGAGATCCACGACATGGCCCAGCGCCTCCAGGTCGCTCGACTTCTGGCCGCCGGCGAGCACTACTCGGCGATTCAGGATCTGACCGGCGCCTCGGCGACGACGATCTCTCGCGTGAGCAAAGCGTTCAAATACGGCGCCGATGGTTACACCGCGATTCTCGGCCGTCTCGACGGCCCCGACTCGGCCGAGTAGGCGACCGGTCGATGTCGTTCGTCCACATCCACACGCACACGGAGTATTCGCTCCTTGACGGTGCCGCCCGCGTGAAAGCGCTGGTCAAGCAAGCTGTCGACTACGAGATGCCCGCACTCGCGATCACTGACCACGGCTACATGTACGGCGCCATCGACTTCTACAAGGCGTGCGCCGATCCCAAGATCGGAGCCGGCCGCGTCAAGCCGATCATCGGGTGCGAGGTCTACTTCACACCCGATTCGCGCACCAAGCGCGACGGCAAGCCCAACCTGTTTCACCTGCTACTGCTCGCCAAGAATAACGAGGGCTACCGCAACCTCATGGCGCTCGTCAGCGACGCCGCGGTCAAGGGCTTCTACTACAAGCCTCAGGTAGACCTTGAGCTTCTCGAGCGCTACGCGGAGGGGCTCATCGGCACGTCGGCGTGTATGAGCGGCATCGTCTCCAAGTCCTTCGAGCGCAACCAGCCCGACGACGCACGAGCGTGGGCCGAGAAGTACAAGAGCATCTTCGCGCCCGGCGACTTCTACCTGGAGATCCAGGAGCAGGGCATCGTCACCAACCAGGGTGTCAGCCAGACGCAGCTCAACAAACAGATCGCCGGTCTCGCGCGCGAACTCGAACTGCCGATTGTGGCCACCAACGATATCCACTACCTCACTCGCGAGGATGCCAAGACGCAGGACCTGCTGCTGTGCATCGGCACCGGCTCGACGATGGACCAGCCGGGTCGCATGAAGTTCTCCTGCGACGAGTTCTACATGAAGTCGCACGAGGAGATGCTTGAGTCGATCGGCAACCAGTATCCCGAGGCGATCGCCAACACACTCGCCATCGCCGAGAAGTGCGACGTCGAGATCGAGACCGGCAAGATCATCCTCCCGGTCTTCGAGGTCCC
>JBBRWO010000220.1:0-1588 GCA_038249135.1 Coriobacteriia bacterium
CTTGCCATAAAGAATCGCATCCAGCCGGTGGAACGGCACCACATCGCCATCCCGAAGCATCAGAACCGGCACTCCATCGATCGATTCGAGCGCGACTTCATGCGCCGAGAACACCTCGGTCACCGCAGCGAGCGGAATCGCGAAGGTCTCGCCGCACTCCTGAACCAGGAGTGCCTTGACGATGGCCAGCGTGAGCGGCAACTGGAGGATGAAGTCGGTGCCGACGCCCGGGGTCGATGCGATGCGCACCGTTCCGCCGAGATGCTCGATCTTGCCTTTCACCACGTCCATGCCGACGCCGCGGCCCGAGACCTTCGTCGTCTTCTCGACAGTCGAGAATCCGGGGACGCAGATGAAGAGCAGAATCTCACTCTCGGAGTAGTCGTCGCGTTCCTCGGCATTTGCGAGGCCCCGCTGCACCGCCTTTGCCCACACGCGCTCCAGGTCGATTCCCTTGCCGTCATCGCTGACGACGATGGTGACGTGGTCGCGTTCGCGAACCGCTGTCAGTCTGACGTGGCCTTCGGGTGGCTTACCCAGCGCGAGTCGCTCCTCCGCGGTGCCGACGCCGTGATCGATGCTGTTGCGGAGCAGGTGGACGATCGGGTCGCCGATCTCGTCGAGCACCGTGCGGTCGAGCTCGATGTCGAGGCCAGCGATCTCGAACTCGACCTCCCTGCCAAGGTCCGTCGCCAGATCTCGGACCATACGCGGAAAGCGGTTGAAGATGTTTCGCACCGGCACCATGCGCGTCTGCATGACCTCGTATTGAAGCTCCGAGGAGATGTGATGAAAATCCGCCAGCGTGCTGTTCAGATCGGTGTCCGAGATGCGCTTGGCGACGCGCTCCAGGCGCGAGCGCAAGATGACCAGCTCGCCGACAAGGTCGACCAGCGTGTCGAGGTGGCCGATAGAGACGCGCACCGTCTGGCTCTCGGAGAGCTTGGGGATGTCGCGACGACGGTTGATGGGCGCGGCATCGCCCCCGTCGGCGACGGGTATTTCGACCGGTTGAGACGCCGCGACTTCCGTGACATCAACGCTGTGGACCTCGCTCACGTGTGCTGCGGCGTCACGCAGCTCGTCACCGGTGCCCGGGGTGCCGATGACGACCGTGAACTCCGATTCGAAGTTCTCGTCTTCGATCTCCCGTGCAGGCGGAACGGTATAGATGACGCGGCCTATGTGAGCCAGGCGCTTGATGACCATGTAGGCACGCACGGCCTTGAGCACACATGCGGCTTCGAGCTGCACCCGAACCTCGAAGCCTCGTTCTCCGTCGAGTAGCTCGACTTCGCCAGTGTGTGCATTCTCGTGCGCACCCACCGTTGCAGACACAGTTGGCTGAGTAGCGGACACCCCGAACGCCGCCAATGCCGCAACAGTGCTGCTCGGATCCACCTCGGTGTTTCCGGCGGCCTCATCGTCAATGAGATCGCGCACCAGATCCACCGAGGACAGCACCAAATCGACCAGCCGAGTGTCGACCGCGAGTTCGCCTGCGCGAACCTTGGTCATCAGCTCTTCCATCTTGTGCGTCAGGTCTGCCGTGCGCTCGTATCCCATCGCCGCCGACATGCCCTTGAGC
>JBBRWO010000221.1:0-1545 GCA_038249135.1 Coriobacteriia bacterium
CTCGCGTTTTCCACCGACACCTACGTGGTCAACCCCATCTTCTTCCCCGGCGGTGACATCGGGCGGCTCGCTGTGTGCGGCACCGTCAACGACGTCGCCACCAGCGGCGCCACTCCGCTCTACATCTCGGTCGGCTTCGTGCTCGAAGAGGGCTTCCCGGTCGAGGACCTTCGCCGCGTGCTCATCTCGATGCGCGACGCCTGCCGAGAAGCCGGCGTCCACATCGTCACCGGTGACACTAAGGTCGTCGAGAAGGGTCACGGCGACGGCATCTTCATCAACACTGCCGGCGTAGGTTCGCTGCCCGAGGGCGTCGACCTGTCGGGCAGCTACTGCAAGCCCGGCGACAAGGTGCTCGTCTCGGGCACGCTGGGCGACCACGGCATCGCGATCATCTCGACCCGCGAGGGCCTCGAGTTCGAGACCAGCATCGAGACCGACGCCGCGCCGCTCAACAAGCTCATCGCCAACGTACTCGCCGCAGCTCCGGACACCCGCGGTTTCCGCGACCCGACGCGCGGCGGCATCTCCTCCACGCTCAACGAGTTCGCGACCGCGTCCGGCGTCTCCATCACCATCGAGGAGACCGCCGTGCCCGTGAAGAATCAGGTCCGCGGCGCTTCCGAGATGCTCGGCTACGACGTCTTCCAGGTCGCCAACGAGGGCAAGATGGTCGCTGTCGTACCCGCCGAGCAGGCTGAGGCCGCGCTCGCAGCGATGAAGGCATCGCCGTACGGCGAGGATGCCGCGATCATCGGCGAATGCACCGAGGCACCCGCAGGCAAGGTTTACGTGCACACGGCGTTTGGCGCTACGCGTATCATGGATATGCTGGTCGGCGAGCAGTTGCCGCGGATCTGCTAGTCCCGATACACCCTCTCGCGCCGGAGAACCGATGCCTACCCTGACCGTGGTCGTGCCCGCCCTGAACGAGGCCGAGCGACTCCCTGTGCTGCTCGACGCCCTCGACCGCCAGACTCGGCGTCCTGACGCTGTGGTCATTGCGGATGCAGGCTCGACCGACGCCACGCGCCAGATCGCCGCATCACACGGCGTGCGCGTCGTCGATGGCGGCATGCCGGCCGTGGGCCGCAACGCAGGTGCTGCAGCAGCCGACACCGACCTCATCTTGTTCCTCGACGCCGACAATGATCCGCCCGCCGGCTGGATCGAGCAGGCGCTCGCGGAGTTCGCGGAACGCGAACTGGTCGCTGCTACCTCCCACATCGCTCCCCTTGAGCGAACCCCTGGCAACCTGTTCGCCTGCGAAGTCGCCAACCTGTATCTCGACCTCATCCAGTACGCCTCCCCGCACGCGCCCGGCTTCTGCATCCTCATCGAACGCAGCGCACACGAGGCCATCGGCGGTTACGACGAGACCATCGTGCTCGCCGAGGACCACGACTACGTCCAGCGCGCCGCCAAAGTCGGCAAGTTCCGCATCCTGCGTGGCGACGCGATGCCCACCTCGATGCGCCGCATCGGCAAGGAGGGTCTCGTCCGCCTCGCGTTCATGTACCTCTACACCGAGGTCTACGCGATCCA
>JBBRWO010000222.1:0-1517 GCA_038249135.1 Coriobacteriia bacterium
CGCGAACAGGCTCAGGGCCGATCCGAAGGCTGTGCTTGATGTGGTGCCGGACAACCTCGTTCGCCTTCGGGCTCGGCTTCGTTCCCCGATCGGGCAGAAGTGGGTGGATCGTTGGGCCGAGCTTGTGGATAGTCCCGTGGACCTACTCGTCCTGGGCATGCTCGCGGACACTCCGGAGGGTCGGGAACTCCGACAGAACTCGCCGTTCGCTGGCGCTCTCACTCAGGGCGAGCGGGTCGCAGCAATCGAGCGGGCTAACCAAGAATGAAACGCAGGGAGCTCGAGGAGGCGATCCGGCACGCCACCAGGGTCACTGAGCAACGCGAGGTACTCGTCATCGGCAGCCAGGCCATCCTCGGTTCCTATGATGAGACGCAGCTGCCCGAACGGGCCACGCTCTCTGAAGAGGTCGACATTGCACCGATCATGGACGATGAGGACTACACCCTGGCTACCCTCATCGACGCCAACCTGGGGGAGTGGTCACAGTTTCACATGGACCACGGCTTCTACGTGCAGGGTGTCAACGTCACGACCGCGGTGCTCCCGAATGGCTGGGAGACCCGCACCGTTCAGCTGGCACCAGACGGTCCCAACGGCGCACTGGCCCGATGTCTCGATCCACACGACCTGTGTGCCGCGAAGCTGGTTCGCGGTGACGAAAAGGACCTGGAGTTCGTGGATGCGCTAGTCGAAGCCGGGCTCATCGATCCCGTCTCCCTCGTGCGGATCTGCAAGAAGCTCCCGGTTACCGATACTCGACGCAACATTACGATCCATCGCGCGCAGGCCTTCCTCCGTGGATAGTTCGTCATCGACCGTAGATCCAGGAAGCAAGGAGCCGGCCAATTCGCCACCGAAGACGAAAAGGCCATATTCCGGACGGATGCCGCTTATGCTGCAGCGATCGCTTCGCGCAGTTGCTCCAGCGTCGGGGCGCCGGCGAATCCGTCGGGGGTGGCATAAATACGGCAGGCGAGTCCCGCCGTGGCTGACAAGTCCGGAAAGAGGTCTTTTCCGTCGACCAGGATGCTCGGCGATCCCCGGAAGCCGATCGCCTCCGCGTCCTCCACGCTCTCGATCAGCTGCCGGCTCACGATGACGCCGGGGCGCTCTTCCGCGATCACCGCCAGCCGCTCGGCCGCGATCGTCCAGTTCGGGCAACCGTCGAAGTACTGCATGGTGATTTCCATATCTTCACGGTAAACGTTGCACCACGCTGCAAGGTCAAGTGGTGGAATGGAAGAATGCAGATCAGGGACCTTGCCAGTGCGAGCGGCGTGACCGCACAGACCATCAGGTTTTATGAGCGCCGCGGCCTGTTGCCCCCCGCCGCGCGTGATCGGAACGGCTACCGCCGATACAACGAAGCGGCGCTCTCTCGCCTGCAGTTCATCCGCTCCGCCCAGACGGCCGCCCTGACGCTAACCGAAATCGGCAGCATCATCACCGTTCGACAAGCAGGTGACGTTCCCTGTGAGCACGTCTCCACCCTCCTCGCCACCAAACTTGAGGAC